>CADCTQ010000196.1 GCA_902805615.1 uncultured Cytophagales bacterium
CGTAGTCGTCGGGGTCAATTTCTTCGAGGGCCTTGCGCACCAGCTCGGCCGGCAGCCCGTGCCCTTTCAGTTCCATGCGGATCTTGAGGCGGCCCCACTTCTTCATCCGGAACTTGCCCCCGGCAAACGCCTTGGCAAACCGCTCCTCGTTGAGAAAGTTGTCCTTGGTGAGCTTGTCGAGGAGGCCCTCCACCTCGTCGTCGTCTTCCAGGCCGAAGGAATACAGCTTTTCCCGGACCTCCTTGCGGGACCGTTCCTGGTAGGCGCAAAAACTCATGGCCTTGGCCAGGGCGTCCTGCGGGGAATACGTTTTAGTTGGTTTGGGTGGCACGATGGTACACTGATTTGTTATGATGATTATGATTGATTATGCTGTTTTTTAGTATCGGGGCAGCGCAAATTATAATATGAAAACTCAATACGTAAAGGTTAATTTCCTGACGCCTAAAATTCCTTCTCCTCCTTCTTTTAATCAGTCCCAATCATAACCATCATAACCAATCAGTGTACCATTATACGCATCCCCCGGTTACCGGCCGCCGCCCTCCGGGTTGTCGCCCGTGCCGATGGCATTGATGGGAGCCTGGCCCGGTTTTCCCGCCAGGAACTGCGCCGCAATTTCGGTGACCCGCCGGCCCTGGAACCGGGCACTGGCCCTTGCCGTCTCGCCGGGCTTCAGCTTGCCGTTGTTGCTCTGGAAAGAAGCGCCGTACGGGTTGCCCGCCTCGAACTGGATCGGGTCGGCGTAGCCCGGCGACACCGTGATGGCGCTCCAGTGGTAAAACGCGTTGTGGATCGCCAGGATCGTGGACTCCTGCCCGCCGTGCGCCGTGGCCGTGCTCGTAAACGCCGACGTGATCTTGTTGACCAGCTTGCCCGCCTCCCACAGCGGACCGGTGGTGTCCATGAATTGCTTGAGCTGGGCCGCCGGCAGCCCGTACCGCGTGGGCGAACCCAGGATGATGGCGTCGGCCCAATCGAGGTCGTCGAGCGACGCTTCGGGCACGGCCTGGGTTTCGAGGCGATGCTGCGCCCAGCCCGCATTGCTCTTGATGGCTTCTTCGGGAGCCAGTTCTTTCACTTTGCGGAGGCGTACGTCGGCCCCGGCTTCCCGGGCGCCGGCCTCGATGGCTTTTGCCAGTTCATAGGTGGTACCGGTGGCACTGTAATAGACAATTGCAACTTTGACGGCCATGTAAATAGAGGTTAGTGGTTAACAAACAAAAAGACGGTTCGGACGTAAAACCATAGGAACCCAACCGGTTAGCGTACCGCGGAGGCCCGGGTAACAACCCTCCGGCGCCCCTTTTCCGTATACCTGACCGGATTCCCTTAATTTTTCCATCCCTTGAGCAATAAAGCAACGCATATACTCTTAAAAACGGGCAAGATTCTCGGCTTCATCGTCCTGGGCATCCTGGGCCTGTTTGCCGTCGTGTGGCTGGCCATCCAGGTGCCCAGCGTGCAGACGGCCATTACCCGGAAAGTCACTAAGAACCTTTCGGAGAAGCTCGGCACGACCGTCCGCATTGCGGGCGTGGACATTGACTTTTTCAAAACCGTGGTGCTGGAAGGCATTTACGTGGAAGACCAGCGGAAGGATACCCTCTTGTACGCCGGCAAGCTCCGCGTGAACATCGGCGTGCTCTCGCTGGCCAACAAAACCGTCACGGCCAACCTGATCGGGCTCGAAGAGGCCCGGGTGAACGTGTACAAGGAACGGGCCGACACGGCGTTCAACTACGAATTCATCCCCGCCGCCTTTGCCTCCACGGATACCACCACGCAGGACACCACCGCGTCGCCCTGGACCTTCGATTTGCTCGAAGTGAACCTCAACGACGTGCGCATCGGCTTCCGCGACGCGACGCAGGGCACCGGCCTGGGGCTCGCCCTCAACACCCTCGACCTCGACCTCCAGACGCTGGGCCTTCAGGAGCAGTACCCGCGCATCAACAACCTGACCATTGACGGCCTGCGCACGTCTTTTGCCCAGGTGCGGGCCGAAGCCGATACGATGGTGGCCGCCGCCGCCGAAACCACCAAGCTCGATACGCTGGCCGAGGCGGGCCGCAAAGCCGTGGCCGACGCCCAGGACGAACGGCACGTCCCCGCCAAAGACTCCGTACAGTCGCCCTTCAACGACAGCGGCTGGCGGCTGGCCCTCAAAGAACTCAACATCCGCAACACCGACATCCGCTACGACGTCACCAACGCGGAGGCCGCCGCTTCGGGCATGGACTTCAACCACCTCGACGTGCGGGACCTGCTGCTCGAAATCGCCGGCGTGTCGGTGGGTGCCAATGACTTTGCCCTGGACGTCAACAACTTCTCGTTCCGCGAAAAGAGCGGCTTCGCCCTCGAACGGCTGGCCCTGGAGTTCGGGGCCGACCTGCCGGGGGCAACCCTCCGGCTCGAAGAACTCCGCACGCCCCACTCGCGGCTCGACGACGGCATTGCCATCCGCATCCCTTCCATCAACGATACCGACAACCTCGTGCAGACGGTCGAACTGACGGCCCGGTTCGCCGAAGATTACCTGTCTACGAAAGACGCCGCCTACTTCACCGACGCCCTGGCCGCCTACCCGGGCCTGAAGGGACGCAGCCTGTACCTCGACGGCGAAATGACCATGCAGCAGGGCACGGCCCGCACCGACAACCTGACGGCCAGGGTGGACGACCAGAACTTCATCACGCTCAACGCGGTGGTGCGCGACCTGACCAATCTCAACGAAACCTACGCCGACATCAGCATTACGCCGATGCGCACGAGCACGGCCTTCATCAACAGCATTCTGCCGGCCGGCACCCTGCCGCCCGAATTTGCCAAGGCGGGCAACATTGACCTGCGCGCCGACGTGCGCGGCCACCTCCGCGACCTGGTGGGCAACCTCAACCTGCAAACTTCCGCCGGCCAGGTGCGGGCCAACTTCACGGCGGGCACCGACACGTCGTTTACGCGCCAGACCTTCGACGGCCGGGTGAACGTGGACGGCGTGGACCTGGACAAGTTCCTGGGCAAGGCCAGCAAGCTGGGCGAACTCACGGCCAGCGCCGACCTGCGCGGCAGCCGCAACGGCGACAACATCTCGGTGCCCGAGGCCGACGTGAAACTGGCCCGCCTGCGCTACAACGGCTACACCTACCGCGACATCCGGATGCAGGGCAGCTACGTGAACGAGGTCGCCAAGGCCCTGCTCAATGCGGACGACCCCAACCTGAAAGCCACCATCAACGCCGTGGCGAACCTGGCCGGCAAGGAGCCCAAAATCGAGATGGCCGCCGACCTGGAGGACGTGGACCTGTGGAGCCTGCACCTCTACAACGACACCATTACGCTCAGCGGACGCATGAACGCCCGGCTGGCCGGCACCGACCCCGACAAGATGACCGGCCGCGTGGCCGTGGAAGACTTCCACGCCCGCAAGCCCAGCCAGACGTACAAACTCGACTCGCTGGTACTTTCATTGGGCCGGCGGGGCGCCGTGCGGACCATCAACGTGGGTTCCAACATCTTCAATGCTTTCCTGGAAGGACAGTTCACGCTGGCCGAGCTGCCCCTGGCGATGGACCAGTTCGTCAAGAAATACTTTACCAACTACCCCGTCGCCCCGGGCAAGGTGCGCCAGGCCCAGACCATCTGGTTCGACCTGCGGGTGAACCCGTACCCCGAAATCCTGGAAGCCTTTGCGCCCGACCTCAACATCCACGAGGCCATCACCGTGAAGGGCCACTTTGCCAGCGACAGCAGCAGCCTGGCCCTGCGGGTGGAAGTGCCCCAGGCTTCGATGGCCGCGCAGGGCGTGACCAACCTGGTATTCGACGCCCACACCGACGAAAACGTGCTGCGGATGTCGGCCGAAGCTTCGCAGATCAAGGTCAGCGACAGCACCAAGATTCCCACGCCTTCCCTCTCGGCCACCATCGAGGAAAACGACCTCAAGTTCGGCCTGCGGCTGGCCGCCGACGAGGCCGACACCCGCCTGCGCCTCAACGGCCGCTTCCAGATGAAAAAAGATTCGTTCATCGTCTCGTTCCTGCCTTCGGAACTCTTCCTCAAGAAACAGGAGTGGACGCTGGCCGAAAACAGCCGCGTGGTGTACGCCCCCAAGTACGTGCAGGTGCAGGGCCTTTCGCTGGTGCGGAACCGGCAGCGCATCTCCATTGACGGCACCAGCACCAACGGCCTCAACCTGGGCCTCGACAGCATCAGCATTGCCGACATCATCGCGCTGCTGCCCCCGATGGGCTACACGGCCGACGGCTGGATCAACGGGAAGGCCCAGGTTGCCGACATGTTCGGCACGCCGGCCGTGCAGGCCGACGTCCACGTGGATTCGCTCAAGCTTAACCAGAACGCCATCGGCAACATCGCCCTGACGGCCGACCGGCAGGCCAGCGGCTGGATCGGCGTGAAGGCCACGCTGCTGGGCAACGAAAACGACCTGCGGGCCGAAGGACGCTACAACCCGGGCCTGGAAAACGACAACATCAGCTTCGACATCGTCATTGCCCGCATCCTGCTCAAGCAGTTCGAGCCGTTCGTGAAGGACTACGCCAGCATGGACGGCCTGCTCACCGCCGACCTGCGCCTGCGCGGCTCGGTCGCCAAGCCGGACCTGACGGGGCAACTCACGTTCCCCAACACCACCATCATTCCCAAAATGCTGGGGGCGTCGTTCACCCTCACCAACCAGTCCATCAATTTCGGCAACCAGTCGGTGGTGTTCAACCGGTTTACCCTCACCGACGCCGAGAAGCGCACGGCCGTGCTCGACGGCAGCGTGAGCTACGCCGACCTGGCCAACATCACGCTCGACCTGGATTTCCGCACCGACGGGTTCCAGTTCCTCAACTCCTCGTACGGGGCGTCGGAGTCATTCTACGGCACGGCCAACGCGGCCACCAACATCCGCATGATCGGGCCGGTGAGCCGGCTTCGCATTGACGGCAACCTCAAGACGCTGGACGGCACGGAGGTGTTCCTGCCGACCTACGAGATCGGCGGGGCCGAAGTGAACCAGGAAGATTACATCACCTGGGTGGACAAGGACCTGCCGCCGCCCAGCGTCCTGGGCAACAAGCAGGAGGAAGAACCAACGGCGATGGCCGGCATGGCGCTCAACCTGCGGGCCTCGGTGGATTCCAGCGCCACGTTCCACATCCTGCTCGACCCGCTCACCAACGACCGCATCCAGGCGTCGGGCAACGGTGACTTCAACGTGCGGCTCACCCCGCAGGGCGACCTGCTGGTGTTCGGGGTGTACACCATCGAAGAAGGCTCGTACGCCATGAACCTGTTCGGGGCGATCAAAAAGAAGTTCGGCGTGCGCGAGGGCGGCACCATTACCCTCAACGGCCGGCCCGAAGAAGCCCTGCTCGACCTGACGGCCGTGTACGAGGTGGAAACTTCCCTGGAACCCCTGCTGGGCGACCAAATAGACAACTCAACGGCCAGAGACGCCCAGGAGGCGCTGGTAGACGTACTCATCAACATTGAAGGCAACACCGAACAGCTCAACATCGGCTTCGACATTGAAGTGCCGCAGGAGGGCAACTCGGTGGCCGCTACCACCATTGATGCGCGGCTCGCCGAATTCCGCCAGGACCCGAACGAACTCAATAAGCAGGCGTTCGGCCTGATTGCCCTCAACCGCTTCATTCCGTCGAACGGCCTGTTTGCCGGCAGTTCGGGCGGCGGCGGCGGGGCCTCGGCAGCCGTTACCGAAAACATTGACAAGAGCCTGAGTTCGCTGCTGTCGCAGCAGCTCAGCAACCTGTCGGAAGACTACCTGGGCGTGGAGATCAGCGTGGACATCCAGTCGCAGAACCAGATGGGCAACGAGGTGGCCGGCTTCGACGACCGCAACGTGGGCCTCAACCTGTCCAAAAACCTGTTCAACAACCGGCTCAGCGTCACCGTGGGCAGCAACATCCCGACCGGCGGGGGCAGCAACACGGCGGGCCAGAGCAGCAGCCAGAACATCATCGGCGACTTTACGGTGGCCTACAAGATCACGCCCAACGGCAGCATGACGCTGCGCTTCTTCCGGCGCAACGACCAGAACAACCTGAACACGGGCGGCGGCAACAACGCCGAGCGGCTCGGGGCGTCGCTGGCCCACAGCAAAAGCTTCAACACGATCAGAGAACTCTTCACCAGCCGCAGCCGCAAACGCAAGCCGCTCAAAACCAAACGCGTGGACGACGCCAGCACCGCCGGCGAACGGCCCCGCGGCCAGCAGCCGGATGAACAGGTGGGGAATAAGAAAGAATAAATTTCGATGTTCGATGTTCGATGCCCGATGTTCGCAGGGTCCGTTATTGTACGACGATTCCTTTCGAACACCGGGCATCGAACATCGAACATCGAGCATCGAAACAACCCGATATGCTCGTAAACCACGTTCCCGAAGGGTGGGAAATCATTCACCAGCGGGCCCACGGCGTGCTGGCCGTGCAAATTGCCGCCCAATGGAAAGCTGCGTTTCGGCCGGCCCGGTGGGTGGAAACGCTGCTGGCCGTGGCCGAACACGACGACGCGCAGGAAGACTGGGAGGGCCGCAGCCACCTCAACGAGAACGGCACGCCGCTCAACTTCGACCAGAAACTGTTTTCGTTCACCCAAATGCAGCGCATCGCCGAACTCTCGCAGCACAAAAGCCGCTGGATCGCCCTGCTCATCTCCCGGCACCTGAGCTTCCTCTACGAGCCGCTGCGGGACGCCGACAAAGCCCTGCCCGCCTTCCTCGACGAACAGCGGGCCCGCCAGGAACGCTGGACGGCCGAACTGGGCGTGAAACCGGCGGAGGTGCAGTACGCCTACGACCTGTTGCAGTGGTGCGACCAGTTTTCGCTCATTCTCTGTAAAAATGACCTGCCTACGGGCGAAAGGGCGCTGGAAATCAGCAAGGGCCCCGACGGCAAGGTGTACCAGGTGCGGCAACTGAGCGACGGCCCCGTCACGGTAACGCCCTGGCCCTTCGAATCGCCCGAATTCGAAGTAAACGTGGAAAGCACCCTGGTCAAACAACTTCAATTCAAAAACGACCAGGAACTGCTGGCCGTCCTCAAAGCTTCCCAGGTACAACCCAAGGTCTGGCAACTGCGGAAAGGATAGCAGGATGAGGGTACACGGATGGTACACTGATTGATTAGGATGATTATGATTAGTTATGATTAAATGACTACATGACTTAACTCGGTAATTCATTCGTACAGGCACATAATCATTTAATCATGTAGTCATTTAATCAGTCCCAATCATAATTATCATAATAAATCAGTGTACCATCCGTGTACCAAATCATTCCGTCCGCAGGCTCTGCACCGGGTTGGCGAGGGCCGCCCGGATGGCGTGGTAGCTGACGGTGAGCAGGGTGATGAGGAGGGCGCCCAGGCCGGCCGCCCCGAAGATCCACGCCGAAATGGCGATCCGGTACGCGTACTGCTGCAACCAGCCGGCCAGGAAATGCCTGGCGATGGGGGCGGCAACCAGACACGAGAGGATGACCAGCCCGAAGAACTCTTTCGAGAGCAACCCCCAGACGCTGAACACCGAGGCGCCCAGCACCTTGCGGATGCCGATCTCCTTGGTGCGCCGCTCGGCCACGAAGGCAGCCAGGCCGTACAGCCCCAGGCAGGAGATGAAAATGGCGAGGGCGGCGAAGAAAGTAGCCAGCTTGCCGATGCGTTCTTCGTTGCCGAACTTGCGGGCGTAGTCCTCGTCGGCAAACTGGTATTCGAACGGCGAGGCCGGGTCGTGTTTGCGGAACACGGCACCCATCCGGGCCACGGCCGTGCTTGCGCTTACCGACGGGTTGATGCGCGCAATCAGGAAGTTGCCCGGCTTGCGGTTGATCACGTACAGGGTCGGTTTTACCGGGGCGTAAGGTGACTCCATCACGATGTCTTTGGCCACGCCGATGATGGTATACGACTTGTCATCCCACCGCACCACCTCTCCCAGGGGCCGGGTAAGGCCCATGTACTTCACGGCGGCTTCGTTGACGATGAACGTGAGCGAGTCGGAGGCGAGCCGGGCCGAAAAGTCCCGCCCGGCCGCTAGTTGCCAACCCACCGTTTGCCCGTATTCGGGGCTTACCGACACGGTTGCAAACTCTTCCTGCATCCCGGCGGGTTTGCCCTTCCAGTCGAAGCCGCTGTTGGTGCTCCACACGCCGGTGAGCGGGCTCTGGGAGCGGGCCACGCCGGTCACCGTCCCCGACGACAGCAGGTCCTGGGCCAGTACCTCCTTGTGTTTGGTGATGGCTTCGCTGCGCAGGCGTACCTGTACCAGCCCGGCGCGGCTGTAGCCCACGGGGCGGTTTTTGGCGAACTGGATTTGCCGGTGCACGATGAGGGTGCCGGTGATGAGCGTAACCGAAACGGTGAACTGCAACACCACCAGCGCCTTGCGCGGTACGGTAGCGAAACGCCCCGCCCGGAAAGTGCCTTTCAGGACTTTCACGGCCTGGAAGGAAGACAGGTACAGGGCCGGGTAACTGCCCGCCAGCAGCCCCGTAATCCCCACGAAGCCCAGGCCCAGCAGCCAGAAGCCGGGCAGCGTCAGCGGCAGGACGATTTTTTTCCCGGCCACCTGGTTGAACCAGGGGAGCAGGAGCCCCACCAGCAGCAGGGATACCCCGAAGGCCAGGACCGCAAACAACACCGACTCACCCAGGAACTGGGCCACCAGGTCCCGGCGCAGCGAGCCCATCGTCTTGCGGATGCCAACTTCCTTGGCCCGCCTTTCGGACCGGGCCGTGCTCAGGTTCATGAAGTTGATGCAGGCCAGCAGCAGCACGAACACCCCGATGGTGCCGAAGAGCCACACGAACCCGATCTGGCCGCCGGTATTGACGCCCCCCTCAAATTGCCCGTGCAGGTACCAGCGCGACATCGGGAACAGGAACATGTGCGGCTTCTGGCTGGCCCCCACCTGGTCGTTGGCCTGGATCAGCTTCTGCAAGTGCAGATCCCGGATTTTGCCCGATACGCCTTCGAACGTCTGGTTGGGCGCCACTTGCACCAACACCCGGGAAGAACTCATGCCCCACGGGTTGGCCACCTCCGTGATCCATTTGTTCATGGCCACGTACAGTTTCCAGGGAGCCACGAAGGCCATGTCCCCGAATGAAGAGTTGTGGGGCAGGTCGGCGTACACCCCGGTCACCACCACGGGCACCTGGTTGTCAACCTTGATGATTTTGCCGACCGGGTCGGCTTCCCCGAAAAGCGTCCGGGCCAGCGTTTCCGAGAGCATCATCGAATTGGTTTCCCGCAGGCCCGCCCGGACGCCCCGCCGCATGCGCAGGGAGAGCAGTTCGGTGCCTTCCGGCTCCAGGTACGTGCCTTGGGTGCCCGTTTGCTTGTCCCCGGCCGTCAGCACGTGCTCATTGTTCCACGACGCCTGGACCACGCGTTCGAAGTAGTTGCCGTACGAATGCCGGAGGGCCTCGGCGGCCACGGCCGGCATGGCCCGCCAGGTTTCGCGGCCGCCGGCAAAGTCCCGGTGCTCGAGTACCTGGGCAATGCGGGGGTAGTTGGGAAAGTGCTTGTCGAAGGATACTTCGTCGTACACCCAAAGACCGATGAGCAGGGCCACGGCCATCCCGGTTGAGAGGCCGGCAATGTTGAGGAACGAATACCCCTTGTGGCGCAGTACGCCGCGCAAGGCGATCTTGAAGTAATTGCGGATCATGGCAGTACGGATTGTAGTGGCAAACCACCCGGTAGTACGGGCTTTCCCACCACGCAAAAGTACGGCCAGAAACGAAAAAAGGCCCAAGGAAGGCCCCAGAAGCCATGCCGGGGCCATCTGGCAGGTCCCCGCTGTTCGGTTGCGGACAAGATTCGTTCCCGCCCGGACACCCCGCCCGGAAGGGTTCACGTCTCCCGTCCGGCATCTCACCGCTTCAGATTCGGCAGCGTGATTTCCATGTCGGTGCCCGTGCCGTAGGTGCTGCGGACGAGGATGGTGCCTTTGAGCTTTTCGACCGTCTGCTTCACGATGTAGAGCCCCAGGCCGGAGCCTTCGGCCTTTTCGGTGGCCCGGAAGAACATGTTGAACACCTTGCCCAGGTACTCCGGCCGGATGCCGATGCCGTTGTCGGCCAGCGTGATGCGGATGCAGTCGGGGGCCAGGTCGGCGGTGATGTTGAGGTAACTTTCGGGATCGTTGGGCTTGCGGTACTTGATGGCGTTGGAGATCAGGTTGCTCAGGATGATGCCCAGGCGGAACGGGTCGCTGTGGAACGGAACCTCCCCGTTGCGCACCCGCACCGACACGCGCACCTGGTCGAACCCGTTCACGAACCGCAGTTCTTCGAGGCAGCCGGCCAGCAGGGCGTCGAGCCGGATGGGTTCGGGCACCATGTCGGTGCGGGCGGCCTTGGCGTAGCTGAGCATCGAACGCAGGAACCGGTCCAGCGTGTGGACGCGGTTTTCGATGTAGCCCAGGTACTGGTCCCGCCGGGCCGCCTCGGTTTCCAGTTGCATCACCTGGAGAATGCCCAGGATCGAGGTGAGCGGCGACCGGATGTCGTGCGAGGTTTTGTAGATGAGCTGGTCGAGTTCGAAGTTCCGGTTTTCGAGGGCCTGCACCAGTTCGTGCAGTTCCTGCTGCTGGCGGAGCAGTTCGTCGTTGACGGCGGCCAGTTCGCATTCGCGGGCGGCCAGGGCGCGGTTGCGGTCTTCGAGTTGCTGGTTGAGCACCACCTGTTCGGTGAGCAGCTCCCGGATTTTGGCCGCCTGCCGTTTGCGTTCGGTAATGTCGCGGGCAATGCTGGCGGCGCCCAGGTACCGGTCGCCCGAGTGGAGGATGGGGAAGAAGAGGGATTCGAAGTACCTTTCCCCCTGGCGGGAGGCTTCGGCCTTCTGCACCACCTGGAACGAGTCGCCCGTCAGGGCCCGGTCCCAGAGGGAACCCAGTTGCACCACGGCGTCGGGAATGTAGGCCACGGTGTGCAGTACGTTTTCGCCCACGGCGATCTCCTTGTTGAACACTTCCCGGAACTCGCGGCGGGCCACGGCGTTGACGGCCAGCACATTTTTGTCCGAATCCACGGCCACGATGCCTTCGCCGGCGCCTTCAATGATGCTGTTGAGCAGCTGGTACGCCTGGTGCCGTTCCTGTTCGGCCTGCCGTGAGGCCGTCACGTCGCGGCTGATGCCCGACACGCAGGCCACCGTGCGGCTCCCGGCCGCAAACTCGGGGAAGAGCAGGTACTGGAGGTGCTGGTCGGCGCCGCCCTGGCCCGAATAGAGAAAAGTGATGTAGCCCGTCACCGTTTCCCCCGTGTCGAACACCCGCCGGATGTCGGCCAGGTACTGCGCCGTGCCGGCCGGCGACACCAGGGAGCGGAAAAACGCCAGTTCGGAAAAGTCCTTGCCCAGGAAGGCTTCGGCGGGCAGGCCCCGGATCTGCCGGATGGTTTTGTTGACGAACGTATACTTGAGGTTCCGGTCGTAGCGGGAGATCAGGTCGGGCGAATTGTCGAGCAGGGCCCGCAGCCGTTCGCCGTCCGGCAGGTCGGCTTCCGCCCCCGGTTCACCCGCCGGCAGGAGGCAGCCCGCCGCGTACACTTCCCCGTCGGGGACGGCCGTAAACTGCCACGACACCCACCGCGCGTCTCCGCCGGCCGACCGGAAGGGGAGTGACAATGCGTGCACCGATCCGTCGCCGGGGAGGGGCAGCAGCGACTGGAGGCCGGCCCGGCCGGCAGCTTCCGGTACGAAGCCGGTGAAGTCGCGGCCCTCGGCTTCCCGGGCGGAGAGCCCCGTAAAGGCGGACCACGCCGGATTCACGCGCAACAGCCGGCCCGCGCCGTCGAGGATGCACTGCAACTCGGTGGAAATTTCGAAGAAAGGAGCGTATTGCATGGAAAAGTGCGTTAATTGGCCCGGAAGGCCGGTTACCGGGAGAAAAAAATGCATTCGGGGGCGGTGCGTACCGGTAAGGTACTAATAATGAACGCGAAACGGCAAGGAGGGCGCGTAATTTTTTCCGGTGCGGGCCGTTGCCGCCCCGCGCCGGGCGACGTAAGGAATGCGGGCAGGTTGCGCAAAACCGGGGTAGGGCTTTATTTGCGAATTGCGGGGCGTTGTGCGTAACTTGCGGTATGGTAACCATCAAGACCAACTCGCGGCGCGACCTGCTGATTCACCTCGGCATCATCGGCTGCCTCTCGGCCATCATCCTGTTGTCATTCTTCTTCCTCTACCTGCCCTGGCGCACCAACCACGGCGAGAGCATCACCGTGCCGGACCTCAAGGGCCGGAGTGCGGGAGAACTGGCGACGTTCCTGGAGGAGCACGACCTGCGGTACGAAGTGCAGGACTCGGATTACGTGTCCAACATGCCGCCCCTGTCGGTGAAGGACCAGTACCCCAAGGCCGGCTCGAAGGTGAAACAGGGCCGTAAGATCTACGTGACCGTGATTGCCCGCAACCCGCCGATGGTGGCCATGCCCAACCTCATCGACATGTCGTACCGCAGCGCCCAGACCACGCTGCAAAGCTTCGGCCTGGAAGCCACCGAGCCGGTGTACAAGCCCAACCTCTGCATGAACTGCGTGCTGGCCCAGCAACTGGAGGGCAAAGACATCCAGGTCGGCACGCGCATCCCCAAAGGCACCAAAATTACGCTGGTGGTGGGCAACGGCGCCGGCAACGAACTCTTCGACGTACCCAACTACGTGGGCCTGCCCCTCGAAGAAGCCAAGGCGGCCATCGTGGGCCAGAACCTCGAACTGGGCTCCATTCTCTCGGATGCCGACAGCGACAAGCCCGCCGGCACGGTGACCCGCCAGAACCCGCCGGCCGTGGAAGGCAACAAGATCCGGCAGGGCGAACTCGTGGACCTGTGGGTGTCGGGACCGGCGCCGGCCGCCCCGGCAACTAATCCGCCGGGCCAGTAGCATAAAATAGAATGTACATCGTTATTGACCAGTAATGGTACGGCGTAGGGCTTGGGCCTTACGCTTTTGCTTTGTTCTTTTTCAAGTCATCCATGCGTTCCCGAACCCTTCGCCTTTCCGCCCTGCTCGCTTTTCTGATGGCCACCGGCTGCTTCGCCCAGGTGGAGCGTTACCCCCTCACGCGGACGGTGAGCGCCGAACGGGAAAACGCCGGGCGGGCCGCCCGCACCGGGGCAACGGTCCTGCGGCTGCCCTTCTTCGACGATTTTTCGACGGCCGTCAGGGTGCCCGACGATTCGCTCTGGATCAACGCCGGGGTGCGGGTCAACAACCAGTTTGCCATCAACGCCCCCTCCAAGGGCGTGGCTACCTTCGACGGCCTCAGAACCAACGGCCGGCCCTGGAACTTCGACCCCGTGCTGGAGCAGCAGGCCGTAGACACGCTGACCTCCCAACCCATTGACCTGTCGGGTCTCACGCCGGCCAGCAACGTGGTGCTCAGCTTTTTCTGGCAGGCCGGCGGCCTGGGCGAAGCCCCCGACCCCACTGATTCGCTGATGGTGCAGGTCAAAACGGCCGGGAAGGAGTGGCGCACCCTCCGGACCCTTACGGACAACACCCCCGTCATCGAAGAATTCCAGTACGTCTCGCTGCCCATCAACACGGCCGACCTGCTGCACGCGGCCTTCCAGTTCCGCTTCCGGGCCTACGGCCGGGCCGCGGGCATGTATGACATCTGGAACATTGACTACGTGTACCTGGGCCAGGGCCGCACGCTCGACAACCCGTCGGTGCGGGACCTGGCCGTGAGCGGCCCCCTCAAATCGGTGCTCAGGCGGTACACGGCCATGCCCTGGGAGCAGTTCAACGTGAACCCGCAGGCGGAGACGGCCGCGGCCGATTCTACCGTGCTGAGCAACCTGGAAACAACGCTGGGTAGCTTTAACCTAGCCAAGTTTACTTACAACATTACCGACGCTGCTACGGGCAGCCCGCTCTATAATCTCCCTGAAAGAGCCGTTGAATTAGGCGCCGGTCAGAAAAGGCCGGTAGGAGTTCCGCTGGGCAGCATCGCCCCGGTGGCGGGGCCGCGCGTACTGAGGTCCACGTTCCGGATCTCGGACAATACCACGGGGAACGTAGGCATTCCCGGCGTGAACCTGCGCCGCAACGACACCGTGTCGAACGTGACGGCGCTGACCGACTACTTCGCCTACGACGACGGCACGGCCGAGTACGGCATGGGCGTGCGGCAGAAGCAGGGACGCGTGGCCGTGCGGTACGTGCTCAACAAACCGGCCCAGCTCACGGCCGTGCGCCTCTACATTACCCAGCTCGAACGCTCACTCGTGGGGCAAACCATGGTGCTGAGCGTCTGGAAAAAGCTGGACAACGCCCGCGAATCGGTTCTCTACCAGAAGAGCGTGCCCGTGACCTACACCGACACGCTGGACGAGTTTGCCAACTACCCGCTGCTCGACGAGGGCAACAACCCGACTTCCATCAGCGTCAGCGATACGTTCTACGTGGGCTGGCAGCAGACCACTGCCGACATACTTACCGTGGGCCTCGACGCCAACAACGACGGCAAACAGGCCTGGTACTACAACGTGAACGGCGTGGACTGGGTCGCCAACGTGCAGGTGCCCGGCAGCGTGATGATCCGGCCGGTGTTCGGCCCGCTTACCACGGCCATTGACGACCCGGTCGCCGAAACGCCGCTCCCCGGCAGTACCCTGCGGGTGTACCCCAACCCCACCACGGGCCGGTTCACCTGGTCCATCCCGGGCGTAACGTCGGTGCAGGTGGTGAACCTGGTGGGAAAGACCGTACGCACGGCCCGTTACAGGTCCTCCGACGAACCGGCGCTGGACCTTGCCGGCCTGCCCGACGGGATGTACGTGCTGCACCTGGAAACGCCCCGCAAGAATTACGTGCGCAAAATCCTCCTGCGGAAATAGGCGCCTGGCGCAGAAATTCGGCCGCTGACCCGAAAGCCGCGCGGAAATTAACGGGAATGTCCTTATTTTGGAGGTTCTTTTTCACGTAAACGCGTACTGGTGCCCTCTTCTTCACAGCCATTCCGGGAATTGATCACTGTGCTGGTGCTTACGATTGCCGCCGTGACGGTGTACGCCCTGGCCGACCGGCCCCTTTCGCTGCTGGGCCGGGAAGTAAAACAAGCCTCGGTCAAAATCCTTTTCCGGCCTGCCGAAACGACGGTCGCGGCGGCCAGGGACGAAGATTCCGTTTCGGTGATTTCCGTCACCCACCCCGGCAGTGCCCCCGCCGACTCTCCCGAACCCTCCCGGACGGCCGCCCCGGATACGAGCCGGCAGTCCATCCTGCTCACGGGCGATTCGATGGCCGAAGGGCTGATGTTTGCCTTCAAGAAGTACGCCCAGCACAACGGCCACACCCTCCGAACGATCATCTGGTACGGCTCCACCACCACCACCTGGGCCCGCACCGATACGCTCCGGAAACTCATCTCCCGCTACAAGCCCACCTACGTGTTCCTGTCGCTGGGCTCCAACGAGCTGTTCGTCCGCAACATCGCCGAGCGGGAGCCTTACATTCAGGACATTGTCAAACAGGCCGGCCGCACGCCGTTCGTGTGGATCGGCCCGCCCAACTGGAAGGAAGACACGGGCATCGGCGAGTTGCTGAGCCGCAACGCGGGGCCGGGCCGCTACTTCGTGTCGCGCGGGCTCACCTTCGAACGGGCTTCCGACGGGCGGCACCCGTCGAGGCGGGCCAGCGCCTACTGGGCCGACACCATTTCTTCGTGGGTGATGCGGGCCGGGCGGCACCCCATCCGGCTGAGCAAACCCGTGGTGCAACTCTCCAATTCGCAGTAAACGGCCGGCGGCATGGCAACGACACTCGGAAACTGGCTGGCCGACGCGTGGCACCTGGTGGTGGGCTACGACCAGGCGCGGCCCATGCTCTTCAACAGCGGCTTGTTCCTGGCGCTGTTCACCGTGTTCATCGCCGGCTACGCCTTTATCTACCGCCACCGGACGGCCCGCACGGCGTACGTGCTGGCCTTCAGCCTGTTCTTCTACTACAAATCCAGCGGGGCCTGGCTGCTCATCCTGCTGGCCTCCATCGTACTCGACTACGCCGTGGCCCTGGCGATCCACCGGAGCGGGGACCCCCGGCTGCGCAAGGTGCTGCTGGTCGCGTCGGTGACGGCCAACGCGGGACTGCTCTGCTACTTCAAGTACACCAACTTTTTCCTCCAGAACCTCTTCTGGGCGGCGGGCCGGCCCTTCGACCCCTTGGACATTTTCCTGCCCATCGGCATTTCGTTCTACACCTTCCAGACCATCAGCTACGTGGTGGACGTGTACAGGGGCGAGATCGAACCGGCGGAGAGCCTGCTGGACTACGCGTTTTACATGTCGTTCTTCCCGCACCTGGTGGCCGGTCCCATCGTGCGGGCCCGTCACTTCCTGCCGCAGATCGGGCGGACCATCAAGCTCAGCACGGAGGAGGCCAGCTACGGTATGTTCCAGGTGCTGCGCGGGCTGGTCAAGAAGGCGATCATTGCCGACTACGTGTCGCAGTACGCCGACCTGGTGTTCGGGCAGCCGGAAGCCTACGCGGGCTTCGAGCACCTGATGGCGATCTACGCCTACGCCCTCCAGATCTACTGCGACTTTTCGGGGTACTCCGACATGGCCATCGGCCTGGCCCGCATCATGGGCTTCGACCTGGGCGAAAACTTCCGCAGCCCGTACGTGTCGGTCAACCTCACCGAGTTCTGGCGCCGCTGGCACATTTCGCTCTCGTCGTGGCTGCGCGACTACGTGTACATTCCGCTGGGCGGCAACCGCCACGGCGAACGGAAACAGTACCTGTACCTGTTCCTGACGATGCTCATCGGGGGTTTCTGGCACGGGGCTTCGTGGAAGTTCGTGTTCTGGGGCGCCATGCACGGGGCGGGGCTGGTGGCGCACAAGCTGTTCGTCAAGTACACCCGGGGGCGGCTGCCCGACAATGGCCTCACGGGTTTGCTGGCCTGGCTGGTCACGTTCCACTTCGTGGCACTGCTGTGGGTGTTTTTCCGGGCGGAAAGCTTCGGGGCGGCCTGGCAGATCATCGGCAAGGCAGTGCTGGAAACAGAGT
>CADCTQ010000197.1 GCA_902805615.1 uncultured Cytophagales bacterium
TGTACCGGGTGGCGGGCCGGGCCGCTACCCGAAGCCGGGGGGACGCCGGGCGGAGAACGGGCGGGCAGCGGGTGGTTGGGGGGGCGGAACGGGTTCCATGGGGAAGTGAATAGTTTGAAATTTCTATTGTTCTATAATTATCGAACAAAGCTGGCGAGAAAATTGTAACTTTGCAAGGGAAGCCCGAATAAGTTTTACAAGAAGGCTGATTTTCCGGTTCAGAATCCAATCGGTACTTTTGTAAGTACCAATGGGGGCGGCAGTACCCGTCCGATTGGCGCAATCCCCCGGAGGCATAATTATGAAACATTACCAACATCCTACCCGCGAACAACTCAACCTGGCCTGCGTGCTGAACGCGTTGAGCGACCCGGTTCGCCTGGATTACGTCCGTTGCTTGTCGAGTTCCGCCTGCGAGAAAGCCTGCGGGGCGGTGGGCACCACGGTGGCGAAGTCTACCTTGTCGCACCACCTGCGGGTACTGCGCGAAGCCGGCATTGTGCGCATCCGTACCGAGGGCACGCAGAGCCTGATCTCCATCCGCCGGGACGACCTGGAAGCCCGTTTTCCGGGGGTGCTGACTTCGATCCTGAAGGCCGTCGAATCCCCGGAAAACGTAGTGCCCGGGTAAAGTCCCGCTCCGGGGGTCCCTCTCCCCGACAGATGCCCGGTTCATCACGATGCCGGTCAGCCCGGCCGCTTCACCCTTAACGGCGTGCCGGCTCCCCGTTCGATCCACCGTTGCCCGGCTCCTTTCCCGGCCCGTACCGGTGGTGGCCCAGCGCGGTGCTCTCATCCATTTCCCCGGAGGCGGTGGGTCGGGGCTCCAACACGGCGGAGTTCGTCATCCCCTCCCCGCGCAGGTTTTCGCCGGGCACCGTCCCGCCGAAGCACCCATTTTGCGCACCCTCACCCCTCTTTTGCCCTTTCTCCGGCCGGGCCCGGCCGCATCCGGCTGCGCTGGCACCTTTTTTTCAGTACCCCAAGCCTGGTCCGGGGGTACCGGGCCGGCTTGCGGGCCAAAAGATGAGCACAAACCGGTAAGCAACTTCTTCCGCTCATTTCCCCATGGCATCCGTTCAACCCACGCAGTACTCCCCCACCCCCGCGCCGCCACCCGGGGGATGCCCCGGCGAGGTGTGTAAAAATTGCGGCCACTGCCTGGACGGGCCGTACTGCTGCAACTGCGGCCAGTCGGCCGGCACGCGCCGCATCATGACGGGGGAAGTCCTCGGGGACGCCCTCTTCTCGGTGGTGCAGGTGAACCGGGGCTTTTTGTTTACGGCCCGGGAACTGAGCCTGCGGCCCGGAAAAGCCATCCGGGGCTACCTGACGGGGCACCGCGTGGACTACTATTCTCCCCACAAGTACCTGTTTTTCATCGGCGCGGTCACCTCTTTCCTCACCAGCCGGTTTCACTCTTTCTCGGGGGAATACACGTCGGTGGAGACTTTCGCCGGGGGTGCGCACGCCTTTTTAAGCGCCTTTTTCCAGTATGCCGACGAGTACACCACCCTCGTCAACGTGATCAGCATTCCCGTGTTTGCGCTGTTTTCGTTCCTGCTGTTCCGCCGGCCCGACTACAATTACGCCGAACACCTGGTGCTCAACGCCTACATCACCGCGCAGCAGTTGCTGCTGTTCATTGGGTGGATGCCCCTTGCCACCCTCCTGCCCGTGCCGGCCCACTGGCTGCCGGGCGGGTACGTAGCCGTGACGCTGGGCTACAACCTGTGGGTGTACGTGCAGTTTTGCGGCGTGCGCACCGGGGCCGGCCTGGCGCGGGCAGTGGCAGCCATGGTGCTGGCGTACCTGGGGCAATTTCTGCTCAACCTGCTCTTTTTCCGGTTCGGGGGCATGTACCTCTAGCCGGCCGGGGGCCAACCGGCTTACTGGTCACCGGCGGCCGGGGCAGCAACCGGAGGCGTCCGGGGACTTTAAAACTTGTTGATGATGAACTGTTCTGTTTGTGTCCCAATCGCATCCTTGATGGAAGAAAGGAACCGGCCGGCTCCGGGCATACGGACAACTGGCCCGGGAAAGGATGGTACCAAAGACAGCCGGGGGCTGCTACCGGGCGTAGACTGCCGGGGCGTAAACCGGGCCCAGCTGCTCTTCGGCAAACACCAGGCTGATGCTTACGCCGTGCCGGCTGGTGATGGTCAATTGGCCGCCCAATTGGGCGCTGAAACCATGCAGCAGGGTCATGCCCAAAGAGCGGCTCTGCGCGGGGTTGTAATGGGCCGGCAAGCCTACCCCGTCGTCGGCAATGGTGAGCTGGTAAGTAGCTTCGGCCATCTGTTGCAGCGAGAGGCTGACCGTGCCGCTTCTGCCCTCGGGGAAGGCGTACTTGAAGGCGTTGGTGATGGCCTCGTTGATGATCAGGCCCAAAGGCACGGCCTGCGTGACGTCGAGTTCGATGGGCTCTACCTGTACCCGGAAGCCCACCAGCTGGTCCAGGCAATACGAGTCGCCCAGGTAGGCCACGACCTCTTCGATGTAGGCGTCCATCGGGATGCGGGCCAGTCCTTCAGCCTGGTAGAGCTTCTGGTGAATCAGGGCCATGGCCTGCACCCGGTGCTGGCTCTCCTGGATGGCTGACAGGGCCGCCTGGTCCTGCAAAGAGGCGGCCTGCGAGTTCAAAAGGCTCATGACCACTTGCAGGTTGTTTTTGACCCGGTGGTGGATTTCTTTGAGCAGCCGTTCCTTTTCGGCCAGCAGCCGCTGCTGCCCGGAGAGCAGTGCGTCTTTCTCGGAGAGCAGACCGTCCTTCTCCGTGAGCAGTTGGGACAAGTGCTCGTTCTGGCGGCGAATCTCCCGTCGCTGGGCCCGCAACTGCTGGTTGCTGCGCCTTTTGAGGCGGTAGCGGTTGTAGCTCATCCCCAGCAGCAGGAGTATCATCACGGCCCCGCCGATGACCACGTTGCGCACCAGCGCATCCTGCTCCATTTGCTGCGCCTGCAATTGCTTCTCCCGGGTCAACGTCTTGATCGCCTGCTCCTTTAACCGGAGATTCTTTTCTTTTTGTTCCGTTTCGTACCGGACCTCCAGGTCAGCGATCTGTTTGCTTTTGGTTTCGTTGAACAATGCGTCCTGCATCCGCTTGTATTGCTGATAATGCTTGATGGCCGACGGGTAATCCGCCTGCATCGAATCCAGTCTGAACCACCACAACTGAATCGTAGCCAATTCATTGAGCGTGCCCGTTTTCAGGTTATGCTTCTCACCTTCCACCAGGTATTTACGGGCCTGGCCGTACCGCTTGCTGGCCAGGAAAAACGGAATCACCGCCCAAAAGACGTATTGCCGGTGCAGGTCACCTTCCTCAAACCGGTCCGTGAGGGAGATCAGTTGGTCACAGTACTTTTGCGCATTCGCGTATTGTTTCAAACCGGTGTAGGCTTTCAGGAAGCTGGCCGCAAAGGCCACGCTGTCGTACACATCGTGGGGAGGATATTTGCGGGAGATCGCCAGGAGCCGCCCGGGCACGTCCGCGGCCCGGTTCAACTCCATCAACACCTCGGCGATGTTGGGGGCCAGCAGCATGACGGAAGCATGGTCATCGTACCGGAAGGCGACCCGCAGCGACTTCTCAAAGTAGACCATGGCCTTTTCAAGCTGGTTTAAATGCGCGTAGGTTCCGGCTACCCGGTTGTAGATCGTGCACAGCGCCAGGCTGCTGTCTTTGAGGCGCTCGGCGGTCTTGACCGCCAGCAGCCCGTACCTGAGCCCCTGTTGGTAATCGCCCGTTTGCGAGGAAACGTACCCCAGCAGATCGTACACGCCCTGCAGGGCCGGGTAGCCGGCCGCCTGGTACAGGGACAGGGATTTGCGAAGTTCCACCAGGGCTTGCCGGCGGTTTCCCTGCAGTTGATACAGGTCACCCAAGTCTTTCAATACATCGGCTTGCCGGCGGGTGAGGCGCGCCTTCGTGAAAGACTGCAACGCCTGCTGATAATGGCGAATCTTCCCGGCCAGTTCGGCGCCCCGGTTTGCGTAAGCGTTTCCCAGCTCCATGTAGGCTTCGGCCGCCTCGATTGGATGGTTGTTGCGGGTATACAGGTCAATTGCCGTTTGCGCCTCCGCCCTTGCCTGCCGGGTGTCTCCTTTTGCCCGCCAGACCTGCGCCAGCAGCATACGGCTCCGGGCTTCTCCTTTCACGTCACGGTGTTGCTTGCTCAACCGGATGGCGGCCTGCTGACTGGCAACGGCCCCGGGGAAGTCTTTGGATTCTTTACTGACCACCCCCAACAGGTCAAGACTTTTGACTTCTCCCCCGTAATACCCCAGTTTCCGGCTCAACCCCTGCGCCTGCCGGGCGTACGTCCGGGCCGAGTCCATGTCGGCCTTGAATTCTCCCGGCTTGTACACCTGGTACTCCCCCAGGCGCAACAATACCGCCACCCGGTGGGTATCGGCCTGGCTTTCCGCCAGTACCCGCAGCAGGCTGTCGGCTTCTGCCCCGGGAATGGACTGGGCTTTCATGGCCGTACTCAGCAGGGCCAGCAAGAGCAGGGCCGGCAGGAAACATCCGGAAAAGAAGTGAGCGAAGACACATGGCATAGCTGGCAGGAAAAAGGAATCGAAAGTTCATCTTGCCGATAGTCACCCGGAGTAAAGTTCCGCCGTTTACCGGCTTCCCGTGCATCAAAGCGGCAACCTTTGCCGGATGACTTTGGCTGGAGGTACCCGCTGAGGAGCAGCCTCTTAAAGATAAGGAAGATCAGGCGCTTCCGGCAAGGGTTACCCGGTGCGGGGCAGCGTTAATTTTCCTTCGGCCCGGCGCTTATTGTCCCTGCCCCGTGCTTCCATCACAACGCTCCTCCCCTAAGAGTCACTTGCGCCAGTCGGTAGGTGCACTTTTCTCCACCACCCGGCTCATTGGTCCTCCGCCCGGACGGAGCGCCACGCGTAGAAAACTCCTGAGCGTCGGAGTCCGGCAAGGCGTCTTGAGTTGCTCATTCGGGAGGAAGACCCTGGCAAACGCCTCTTTTTCCGCACGTTAACGCTTTTTTCGCTCCCTTAGGATGGAGGCAGGACGGTTTGGCACCCTTTTGTTACGCATGGCTGGTACGTCCCTGGTTCACGGTTGCCTTTCTAAAACCTCATTTACCCATGCCTACGCTTAAAATCATCAACTCCACCACCCGTCCGGGCCGCAAAGGGCCGGCCATTGCCGCCTGGGTGGCCGACATGGCCCGGCAGCATCCCGAATTCCAAGTGGAAGTACTCGATCTGGGAGAGATCAATCTGCCCCTGATGGATGAACCGTTCCACCCCTTGCAGCAGCAATACCAGCACGCGCACACCAAACGGTGGAGCGCCACCATTGCCGGAGCCGACGCTTTTGTGATGGTGACGGCCGAGTACAACAGCGGCATCCCGGCCCCGCTCAAAAACGCCCTCGACTACCTGGGCAAAGAATGGGCCTTCAAGCCGGTAGCCATCGTCAGTTACGGCGGGGTGTCGGCCGGTACGCGGGCGGCCCAGATGCTCAAAGGCGTGCTCTCCGCCCTCAAGATGGTGCCCCTGGCAGAAACGGTGGCGACGCCCTTCTTCGACCAGTTCATCAACGCGCAGGGCGTCTTTGCGCCCAACCCGGTTTCGGAGAAGGCCGCCCACGACATGCTGGCCGAACTCCTCCGCTGCACCACGGCCCTCAAGCCCTTGCGCAGCCCCAGTGAAGCACCTAAGTCGGCAAGCCTCGCCCCGGTCGTCGCCTGACTCCACCCCGGACATTGAACCCATTCCCCACCCTACCCTTTAACCCACGTACGTATGGATCGCCTGAAAGACAAAGCAGCCATCATCACCGGGGGCGGCAGCGGCATTGGTGCGGCCACCTCGCTGCTAATTTGAAAGAAGCCCAGGCGTTCAAGGCCGAAGCCATTGCCAGCACGCCCATGAAAAGAGGTGGCTTAGTAGACGCATCGGCTCCCGGCCGGAACCTTTGGCGCGAACCGGGGGAGGGATTTAGGGGTTTATACGCCGGAGGGGTTCTCATTGAACCGTTACCTAAAACCAAATACGATGGAAGTAGGCATTGATAGTTTCGCCTCGCACCTGCTGGGTGCGGGCACCGAGCAGGCCATCAGCAGCACGGAGGCCATGCGCCAGTTGCTCGAACGCATCGAACGGGCCGACCAGGTCGGCCTCGACGTGTTCGGCATCGGCGAGCACCACCGGGCCGAATACCTCGACTCGGCCCCGGCCGTGATCCTGGCCGCCGCCGCCGCCCGCACCAAACGCATCCGCCTCACCAGCGCCGTCACCGTGCTCAGCGCGGCCGACCCGGTGCGCGTATTCCAGCAATTCGCCACCCTGGACCTGGTTTCGCAGGGGCGGGCCGAAATGGTGGTGGGCCGCGGCTCTTCGGTGGAAGCCTTTCCGCTGTTCGGCTTTGACCTCGACGACTACGACGCGCTGTTCACCGAAAAGCTGGGCCTGCTGCTGGAGGTGCGTGAAAAAGAACGCGTGCGCTGGTCGGGACGGTTCCGGCCGGCCCTCACCGGGCAGGGGGTCTACCCCCGGCCCCACCAAAATCCGCTGCCCATCTGGCTGGGGGTGGGCGGCACGCCCGAGTCCTTCGCCCGGGCCGGCACGCTGGGCCTGCCGCTCATGGTCGCCATCATCGGCGGCGACACGCACCGCTTCCGGCCGCTGGTAGACCTCTACCGCGAGGCCGGCCGCCGCGCGGGGCACGCCCCCGAACGGTTGCAGGTGGGTTTGCACTCGCTGGGCTACGTGGCCCCGACCACGGAGGAAGCCATCGAGGCGTTTTACCCCGGCTACGCCCGCACTTTTTCGGCCCGTTCCCGGGAACGCGGCGGGCGGCCGGTGACGCGCGAGCAGTTCGACGCGCAGACCGGGCCGCTGGGGGCGCTGCTCCTGGGCAGCCCCGAGGACGTAGCCAGGAAGATCATCCGGCACGGCCAGGCGCTGGGCGGCATTTCGCGGGTGACGTTCCAGATGGACGTAGCCACGCTGCCCCACGCGCAAATCCTGCGGGCCACCGAACTGCTCGGTGAACGCGTGGCGCCGCTGCTGCACTGACCTTCCTCCATTCGGCCGTCATCCCCCTGATCTTCGTAGTGAGAAGCAGTGCTCAACTTAAACCGGGAAGGCCCGCCGTGTAAGTCATTTACTGCTTCTCATTACGCAAATACACTTCACTCCATCCCCTGCATCACATTCATCCTAATATTCAATTTCATCGCTTAAACCCAACTACCCATGGAATCAACCAATCCGAAAGCCGGGCTTGGCGCCCTGCTCACGCCCGACAACTGCGTACTGCTGCTGATTGACCACCAGCCCTTCCAGTTTGCCACCCTGCGCAGCCACGACACGCAGACGATCGTCAACAACGTGGTGGGCGTGGCAAAGTCCGCCAGGCTCTTCGGCGTCCCCACCCTGCTGACTACCGTGCAGGAGTCCCGGGGCGGCCTGCTGCTCAAATCCCTCCAGGAAGTGTTTCCGGAACAGACCCCGATCAACCGCACGATGATCAATTCGTGGGAAGATGAGCGGGTGGTGGACTGGGTAAAGGCGACCGGCCGCAAGAAGGTGGTCATCGCGGCGCTGTGGACGGAGGTTTGCCTGGCGATGACGGCCATCCAGGCGGCCGGCGAAGGCTACGAAGTGTACATCATCACCGACGCTTCGGGCGGGGTGAGCCTGGAAGCCCACGAAATGGCCATTCAACGCATGGTCATGGCCGGCGCCATGCCCATCACGTGGCTGGTCTTTGCGGGTGAACTCCAGCGGGACTGGGCCCGCGCGGAAACGCTGCCAGGCTTCGGAGAACTGCTGTTCGCGCACGGCGGCAACGTTGGCACCAGCCTCCAGTGGGAGTTCCAGCTGCTGGCGACGGAGGTACCCCACGAGGCATAGCCCCCACGGCCTTCCGCGGCCAGGGCGCAACGGGCAGGGACCGTCCCACCCGGAACAAACATTTTCAACCCCAAACAACCAAACATCATGAACGCGACCCAAAGTGAACTGCTGGTACGGAATCTGGAACAGGTGATGAACGAACGTGATCCGGCGAAAAGGAGAGCGGCCATGGAAAGCATCTACACGGCAGATGCCAGCTTTTTCGAAGTGGATGAAGTGGCGACCGGCCATGACGCGGTACATGCAATCATCCAAAGCGTGCTGGAAAAAATACCGGCCGGTTTTGTTTTTCACGCGACCAGGCCGGTCATGGAAAATCACGGGGTAGGGCGGTTGAGCTGGGGCGTGGGCCCGGTGGGTGGCCCGGACGTGGTCACCGGCACGGACATCGCGCTGTTCCGGGATGGACGCATTCAGTCGTTGTATGTATTCCTCGACGGGAGTGAAGCCTGATTTGCGCATCGCAACGGCCCGGGTACTTACCGGGGCACGCGCCGGGAAAGCAGGCAGCGACATTCGGTTTATTTGCCAGCCTCGTATCGTGTTGGGTACGTTTAGGCTGGCATACGCGCGTTCATTCTCCGTTTGGCTCAATGCTTCGATGGCTGGTCCCCGGGCGTCATGCGCCCCGAACCGGTAAAGCCCCATTTCTACAAAAATCGCCTCGCTTCATGCATCGTAAAGAAAGGTCTGATGGATTTTACCAATCGACTCTCCTTTCGCCGTCATCCTGAAAGAAGCAGGTCAGCGAAGTCCGTTAGACCTTTCTTAACGGTGCAGCAGAAGCATGAAAAGCAAGTCATTCCCCTACCCCTTCCCTCATGTTGATGCTGCCGGTCCGGGCGGCCCGGCATTCATTGCTTCCCCGGGTTGCATCCGCCGGCCGGCCTCCGCTTCGGGCGGCTTTTGCCGCGTCACGCCGTAGGCGAATGGAATGGCCTCGCACAATATGACATTCAGCAAGCAAAATGAGTACTTCTGCTTACGCCGGCGACCCGGTCCTTTTCTCATCTTTGTTCAGCGCAATACGGTTTCCCCTGCCTGATCACCCTGAAGCCATTGGCGGCGAGGTGCATCCGGTCAACTCATTGGACTATATCCCCGGGATGGCTCCACCTATCTGGTATCCTTCCTCCGCCAGGGCCAACATCCGGTTACTGCTCATTCACCGATCCCACTGCGTGCCCGCATCACGCATGGGTACCCATGCCACTCCCTTTTCAACCGGGCAGCCGATGCCGGAAGGCAACTCCGGATTGGCAAGGCCCTGCCGGTGTTGCTGCGGGCCTTGCGGGTGAATGCACGCCGGCTCTTCCGGTCGGGAACCGCGCAATGCCTCATTCCGGCCCGTCACGGCCCGGAGTCTTTACCCTTACCCCAATGACCGGAACCGTCGCCATGTACCACAACCCCTACAACCAATGGATGCACGTCATCTGTACGGGTGACTTTACGGCCGCGCAATTCCGGCAGGCGTTGCTCGACGGCATCCACGCCGCCGGGGCGCACCACTGCGCCGACCTGATCCTGGACTGCGTACTGGCGTCAAAGGCCGCTTTTGCGCCGGTCTGGACCGCGGGGGACTGGCTGCGGGCGGCCGAAGCAAACGGGCTGAAGCGACTGGCCTTCGTGCACAGCCCGCTGAGCGCCGGCGTGCCGACGCCCGGGGCGTGGTCGGGGAACGTGGCATTTTTTCCGTGCCTCAACCTCACCAGCGCGGCGCAATGGCTGGCCCGGAAAAGTTAGCGCGTTCCCGGGAAAGCAGCGGCCGCCCTCAGAGGGAGCCCGTGGATTGGAGGTACAGTTTCACCAGTTCCACGGTGTTTTTGACCCCGCATTTGTTGGTGATGTTGAGCCGGTGGTTGGCCACGGTGCGTTCGCTGATGAAAAGCTTTTCGGAGATCTGTTTGCTGCTCAACCCCTGGCTCACCAGGTGCAGGATCTCAAATTCCCGCGGGCTGAGCAACTCGTGGAGCTTCTTCTCGGCCGGGTTGCCGGCCCGGAACGCGTGCGGACTGCTGATGATCTTGTGCATGAGGCTTTGCCCGTAGTACGTGGTGCCCGCCCCGATGGCCCGGATGGCCGCGACCAGTTCGGTCTTTACCGTGTCTTTTGAAAGATACCCGGCGGCGCCCAGCACGCCGGCCTTGAACACGAATTCCTGGGCGTCGAGCATCGTCAGGAAAAGCACCTTGGTGGGCAGCGCCCGGGCGACGATCTGTTCCAGCACCACAAAGCCCGAAGCGTGCGGCATGTTGATGTCGGAGATGAGAATGGCGGGGCGGAGCTTTTCCACCAGGGTCAGCGCCTGGTGGCCGTCCACGGCCTCCCCTGCTACCTCAACGTCCGGGTATTCACTCAGGAGTTTGACCAGGCCTTCGCGCAATATGGCGTGGTCGTCGGCGATCACTACGCTGATTCTGGGGGTTGGGGTCATAAGGGTACTTTGATCGTAAGGGGGCAACCGGGGCCGGGCATTCACCTCCGTTGCCGCACCGGCCCGGCGGCACCGCGCCACTCAGTGCTCTAAACCGGTGCGGGCGGCATTAGGTTTTACGGCATCCGTTAAAATGAATCCGGCCCCGTCGTCCGCCGGGCTGCGTCGCCGGTCAGAGCGGCACCTTGATGTTGATCGTGCAACCGTGCCCGGGCTGCGTGTCTATTTCCAGGTCCGCCCCGGCCAGGTTACAACGCTCCATGATGTTCCTTAACCCGCCCGGCGACTGCTTCTGCCGCAGTACCCCGGCCAGGTCGAACCCGGCGCCGTTGTCTTCGGCCATCAGCAGCAGTTCCCCTTCGAGCTGGGTGAGCTGGACCGTGATGAGGTCGCCGCCCGAATGCTTCACGGCATTGTGGAGGCATTCCTGGAGCACCCGGTAGATGAACATTTCGATCCCTTTGCCGAAACGCTGGTCCTTCACGTTCACCCACACGTTGAACCGGAGGTCGAGTTTCTGCTGCAATTCGTACTGGGACACCAGGTTGCGGATGGCGCCGGCCAGCCCCAGGTGCTCCAGCTGGTAGGGCATCGAGTCGTGCACCAGGTTCTTGATGTCGGCGATGATGAGGCCGGTGAATTCGGAGATGCCGGCGAGTTCCTGCGCCTGCGCCCCGGGCTTGCCGAGCCAGGAGTCAATCTTCAGCTTGAGCACGTTGAGCATCTGCCCGATGCCGTCGTGCAGTTCCTTGACCAGGCGGGCCCGCTCCTGCTCCTGCCCTTCCACCAGCAAAGCCGACCGGTTCTTCTGGGCTTCCACCGTATCCAGCAGCGTTTGCGCTTCCATTTTCTTGCGCAGGGTAATGCTTTTGCCGTAAAAAACGACACTGTTCACCGCTCCGTCCAGACCCAAAATCGGACAGGCGGTCAGCTCCATGGTTTGGGTCTCTCCGTTCTTATCCAGGTAGGATTGTTCAACCACAAGCGTATGTCCCTCCAACGCCCGGTTTAAATGATTCTGCGCGGAAGCCCGCAGGTAATGGGGAAAAATCTCCGGAATTTTGATCTGCTTGCTGAGCAGAATGCCAAAACGGGTCTGGAATACTTTTTCAAAGGTATTATTCCTGACCAAGACGTTGCCTTCCGTATCGGTGAGAAAAATACTGTCCGGGCTGTTATCAATAATAATTTGTAGCTGTGCCTGGTAATTGAGGATGTTTTCTTCCAGTTGCACCAGGTGGCTGATGTCCTGGTTGAGGCCTACAAATCCGATCAATTCATGCTTTTCGTCGAGCAATTGGCTCGAATTGGAGAAAGTCCGCAGGGTTGTTCCGTCTTTCCGGCGTTGGAGCACCCGGTTGCGGAAAAATCCTTTTTCGAGCAGTTCCGCCAGGGCGGCGTCGGCCGGCACGCCGTTTGGGAAAGCGGTTTGCAGGATGGTCCGGGCATCTTTTCCCATCACTTCCTCTGCTTTCCACCCGTAGACCCGTTCTGCTCCTTTGTTCCAGCCCGTAATGTTGAAGTCTACATCCGTAGCGACAATGGCTTCGGAAACCGAATCGAGCAGCTTCTCCTTGTACTGCAACTGTTTTTCGTATTCGTACTGTTCGGTAATGTCCTTGGAAACGCCCATTACCCGGGTCACCTTACCGGCCTGGTCCCTCACGAACTCGCCGCTTGCCAGGATGCGCCGCAGCTTGCCTTCGATCCGGAGGGAATACATCAACTCGTACGGCAGCCGGGCTTCGAGTACCGCCCGGAGGGCAATCCGGAATTTTTCCCGGTCCGGGGGCGCCATCATTTGCATCAGCACCTCCATCGTGTAAGGCGATTCGAGCAGGTTGATGCCCAGCTCTTGGTGCGCCACCACGTCGTGGTCCGGCGAGAGGCCGTAGATCCGGGCCGTCTGTTTGGAATACCGCATGATGTTCTCCTCCAGGTGGTGCTCCCAGTAGCCGATGTTGCCGATGGTCTGGATCCGGTCCAGCCAGGCTTCCTTCCCCGACAGGTGCGCAATCTTTTCCTGGTAGGCCGTTACTTCCTTGCCGATGCCGAGCAGGCGGGGCCCGCCCGACTCGTCCACGAAGGGGGAAGCGGACCAATCCACGTGAACGTTGCCGCCCCGCGGGCTTTGCCACTGCTGGGAGAAAAGATGCGGGGCCGCCCGGGCCAGGGCGTTTTTCGTCTTTTCGGCATCCTCCGCGGCCAGGAAGTCCCAAAGCCGCTTTTCCCCCGGTCCCGCCGGGTGGTAACCGGTGATCCGGGCAAAGGCCTGGTTGGTTTCCAGTAAGTTTCCGGCGGGATCCATCACAAATACCAGCGTATGGGGATCATCCCGCAGGGCCGTCAAAAGCAGCGCACCCGACAGATGTTGACTCATGGACGAATCTAATCGTT
This sequence comes from uncultured Cytophagales bacterium, assembly GCA_902805615.1. Taxonomy (GTDB): domain Bacteria; phylum Bacteroidota; class Bacteroidia; order Cytophagales; family 172606-1; genus CADCTQ01. The sequence goes on from CADCTQ010000197.1 coordinate 12,731, forward strand.
TGCGGGCTTTTTTTTCAGGATCATGACCACTTTCTCAAAACGCATCAGAAAGCCGTAAGTGGAGGACGTGATTCGCGTTGGACGGGAGGCAGTATGGTCAGACGGAGGATTGGGGTAAGGGCCAGTACCGGTACGCACTGGGGGTAGCCTTCCGAATGGAGAGGTTTTGCAAGCATCCGGGCAAGGCCACCGGATGCAAAACCAAGTTTTGCCCGTAAAAAGGGGTAGTCCGAGTATGTAATTAGCGTATGGGCGTATTTGAGGGGCTTAGGGTTGGTGATGGGTGGTAATGTGCTGGGTGGTAATGTGCTGGGTGGTAATGTGGTGGTTGGAGATAGGATGGTTTGTAATGGGATGGTGAATGGTTGATGCTGCGTAAGTGGGGTTTGTTCTTTTTGGCATTGCCCCAAAAAGAACCAAAAAAGGCTAGGCCCAATGATGCTTCCCCCCGCCAGGCAACCCGCCCCCCGCCATTGGGCCGGGCCCACGCGCCGCGATACCACCGGTGCCGGGGATACGATACGGCCTCGTAACGAACCGTACCCGCTCACTGCGTATCCACACACTGCGTATCCACTAGGCAGGGCGCTGATCACATACAGACACTGACCGCGGCAGCAAGAGACACTGACAACGGCACGGAACTACCTCCACAAAGCTCCCCCCGCCGCCGTCAGTGTCTCACTGACGGCTCGGGATGGTCTTTTATGACTCTTCTGCAAAAGTGTCCTAATCGTAGGCCGGTTGCGTTCGAACCGGCTTTTGCACGGCCTGGCGTTTCCCGTTACTTTGTTTGGAAACCCCCTTCCGGCGGTGCGTACGTGCCCGCAATCACCTCCTCGGCAAGCCCGAACGACAACGTCATGCCCGCCCCGCCGAGACCATTGATCATCGTGACGCCGGGCTCGGGGTGCAGCACCAGTTCGGTGGCCCCGTTGGTGGGTTTGGGATACACCCCGTGCCACCGCTGGGCAATGCGCAGGTCGGGCACCCGGGCGAACGTAACCAGGTATTCGAGGATGCGCTGGTCAATCGCCGGCTGGTCGAACGGCGAGGGGCAGAGGCCGTATTCGTGGGAGTCGCCGATGACCAGTTCGCCGGCGCCGTTTTGCGTCACCATCACGTGGATGCCCCACTGGTCCACCCAGGGCTGCTCGCGGCGCACCCGTTCGTGGAGGGACGCCAGCGACGGGCAGTGCCGGAACGCCGCGTAGTGCCTCAGCGTGAGGCCGCCGCACAGCGTGGGGCCGAGCCGCCAGCCGCCGGGCTGGGGCGCCGTGCGCATCATCTGCAACTTGCACCGGGTGAGGGGCAGCCCCGCAAACACTTCCGGGTACAGCGTTTCGAAGTCGGCGCCGCCGCACACGTACACCTCCCCCACCCGCCACCGTTCGTCCCTGGTGCGGATGCCGGGAAAATCAATTCCGTTCACCGCCGTGCCGAACCGGAACGTCACCCCGAACTTTCCGGCCAGGTACGCGGGCAGCGCCGCCACGGCTTCCCGCGGGTCCACGGTCATTTCGGAGGGGCTCCACAGGGCGCCCCGCAGGCCGGCCGCCTGCACGCCCGGACTTTTTTCGAGGGCGGCCCGCGGGGACAGCAACCCGCAACCCCCGTAGCCGTTCCCGGCCGCCGTGGCCGCAAATTCTTCCAGCACCGCCCATTCGTCGGCCGCGTAGGCCAGGTGCAGCGACCCGTTTTCGTGGAGCCCGAAGCCGGCCGCCCGGGCCAGTTCCCGCCAGGTTTCCCGGCTGCGCAACGCCCGTTCGTAGGCGACGCCGGGGGGTTGCCCGATGGGCCAGAGGAGGCCGAAGTTGCGGACCGAGGCGCCCACGGCTCCGGTGTTGCGTTCAAACAGCACCACCTTGCGTCCCCGCCGGGCCAGGTGGTAGGCCGTCGCCAGGCCGATGATCCCGCCGCCAATCACGGCCGCGTCGGCGCTTTGCAGTTGATTCATAGGGAAGCAGAAGAGGGTGAACGGACCGGGTGACACGTACGAAAAGACCGCCCCGGCACCCGCCGCGCCGGGCCGTCCGCGGCATCAATAGTAGCACAATGCCGCCTTATTCTCAACCGGGTAACATCCAAAAGGGCTTATTTAACAGAAAGGTAAAGTGTGGATGAAATGAACGCAACGTCTGGTGCCTAGTTTTGGGCGGCAGTTCATCCGTGCGAAACACGCATTCCGGCGCCTCTCGCCCGGGAAGTCACGTAAGAAACGGCCACGCAAAGTCACGCTTCGAAACCGGGCGGGCAACCAGCCAACGTCACCCTGCACATCCGCATGTAAAACCATCCCGCATTCCTGCATTCCCGCTGCGCCGGGCTGAACGAAAAAACCGGAACTGCGCCAACCATTCCGGTGGAATCCGAAGCCCGGTGCGTCCTCCTGCGCGGGTCTTGCGCGGCGATCTCCGGATCGCGGGGGACTTCTTTTGCCCAATTGGAATCTCACTCCCAACCAAACCCTTCCCATCTATGCAAAACCATTTACAAAACGCCTGCCGCCGCCGGTCCTGGAGCCCACTCCTGTTGTGGGGGCTGCTGCTGCTGCCCGGCCTGGCCGCGGCGCAGGGCCGCACCGTGCGGGGCAGAATTACCACGGCCGGCGACGACAGCCCGCTCCCCGGCGTATCGGTGATCGTGAAAGGCTCCACCGTGGGCACCACCGCCGACGGGGGCGGCAACTATTCCATCAACCTCCCGGCGGGAAGCCAAACGCTGGTCTATTCGTTCATCGGCTTCGCCTCGCAGGAAGTGGAAGCCGGCGACCGCGAAGTGATTGACGTCCGGCTGGCCGAAGACGTGGAATCGCTGTCGGAAGTGGTGGTCACGGCGCTGGGCATTCCCAAGGACAAGAAAACGCTGGGCTACGCCATCCAGGAGGTAAAGGGCCAGGACCTGGTCAAGGCCCGGGAACCCAACCCGATCAACGCCCTGGCCGGCAAGGTGGCCGGGCTCACGGTGGGGGCTTCGCCCGAACTGCTCCGCCGGCCGCAGGTGGCCCTCCGCGGCAACACCGACCTGCTGTACGTGGTGGACGGCGTGCCCATCAACTCCGACACCTGGAACCTGAGCCCCGACGACATTGAAACCTACACCGTGCTCAAAGGCCCGGCGGCGTCGGCCCTGTACGGCTTCCGCGGCAAGAACGGGGCCATCCTCATCACCACCAAGCGGGGCACCCGCGACCCCCGGGGCTTCTCGGTGGAAGTCAATTCGAGCACGATGCTCGACCGCGGCTTCCTGGCCATCCCGGAGGTGCAGGACGAATACGGCCCCGGCGACCACGGCGTGTACGAGTTCGTGGACGGCCGCGGCGGCGGCAAGAACGACGGCGACTACGACATCTGGGGGCCGCCCCTCGACGGCCGCCTCCTGCCCCAGTACGACAGCCCCGTGGACCCGGTCACCGGCGTGCGGACGCCCACGCCCTGGCTTCCCCGCGGCAAAGACAACCTGCGGCGCTACCTCCAAACCGGCGTGCTCACCACCCACAACGCCGCCGTGTCGGCCGGCAACGAGAAGTACGACCTGCGCTTTTCCACGTCGTACGTCCACCAGAAGGGCATCGTGCCCAACACCAAACTCAACATCGTCAACTTCAACGTCACCACCGGCTACAACTTCTCCGACCGGCTGCGCTTCGAAGCCAACCTCAACTACAACCGGCAGTTCACGCCCAACTACCCCGACGTGAACTACGGCCCCAACAGCATGATCTACAACATGGTGACCTGGGGCGGCGCCGACTGGAACGTGGACGACATGCGCAACTACTGGCAGCCGGGCAAGGAGGGCATCCAGCAGGTCTACGCCGAGTACCAGCGCTACAACAACCCTTACTTCATGGCCTACGAATGGCTGCGCGGGCACCGCAAGACCGACCTGTACGGCTACGCCTCGGTGCGTTACAAACTCACCAGTTTCCTCGAAGTGAGCGGCCGCACGCAGGTAACCACCTGGGACCTGTTCCGCAACGAGAAACTGCCCGTGTCCATGGGCACCTACGGCCGCGACGAACGGCTCGGCGACTACCGCGAAGACCGGCGCAACCTGTTCGAAAACAACACCGACGTGCTGCTCAAGTTTGACCGCAACGTGGGTCCCGACTTCAATGTAAAAGCCTGGGCCGGGGGCAACCTGCGCACCTGGAACTTCAACTCGGCCTTTACCACCACCGACTACCTCAACGTGCCCGGCCTGTACACGTTCGCCAACTCCCGCAACCCGATCAGGGCCTACAACTACGACGCCAAAATGCAGGTGCTCAGCGGGTACTACTCGCTGGACCTCTCCTTCCGCAA
>CADCTQ010000198.1 GCA_902805615.1 uncultured Cytophagales bacterium
GTGGAAGTACAGCGTGAGGCCCACGATGAGGCCCAGCCCGATCTGGCCGATCACCTTGAAGATGCCCTGCAAGCCGTCTTTGTCTTTCTTGAACACCTTGATGTAGTCGTCCAGGAAGCCGATGAGCCCCAGCCACACGGTGGAAACCAGCAGCAGGACCACGTACACGTTGTCGAGGCGGGCAAAGAGCAGCGTAGGCACCAGGATGGTCGCAATCATGATGAGCCCGCCCATGGTGGGCGTGCCTTTTTTCTGGAGCTGCCCCTCCAGGCCCAGGTCGCGGATCGTTTCGCCCACCTGCAACCGCCGCAGCACGTTGATGAGCCGTTTGCCGAACACCGTGCCGATCACCAGCGAAAGGATCACGGCCATGCCGGCCCGAAAGGAGATGTAGCGAAACACGCCGGCGCCCACCAGGTTGAAGTGCCGTTCAAGGTAGTCGAAAAGATAGTAGAGCAATTGCCGCGGGGATTACGGGTTAGACGATCAGGTCAATCTTTGCGCTTGTACGGACGGGTAATGCCTACAGTTCCCGCCGCTCCGCTTCCCTTTGGAATGAAAGTAGCGTTTTTTAGTGAAACGAGTCGAATTTTTATGAAGAATTCACCACGAAGTAAAAGGAGCGAGAAGTGAGGAGCGAGGAGTGAGAAGCATGGGCACGAATTTACCCGGCTGAAACGGAACAGTCCGTGTACTGCCTTCTCACTCCTCGCTCCTCGCTCCTTAAAAAGTAAGCTTCTTAGTGGCGGCCTGCTTGCGGATGGACTGGAGCATGGCCTTGTCGAGCGTCTTGTCGTCGCCGGCGTCCTTTTGCCTTTTGGCAATGTAGGCCTCCCGCTGCGCGTTCAGGCGGCCGATCTCCGCTTTGATCCCTTCGCGTTCGGCTTTTTTGGTGGCGATGTATTGCTTTTTCTGCGGGGCGTTCATCGTTTTCATTTCGTCCGGCAGTTCCTCCGTCTTGATCTTCTCCACGTCAAACTCTTTTTCGGCGGCGGCGTCCACCAGGTCCCAGGTCGAATTTTTGTAGATGTGCGTACTCTTGGAAAGGGCCCGCTTTACCGTGTTCTCCTGGCCGTAGCGGCGCGCGTTGTTGTCCTGCAATTCCTGGTTCTCTTTTTTGGCCTTGCCCTGGCTGCCGTATTCGAGGTACGTGCGGTTGAGGCGGGCGTTGAGTTCGGCGATCTTGGGGTCGTACGGCGAGGGAATGAACACCGTTTTGCGGTCCTGCTCAATGCTCATGTAGTTGCCGCCCGTGAGGTCGGCGCCGGCTTTCCAGGACGTGGCGATGCCTTCGTCGTACCCCCCGCAGTGGATCGTGTTCACGACGACGTGCTTGCTTTTGGCCAGGGCGCAGGCTTCCTTGTAGGAAACCCCTCCCTGCGTAAACGGCTCGTTGCCCGCAATGAAGATCGCCTGGAAGTCGTCGCCGTCGGCCGACCAGTCGAGTTCCCGGCAGGCCGTCCGGATGGCGTAGCCGCAGAACTCGCTGCCGCCGTTGGTAGTGAGCGAATACAGGTCCGCCGAGAGTTTGTCGAGGTCGTCGGTGAGGGGCGTCACCATGCGGATGTAGCCTTCCGAAGCCGGCAGGCGGTCGTTGCCGTACTCGTAGAGGGCAATCTGCACCTGGGGTTTGCCGCCGTCGTACTTGGCCTTGGCGAGTTCCTCCACAATCGTCCACAGTTGCGCCCGGGCCTGGTCAATGAGCCCGTCCATGCTGTTGCTGGTGTCGAGCAGCAGGGCAATTTTGATCTTTTTGGTGGGGCTGGCGGCCTTTGCGGGGCTGGCAGCCGGTGCCGGAGCGGATGCGGCGGATGCGGTTCCGGCCGGGCGGAACGCGTAACCGATGAAAGCCACGCCCAACAGGAGGAGGGCGGAAAAGAGGATGCTGCGTACGCTGCGAAACTTCATGGGAATGCCGTTTAGGGTGAATGCCACCAAACTAACCGGCTATTGCACGCGGGAAAAGCACAACTTAGGGAACGCCGCCTTTCACTGAGGGAAGGCTATGGTTGCCTGAGGGAAATTTTATTACGTCCCCGGCCGCCGGCCCCCGTCCCGCGTACGGCCCGAATGCGTATTTTTAAAGAATGAAAAGCCTGACGCTCTACCCGTTGCTGCTCCTCTGCCTGCTGCTGGCCTGCCCCCCGCTCCGGGCGCAGAAGGGCAGTGAGGGCAAAAAAGAGAGCCCAGAGGCTGAGGAGGTGGAGGCGAAGCCGACGCTCAAGAACGCGGCCCCCCGGAAGCGGGCCGGCAAGGCTGATGCCGAATTGCGGGTAGACCTTTTGCTGCGAATGGCCGACGGCGCCCGGGCCACCGCCCCCAACAAAGCCCTGGATTACGTGGCCGAGGCGCTGGCCCTGAGCATCAGTGGAAACAACCTGCGGGGCGAGGCCGTCAGTTACCAGACGCTGGGCGACATCAACTACGACCAGGCCCTCTACGGCAAGGCCGCCGAAAACTACCGCAAGGCGCTGGAAGTATTCGGGCGGGCGGGCCACCACGACCTGGCGTACCCGGTCAAAAAACGCCTGGCCGACGCCCTGGAGGCCGGCGGCGACTACCCCGCCGCCCTGGCCCGGTGGGACGAAGTGCAGCAGGAAGCGGCGGCCACCGGCCGGTCCGAAGACGTGGTGCGGGCCAAAACGGCCACGGCCCGCCTGCACGCCAAACAGGGCAAGGAAGACCTGGCCCTCAAGGGGTACCAGGAGGTGCTCAAGCTCGAAGAGCAGCGGGGCAACGACAAAGGGGTGATTGACGCCAACAACCACATCGGCAACCTCTACCTGAAGCAGGAAAAAACCAAACAGGCCCTCGACTACTACGAAAAGTCCCAGAACCTGGCCGGCGAACTGGCCGACGACAACACGCTTACCGAGTCCAATGAGATGATCGGCAAGGTGTACCGGCTGGAAAAGCGGTACGACCAGGAACTGGCCGTGCGCCGCCGATCCATTGCCCTGCACCTGAAGAGCAACAACCGGGCGGCCCTCAACGACGAGTACCTGGAAGTGGCCCGCCTCTTCCTCGAACAACGGAACGCCGCCGCGGCCATTCCCTACCTCCGCAAAAGCCTCGCGCTGTCGGGGGAGTTGGGCCGCCTCGACCGGCAGGGCGAAGCCTACCGGGGCCTGTCGGAGGCGTACGGGCTGAAGGGTGACCCGCAGGCGGCCCTGGCGCACTACAAGTCGTACGTGGCGGTGATGGACACGCTGTACCGGCGGAAGGAGAAAGAACTGGCGGGGGTGCTGCGCTTCAGCGAAGAACTCGCCGGGCGGCAGAAAAAGATCGAATCGCTGGAGAAAGACCGGCAGCTGAACGCCAAAACCATCGAACTGCTGCGCAAGGAACAGAAGCTCAAGGAAGAACGCATGAAAAAGCAGTCCCTCCTCATCTACGGCCTGGGGCTGGGCCTGGCGGGCGTGTTTGCCGCTTCGTACCTGCTCTACCAGAGTGCCCGCAAACGGCGCATCGCCAACCAGCTGCTGGCCCTCAAATCCCTGCGCAGCCAGATGAACCCGCACTTCATCTTCAACGCCCTCAACTCGGTCAACAGCTTCATTGCGGGCAACGACGAACGGTCGGCCAACAAGTACCTCTCCGAGTTCTCGCGGCTGATGCGGGCCGTGATGGAAAACTCGCAGCACGACTTCGTGCCGCTGGCCTCGGAACTCAAAATCCTCGAACTGTACCTGGGCCTGGAACACTTCCGGTT
>CADCTQ010000199.1 GCA_902805615.1 uncultured Cytophagales bacterium
CCGAGGAGGGGAGCCGCGATGCGACGCCTTCCCGCGATGCGACGCCTTCCCGCGATGCGACGCCTTCCCGCGATGCGACGCCTTCCCGCGATGCGACGCCTTCCCGCGATGCGACCCCTTCCCGCGATGCGACCCCTTCCCGCGATGCGACGCCTTCCCAATCCCACTTACGACTTACGACTGGCGACTTACCACTTACCACTAACTACTTTTGACTAACTTAACGGCCCCTGCCCGCGTACACGGGGCAGCATTGCGTTAAAAACCACTTCGCCTATGTCCCGCATCCAACCCGTTGACCGGCAGGAGCCGCCGGCGTCCATCGCGCAAGCCTTCCGGGAACACGTAGCCACCTACGGGGGCCGCATCACCAACATGAAAGCCACGCTGGGCCACTCCGCGCTGGCGTTTTCGGTGTACATGCAGTGGTACCCGCTCTACGAAGGGGTGAAAAGCATCCTGGGCGAACGGCTGGCCTACCTGTTTGCCTTTTCGGTGTCGGAAGGCAGCAACTGCCCGCTGTGCGCCACGTTTTTCCGCCGCATCATCATTGACCACGGAGAGCGGCCCGAAGCCCTCGAACTCACCGAGTGGGAACGCACCGTGCTCGACTTCGGCAGCGAAATGGCCCGCGAGCAGGGCCGCCTGCCCGAAGCGTTGTACGCGGCCGTGGCCGGGCGGTTTACCGACGAACAGGTGGTGGTGCTGGTGGCCTTCGCCGGGCAGATGATCGCCACCAACGTATTCAACAACGCCCTGGAGGTGGAAATTGACGAGTACCTGGCGCCGTACCTACCCTTAACCCCCGCAACGCCCCATGAAAACTGACGGACTGGCCGGCAAAGTGGCTTTCATCACCGGGGCGGCCCACGGGCAAGGCCGGGCCGTGGCCCTGGCGCTGGCCGCCGCCGGCGTGCACATTGCCGCCTTCGACGTAGCCAAACCCCTCGCCTACCCGGGCTACCGGATGGGCTCCGAAGACGAACTCCAGTCGCTGGCCGAACAGGTGCAAAAACTAGGCGTGCAGTGCCTCACCTTCCGCGGCGACGTGCGCCGCGACGACGACGTGACGGCGGCCGTGCAGGCAGTACGGGACGCCCTGCCCACCATTGACGTGCTGTTCAACAACGCGGGCATCTGCGCCTACGGCCTGGCCCACGAACTCACGGAGGCCGAATGGGACGCCATGCTCGACATCAACCTGAAGGGGGCCTGGCTGGTGGCCCGCCGCATCATCCCCGTGATGATGGCCCAGCAGTCGGGCGTGATCATCAACAACTCCTCGATTGCCGGCCTGCGCGGCATGAACCGGCTGAGCCACTACGCGGCCTCCAAGTGGGGCCTGGTGGGCCTTACCAAGTCGTGGGCCCTCGAACTGGCGCCCTACAACGTGCGGGTCAACTCCATCCACCCGACCGGCGTGAACACGCCCATGAACGACGGGCTGGCCGAAATGGAAGGGGCCACGCCGCAGGAAATTGCCGAACGGTCGGCGGGCAACCTGCTGCCCGTGCCCTGGATCGAACCCGAAGACGTTGCCAACGCCGTTCTGTTCCTGGCCTCCGACGCGGCCCGCTACATGACCGGCACGCAATTCGTCCTCGACGCGGGTCTGCTCACACGATAAAAAGGGATGACTTGGGGAATGATTTAGGGGATGGTTTTTTTGAGGATAGGGTTGAAACCCTGTATGTGCTTAGCGCCCTGCCTAGTGGATACGCAGTGAGTAGCCAGGCAGTGTTTAGCCAGGCAGTGAGCAGGCCCCCTTCCTTACGCGCTGGTATCGTTACGCGTTAGTATCGTATCCCCGGCACCGATGGTGTCGCGGCGCGTGGGCCCGGCCCAATGGCGAGGGGCGGGTTGATTGGTGGGGGGAAGCATCATTGGGCCTAGCCCTTTTTGGTTCTTTTTGGGGCAATGCCAAAAAGAACAAACCCCACTTACGCAGCATCAACCAATCCCCATCCTATTACAAATCATCCTATCTCCACCCATCCTGTTATACGCATATTCGCCAATCACGTACTAAACCCTATCCCCACCGGGTCTGCATCTGGTATGCGTTCGTTCCGGGACGCGGGCTGTTCGCAAGCGGACAGCCCCCGAACGCCTTTTCCCTTAAAAGATGCAGCAGAAGGCACTTTTCGGCCGGGCCGCACAATTGGTCGGAGATTTGTACGACAAAATGGAGACTAATCTCCCGGGCGATGCGACGAACGTACTTAGGTGAATTCGAAGAAGTGGTTTTGCTGATGGTTGCCATCCTCGACGGGCAGGGCTACGGCGCGACCGTAAGCCAGGAACTCGAAGGGCAGACGGGCCGGCAGGTCACCTTCGGCACGGTGCACAACACCCTCATCCGCCTGGAAGAAAAGGGGTTCGTGACCTCGGCGCTGGGCGGGGCCACGGCCGAACGCGGCGGGCGGCGCAAGCGGTTGTTCAGCATCACGGCCGCCGGCAGCCGGGCCTTGCAGGACATTCAGCAGCTCCGTAGCCAGCTCTGGCAACTGGTTCCCCTGCACACCCTTCAACTCGGCGGCGCATGAAACCGGTCCACCCAAAGGCGACCCCTCCGCGGCCCGCGGCGTGGCTGCTGCGCCGGCTGCACCCCGGCGAGACGCTCGAAGAAGTGCAGGGCGACCTGGAAGAACTCTACGCCCATTGGTTCGCCAGGTACGGCAAACGGCGGGCCGACCTGCGCTACGGGCTGGCCGTGCTGTCGGTGCTGCCGCCGCTGGTGCGGCGCCGCCGGCCCAACCGAGATTCGTATCCCCAAACCACCTCTGCACCTTTCACCATGTTCAGACACCATCTGCTGCTGGTCCTGCGGAACTTCAAACGTTCCGGCAGCACCGTACTCATCAACCAGTTAGGTCTTTCGACCGGGCTTGCCGGCGCCCTGCTCATTGTCCTGTGGGTGGGCGACGAGTTGCGCTTCGACACGTTTCACGCCAACGATTCACGGCTGTACCAGGTGCTCTACAACTTCCCGCTGGGGGATGGCTCCCTGCAAACCTTCGACAATACGCAGGGCCTGCTGGCCGGGGCGCTGGCCGCGGAAATGCCGGAAGTGGAAGGGGCGGCGGCCGTCATGTTCCGCCCGCCCAGGGTAGTGGCCTTCGGCGACACGCGCGTCAAGGCAACCGGTCAGTACGTGGGCGGAGACTACCTCCGCATGTTTTCCTGGGAGTTCATCCAGGGCAACCCGCAGCAGGTGCTCCGGGACAAACGTTCGGTAGCCATTTCCGACGAGCTGGCCCTGAAGCTGTTTGGCACCACCGAAAACGCCGTCGGCAAAACGGTGGCGTGGGAAGGGGGCGAATTCAGCGGGCCGTACCGGGTGTCGGGCGTTTTCAGGAAACCACCGCGCCACTCCACGGTCCAGTTTGACCTGCTGCTCTCCTACCAGTTGTTCCTCGACAAGGACCCGGCCAACTTCGGGAACTGGGGCAATACCAACCCCTTCACGTACCTGCTGCTCAGAGAAGGAACCGACCCGGAGCGGTTCAACGCCAAGCTCCGCGATTTTGCCCGGGCCAAATTCAAAGCCACCCAGGGGACCAAGGACCTGGCTTCGGTGGGCACGCTGTTCGTGCAGCGCTACTCCGACAAATACCTCCACAACCACTACGAAAACGGCGTGGTGGCCGGCGGGCGGATCACCTACGTCCGGCTGCTTTCGGTGGTGGCCGCGTTCATCCTGGTGATCGCCGCCATCAACTTCATGAACCTCTCGACGGCCAAAGCTTCCACGCGGCAAAAAGAGATCGGCGTGAAAAAGGCAATGGGCGCCGACCGCCGGTCCCTGGTCGGGCAATTCCTGCTGGAGGCGCAACTGATGGCTTTCGTGGCGCTGGGGGTGGCCCTGGTGCTGGTGGCGCTGCTGCTGCCGCAGTTCAACCTGCTTACCGGCAAGGCGCTGTCGCTTTCATTCAGCCCGCCGGTAGGGCTCACGGCAGTTGCCCTCACCGGGTTCACCGGGCTGCTGGCGGGCAGTTACCCGGCCCTTTACCTGTCGGGCCTCCACCCGATCACGGTCCTCAAAAGCCGGCTGCGCCCCTCGGGCGGCGAAGCCTGGGTCCGGAAAGGACTGGTGGTGTTCCAGTTCGCGGTCTCCATCGTGCTGATCGCCGCCGTGCTCGTGGTGTACCGGCAAATTGATTTCATCCAGTCGAAGCACCTGGGCCTGGAAAAAGACAACGTGATCCGGTTTACCCGGACGGGCCGGCTGGGCAACGGCCTGGGCCCCTTCCTGGAAGGCGTGAAGGCCCTGCCCGGCGTGGTGCACGCCTCCAGCATGGGGGGCAACCTCACCGGCGACCACTCCACGTCGGAATACTTCGACTGGGAAGGCAAAAGCCCCGACCAGCGCATCCTCTTCAACATCCTTTTCGGCAACTTCGGCCTCACCGAAACGCTGGGCATCGAGATGGCGGCGGGACGCAGCTTTTCCCGGGCCTTCGGCACCGACTCGGCGGGGGCCATCTTCAACGAAGCAGCCATCTCCGCCATGGGGCTCAAAGACCCGCTGGGCAAAACCGTCAGCCTCTGGGGCGGGCATTTCCGGATCGTGGGCATTGCCAAAAACTTTCACTTCGAATCCCTCTACGAGCCGGTAAAGCCCGTGTGCATCCTCAACGTGCCCGACTGGACGAGCCAGGTGATGGTGAAAATGGCCCCCGGCCGGGAACGCGAGGCGGTGGCGCAGGTGGAACGCTTCTACCGGTCCTACAACCAGGGGCTTGCCTTTGAATACACCTTCCTCGACCAGGAGTACCAGGCGCTGTACGCGGCCGAAGGGCGGGTGTCCGTGCTGTCGCGGTACTTCGCCGGCATTGCCGGGCTGATCTCCTTCCTGGGCCTGTTCGGCCTGGCTTCCTTCACGGCCGAGCAGCGCCGCAAGGAGATCGGGGTGCGCAAAGTGCTGGGCGCCTCGACGGGCAACCTGGTGGGCCTGCTGGCGCGGGATTTCCTGAAGCTGGTGGGGATTGCCATCCTCGTGGCCACGCCTTTTGCCTGGTGGGCCGGCCGGCAGTGGTTGCAGAGCTTCGCCTACCGGGTGGACCCGGAATGGTGGGTCTTCGGGCTGTCGGGCCTGGGGGCCCTCGTGATCGCAATGCTCTCGGTGGGTTACCAGAGCATCCGGGCGGCCCGGCAAAACCCGGTAAAATCCCTGCGAACCGAATAGTACGACTATGAATCAGAGACTGCGCATCCGACAGGATACAACGGTGTAATCATCAAAATAACATCCTCAAATGATCATTTAATCATTTAATCAAGGTCATCTTCCGATTTATCAGTTCAATCAGGTGAATCATGGTCTAAACCCCGCACCCCGATGCATCCCGTCCCCAAACCACCCCGGTTCCCCGCCTGGCTGCTGCGCCGGCTGCACCCCGACGAGACCCTGGAAGAAGTGCAGGGCGACCTGGAAGAACTCTACGCCCATTGGTTCGCCAGGGACGGCAAACGGCGGGCCGGCCTCCGCTACGGCCTGGCCGTGCTCTCGGTGCTGCCGCCGCTGGTCAGGCGCCGCCGGCCCGGAAACGATTCGTATCCCCAACCTTCTTTTTTTCACCCCGACATGATCCGCAACTACCTAACCATTGCCTGGCGCAACCTGGTGCGCCACAAAGCCTATTCGTTCATCAACGTGTTCGGCCTGGCCGTGGGCATGGCCGTGGCCCTGCTCAACGGCCTGTGGGTGTGGGACGAACTCTCCTTCGACCAGTACCACGAAAACTACCCCCGCATTGCCCAGGTGATGAAGCGGGCCGTCCGGCACGGCACCCCGTACGCCAGCAAGTCCATGCAGTACCCCCTGGCCGATGCACTGCGGGCCGACTACGGCGACTATTTTGCGCACGTGGTGGCGTCCACCGAGCCGGGCGAATGCACGCTGCTGGCCGGCGAGACGCGGTTGTCCAAGACGGGCCTGTTCATCCAGCCCGGCGCCCCGGAAATGCTCACCCTGCGCATGCGGAAGGGTACCCGGGCGGGCCTGCGGGAGCGGCAGTCGGTGCTGCTCTCGGCCTCCACCGCCCGGGCCCTGTTCGGGGACGGCGACCCGCTGGGCCGGTTCGTGAAGATCAACAGCGACATGCACGCCAAGGTAACGGGGGTGTACGAAGACCTGCCCCACAACACGGCATTCCACGGGGTGCAGTTCCTGGCTCCCTTCGACCTGTGGGTGTCGGCCAACCCGTGGGTGCGCGAACAGGGCTGGGACAACCAGTTCCTCCACGTCTACGCCCAGGTGAAGCCCGGGCTGGCCGTGGCGGAAGTGTCCCGCCGGATCAAGGACGGCGAACTCAACCAGCTCCGGCGCCTGCCGGGAATGGAAGAACGCGTGGCCCGGATGCCCGAACTCTTCCTGCTGCCCATGCCCGACTGGCACCTCCGCGGTACGTTCAAGGATGGCGTCGTGGAGGAGGGGCCGGTGTTTTACGTGTGGATGATCGGCCTCATCGGCGGGTTCGTGCTCCTGCTGGCCTGCATCAATTTCATGAACCTCTCCACCGCCCGGTCGGAGAAGCGGGCCAGGGAAGTGGGCATCCGCAAGGCCATCGGCTCGGTGCGGGGGCAGCTGGTGAAGCAGTTCTTCAGCGAATCGTTCCTGGTGGTGGGGGTCTCTTCCGGCCTGGCCCTCGGGCTGGCCGGCCTCGCCCTGCCGTGGTTCAACGAGCTGGCCGCCAAGCAGATGCCGATGCCCTGGGCCAACGGGTACTTCTGGTCGGCCGCCCTTCTTTTCCTCGTGCTGACGGGCCTGGTGGCCGGCAGTTACCCGGCCTTCTACCTGTCGTCGTTCCGGCCGGTCCAGGTGCTCAAGGGCACGTTCCGGGCCGGGCGCGGGGCCGTCATTCCCCGCCAGGCTTTGGTGGTGTTGCAGTTTACGGTTTCGGTGACCCTCATCATCGGCACCATCACCGTGTACCGGCAACTCCGGCACGCCAAGGACCGGCCCGTGGGCTACGACCGCGAGGGGCTGGTGATGGTGCCCAAGAAAACGGGGGAGTTCTACGGCAAGGGCGAACTGTTCCGCAGCGAACTCAAACGCACCGGGGTAGTGGCCGAAGTGGCCGAATCCCGGAGTTCAACCACCCGCATCACCATGATGAACGGCGGCTTTTCCTACAAAGGCCGCGAACTGGACATGACCAGCGCCTGCGGCACGCTGTCGGTAACGCCCGAATACGGCAAAACCGTGGGGTGGGACTTCGTGGCCGGCCGGGATTTCGTGCGGGGCCTCGCCAGTGATTCGGCCGGCCTGGTGGTCAACGAAGCATTTGCCAAACGCCTCGGCCTCCGCAACCCGGTGGGCGAGACGGTCCGGTGGGCGCCCGGCTGGCGGAAGGACAAAAACCAGCACTTCACCATTCTGGGGGTGGTCAGGGACATGGTGATCACGTCGCCCTACGAGGCGGCCAACCCCACCGTTTTCTTCCTGGAAGACTACCACAACTGGATCAACATCCGCATCCGCCCGGACGTGAGTGCCGCCGCGGCCCTGCCCAAGATCGCCGCCGTGTTCGGGCGGCTCACGCCCGAAACGCCTTTCACCTACCAGTTTGCCGACCAGGAGTACGCCCTCAAGTTTGCCGCCGAAGAACGCATCGGCAAGCTGGCCGCCTTCTTCGCCACGCTCGCCATCTTCATCAGTTGCCTGGGGCTGTTCGGGCTGGCTTCGTTCACGGCCGAGCAGCGCACCCGGGAGATCGGCATCCGCAAGGTCATGGGCGCCTCGGTGCCGGCCCTGTGGCGGCTGCTTTCGAAGGACTTCCTGGTGCTGGTGGGGATCTCCTTCGGGGTGGCGGCCCCGCTGGCCTGGTATTTCCTGTCGGGGTGGCTGGAAAACTACGCGTACCGCACCGGGCTTTCGTGGTGGGTGTTCGCCCTGGCCGGCGGCGGGGCGCTGCTCATCACGCTGCTCACCGTCAGCGTGCAGGCCATCAAAGCCGCCCTGCAAAACCCGGTAAAGTCGCTGCGCACCGAGTAACGGGCGTACGCGGCGGGAGGGGCCGGTTTACGGGTTCCGCAGCCTGGCTGGAGCGTTCACGTTTGCCCGATGTAGTGGTGCGTTACGAATGGATGAATGCACCAGGCGTGGACGCTCCAACCAGCGGGGGCCTTGTTCTGTCCCACAAGCATTTGAAAAGGGTATGAAGACAAACCCCTTCCCGTTTGCCCGCCAAACGCAGAGTCCTGTCATGCTGACGAAGGAAGCATCTGGCCTTTAAACGGGCAAGCCTCTGCAAGCATCCCCGGCAAAAGCCCGTATTGCCGGGATCGTTATAGCCGTACTTCATTTGTGTGCAAGATGCTTCCTTCGTCAGCATGACAGGACTCAGCGTTTGGCGGGGATGGGGGGGAGATGCCCTACTCTTTGGGCAATTTTTCAACTTTGCATCGGACAACATTCAGTTACAGGACAGCATCAGGACCGGGTTTGCAAACCGTATCCTGCTGAGGTGAATTGCCAGAGATTTTACGGGGACGGCACATCATAAAGCGGGGCAATGAACGTTTAATGGATATCCAGCGGATTTACGGGGCACAACCGGCTCTTAACGGGTTTACCGCCGGTGCAAATCCACGCCCTTTTCTACGCAAAGCCCCAGGCAACCTTTCGACCGCTGCGCGCATTCTGTCAGTGTACTCCCGCCCATCCGCGGGAAGCCTTTCGGGACCTGAAAGAATACAATCTGCGCAACCCTGTGAGAAACCCTTTTCTGCGAGAACCAAACCCGCACCACGCCTTGAACCGTCTCCGGCAATTCCTGGTCAGTAGTCTGTTGTTGCTGCTCCCGGCCGCGGCCGGCCTGGCCCAGAGCATCAGCGGGCACGTGCGCGACGACCAGAACAATCCCATCCCCTTCGCCAACATTTTCTTCAAGGAACTCGCCAACGGCACGGCCTCCGACGAACGGGGCCACTACTACCTGGCGCTGGACCCGGGCGTGTACACGGTGGTCTACTCCTCGGTGGGCTACCAGGCCCAAACGGTGCAGGTGGTCGTCGGCGACGGCCCCCTGGTGAAAGACATCCGGCTGCTGCCCTCCACGGTGGCCCTCGACGAGATCGTGGTGAAGGCGGGCAAAAGGGACCCTGCCTACGCGATCATCGCCCACGTGATCGAGAACAAACCCAAATTCCTCGCCCAGGTCAAGAGCTTCCGCACCGAAGTGTACGTGCGGGCCACTGAGGTGATTGACCCGCGCAAGAAGAAGGCCCCGGCCAAGGCCCCCGACGAGGACCTGTCCCGGAGCGGACCGCCGGTTGACCCTTTCGCCGAGGCCAGGAAAAAGGAGCAGGAACGGCTCGAAAACATCAACCTGCTCGAAATGCAACTGGTGCTCAACTACCAGTCGCCGGACCGGTACAAGGAGGAACGGACCGGCTACAAGGCGTACGGGAGCAAAGAGGGCCTGTTCATCCCCGTGTTCAGCGAAGCCGACTTCAACTTTTACTACAACCTGGTGAACCTCAAGGGCATTGCCGAGGTGCCCGTCATTTCGCCCGTGAGCCGGTTTGCCGTCCTCTCCTACAAGTTCAAGCTGGAAGAAACCGTCCGCGAAGACGGCCGGCTGGTCCATAAAATCCGCGTGACGCCCCGCAAAACGGGCGACGCCACCTGCCGCGGCCTCGTGTACGTCAACGACAGCACCTGGAACATCAACCGGCTCGAACTGTCGCTCGACAAGGGCGGCCTCAAGTTTTACGATGCTTTTACCATCCGGCAAACCTACCGGCAGGTTGACGGCAGCCTCTGGATTCCGGCGCGGCAGGAGTTCGTCTACGAAACCAAGGCCGGCGGCCGGGCCTTCCGGGGCAACACCGTGTGGGTGTACAACGACTACCGCCGCGACCACCCCTTCCCGCCCCGGTTTTTCGGCAACGAGGTGTCGGTGATCACCCGGGAAGCGTACGAACGGGATTCGACGTACTGGAACCGCACCCGGGCCGAGCCGCTTTCGGCCGACCAGCAGCGGGTGATTGTCTACCGCGACAGCCTCGAAGCGTCCCGCAACACGAAAGCCTACCTCGATTCGGTGGAAGCCCGCTTCAACAAAGTAACGGTCGGCGAGGTATTGTACCACGGCGTCGGCTTCCGGAAGGAAGCCACCAAACGAGAAATCTACCTGTCGCCCCTGCTCGGCCTGCTCAACTTCGAGGTCATCGGCGGCTTCCGGCTGGGTCCTTTTGCGTCGTACTTCCGCAAGTTCAACAACGGCCGGATGATTAACGCATACGGGGGATTCACCCTGGGGCTCAAGAACCTGGACTGGAACGGGAACCTGAGCGTGTGGACCCGCTACAACCCCTACCGCCTCGGCGACTTCTCGGTGCGGATGGGCCGTACGTTCTACTCGGTCAACAGCTTCGACGCCTACCTCAACCAGCTCAGCATCTCCAACTACATCCTGCACAAGCACGTGGACCTGTTCCACCGGATCGAACTCTTCAACGGCTTTTACGTGACGGCCGAACTGGGCTTTCACGACCGCCACTCCGTGCAGGACTACAACACGACTTCCCTGCTCAACGAGGTGCTCCCGCCCGACGACCCGCTGGCGTTCGAGAACTACCAGGCCCTCATCAGTTCGCTGCGGCTGGCCTACACGCCCGGGCAGAAGTTCATGACCGAACCCAACCAGAAAGTGGTGCTGGGCAGCCGGTACCCGACCTTCAGCGTGGCCCACCGCAAGGGCTGGAACGGCCTGCTCACCAGCGACATTGATTTCGACTACTTCGAGGGGGCCGTTGAGCAGAACCTGTCCCTGGGCACGCTGGGCAACTCCCGCTACGCGGCGATGGTCGGCCGGTTCGTCAACACCCGGGACCTGCGCTTCGTGGACCTCAAGCGCTTCCGGCAGTCGGACCCGTTCCTGTATTCCGATCCGCTGCACTCCTTCCAGTTGCTCGACACGGCGCTGTCCACCACCGACCTGTTTTTCGAGGCGCACTACATCCACCACTTCAACGGGGCCATGATCAACAACCTGCCGCTCATCAAAAAGACGAAGCTCCGGACGGTGGCCGGCGCCGGGGTGATGTGGCTCCGGGAGAACGGCTACCGGCACGTGGAAATGTTCGGCGGCGTGGAGCGGATCTTCAAACTCGGCGCGCGGCGTCGGCTCCGCCTGGGCGTGTACGGCGTGGTTTCGCAGTCCAACCGGACGCCGCCCCAGACGGGCTACAAAGTCTCCTTCGACATCATTGACACCTGGAAACGGGACTGGAGCTATTGAGGGGGCGGCCAACCTGAGCATCGGCTCCAATTGACGCAAACGTTGGATACGCTGCAACGGCATCACAGGCTTGCGCCGGAAAGTTGGCGAATTTCCCAACTTTTCTGCACCTTTAGCGTATGGAAATCGTCGGTCTGAACGCTCTGTTTAAGTTCGCCAGGAAAAACGCTCCCTTACGCAAAGCAGTTGATGAATTCACCCAACGTGTTCAGGCCGCTGACTGGAAAAACGATGCTGACGTAAAGACTACCTTTCCGGATGCCGATCGCATATTTAATGAAGTATACATCTTTAACCTGACCAAAAGCGACCGCACCGTTGCGATGGTATATTTTAAAGAAGGCGAACTGGAAATCGTGTGGGTGGCCGACCACCAGGAGTACGAACGCAAGCTAAAGAACAACAAAAACACGATCCGTACATTCCTGAGAGACAAAGGTTACGACGTATGAAAAAATTTACCGACCACGAACTGGAAAAGTTTCGTGCCCTTGACCGCGAGATCAACGATGAAGTACACCACGAACAGGCCCTCCGGGCGGTCCGCAAGCTGCGGGGCCGCATCCGCCTGAACGATGATGATCCTCAAGAAGAAATCCCTCAGGAAGTAGTGGCGTTGCGGAAGTCGCTGTTCAACCGGGTAGCCGAATACGAGAAGAAAGAGTATCCCTTCGGGCAGCCCAACTTCGAGGAGTGGTCCGCCGGCCTGACCGATAAGCAGGTAGACCAGAAAGTGGAACGGATTGAGCAGGCTGAAAAGCTCGTGAATGACCTGGAGGCGTTTGAACAGCGCCGCACGGCCCGCATCCGGGAACGGCTCAAGGCTCAGGGCCAGAAGCAGCAGTACCTGGCCCAGATTCTCCGAAAGGACAAGGCGTACGTATCGAACCTGCTGGGTGGGCGCTACCCGTTCACCCTGGAGGTGGTCAGCCGCATCCACGACGAACTGGGAGTGCCCTACGAAGACTTGGTGCCCCCGTCGGCAGCGTTTGGAACGGTAACCCCACCGCCGGGAACGGCACCGGCAAAAACCGTATCGGGAAGGACGGCACCCCCAAAAATGGCAGACAGCCCCAAAATGAAGGCTGGTAAAGCAACTGCATCCCGTAAAATCGGCTAGTATAATCAATCAGACACCCCCGGTCCGCTCCAAAAAGGAAGGGCCGGGGGTTGTCTTTTCTACGAAACGGCGCACTGCGTGAAAGAAGCTGTATTTAACTTAAAATAAGTTATACATAACAACCTTTCCAAGCCGCGCTCCATTCTCCATTTCTCATTTTCAATTGATCCCCCCTACTTCTGCGCTTTGTTCTGGGCCGAAGCTTTCGGGGCCGGCGCCGGTTTCGGGGCGGGAGCCGGCTTGGCCCGGGTCATCGCCACCGGGTCCCAGAATACGGGTTTGCTCTCGAAGTAGCTCTCATTGCAGGCCAGCACCGGGGCTGCGGCGCGGAAGCCGAACACCGGGTCTTCAATGACGCCCTGGCTGCCCTTGGCTACGTTTTCGAAGAAGTCGGCGAAGTGATTGCGGTGCGCGTCATCGTCCTTGGGCGCATCGAAGGTATACTCCTTGGCCGGCTCGGCCTGGCGGGTTTCGGGCGGCCACTGCGCGTCGTACTGCTTGACGAATTCCTGCTGCGTCTCCTCCGGGAAGGTAAACATCGAATCGTAGCCGCCGTAACCCGGCGCCTGCGGCAGCTTCTTTTTGGTCATCACCAGGCCGTTCTCGGTAAACTTGATTTCGCCCTCGCTGCCGATGATGCGCGTGGCGTCGTTGATCTTGCCGGCGTTGGCAAAATTCACCCGCAGCACCATCTGGAAGGCGTTGTGCTTGTCGGTTTGCGGGTAATCCATGATGCAGGCCATCACGTCGGGCACGTCGCGGCCGTCTTTCCAGTAGGCCAGGTTGCCCGACGAATAGATCCGGCTGGGCCCCATGGAGCCCGTCACGAAGTGAACCCCCGTGATGAGGTGCACGAACAGGTCGCCGGCCACGCCCGTGCCGTAGTCGCGGTAGTTGCGCCAGCGGAAAAACCGCTTCGCGTCGAAGGGGTGTTTGGGGGCGTCGCCCAGGAACTTGTCCCAGTCCAGCGTCTGCGCCGAAGCGTCGGGCGGAATCGAGTAGTTCCAGGCGCCGATGGAGCTGAAGCGGTCGTTGGACGATTCGATGAAGTTGATCTGGCCGATGTCGCCGGCCTTCACCAGCCGCTGGGCCTCCTTGAACGTGGCGCCGCTGATGCGCTGGCTGCCCACCTGCATGGTCTTGCCCGACTTTTTCCAGGCGTCAATCACGGCCCGGCCTTCGTCAATGTGCTGCACCATCGGCTTTTCGCAGTACACCGCCTTTTTGGCGTTCAGGGCCGCAATGGTGGCGTGGTCGTGCCAGTGGTCGGGCGTGGCGATGATGACCGCGTCCACGTCGGGGCGGGCCAGGATTTCGCGGAAGTCGCGGGTGGTGAACAGGCCCGGGTTGCTGAAGGCCACCTTGGCCTGCTTGAGCCGGCCGTCGTAGAGGTCGGCGGCGGCCACCAGTTCCACGTTGGGGTTGCTGCGCAGGGCGGCCTTGGTGTCGGAGTGCCCCTGGATGCCCATGCCGATGGTGGCGAGGCGGATCTTGTCGTTGGGGCTCCCCTTTTTGAGGTCGCGGATGATGTTGAACGGTTTGGCTACGCCCTCCGCGGCAACCAGCGCCGAAGCGGCCGATAAGCTCTTGATGAAGTGGCGACGGGATGATGACATACGCGTAAAGGGTTGAAAGAGTGGAGTGAACGGGGGACAGTCGCCCAAGTTACGGGGCTGCCCGGAAGATTTCCATAAACTAAGTACAATTATTTATTGATATTGCATACTTTTTAGGGATCAACCACCAAAACCCGTATGCAAAAAGGATTATTTACGCTTCTTTTCACCTTCACCCTGTTTGCCGCCTTTGCCCAGCGGATGCCCAAGCGGGAACTTCGCGGCGCCTGGATCGCCACCTACCTCAACATTGACTGGCCCAACCGCACCCAGACGCCCGAGGCGCAGCGGGCCGCGCTGCTGACCATCCTCGACCACCACCAGGCCACCGGCATCAACGTGTTGTACATCCAGGTGCGCAGCCAGTGCGACGCCCTGTACCCGAGCAACTTCGAGCCCTGGACGGCCGACCTCACCGGCACGCAGGGCAAAAACCCGGGCTGGGACCCGGTGCAGTTTGCCATTGACGAATGCCACAAGCGGGGCATGGAATTTCACGCCTGGATGAACCCCTACCGGGCCGCCGGCAACGCCACCCAACTCCCCAACTTCGCCCCCAACCACGTCACCAAGGTGCACCCCGAGTGGCTGCTCAGCCAGGGCAACCTGCGCGTGCTCGACCCCGGCATCCCCGCCGTGCGCGACTACGTGATGGGCGTGATCGAAGACGTGGTGAGCCGCTACGACCTCGACGGCCTGCACTTCGACGACTACTTCTACCCGCCCGCCGCGCCGCTGGGCACCATTCCCTACAACGACGACGCCACCTACGCCGCCGACCCGCGCGGCTTCACCGACCGCGGCGACTGGCGCCGCGACAACGTGAACCTGCTCGTGAAGCGGGTGCACGAAACGGTCAAAACCCTCAAGCCCTGGGTGAAGTTCGGCATCTCCCCCACCGGCATCTACCGCAACAGCACCAACCCCGAGATCGGCACCAATACCCGCGGCCTGGAACATTACACCACTCTGCACGCCGACTCCCGCAAGTGGATTCAGGAAGGCTGGGTGGATTACCTCGCCCCGCAGGTGTACTGGTGGATCGGCCAGCCCGGCGCGGACTACGGCATCGTAACGCCCTGGTGGAACAACCAGGCGTACGGCCGGCACATTTACATCGGCCTGGCCGGCTACAAGGTCAACGACCCGGCGCAGGGCGTCAACTGGGCCAACCCCTCGCAGATTCCCAACCAGGTGCGCATGGTCCGCAGCGCCAGCTACCCCAACCTGTACGGGCAGGCCGTCTACAACACGAGCAGCCTCCGCAGCACCACCCGGCTCGGCTTCCGCGATTCGCTGCGCAACGACTTCTACCGCCGCCCCGTGCTGCTGCCGGCCATGCCCTGGCGCGACAACGAAGCCCCCGCCGCCCCGTCCGCCCTGACAGCGACCCGCAACGCCGACGGCACCACCGGGCTCGCCTGGACGCCGCCCGCCGCCACCGGCAACCCGCTCGACGAGGCCCGGCAGTTTGCCGTGTACCGCGCCGAAACCCCCGCCATTGACGTGGCCGGCGGCGCGCACCTGGTGCACGTGACCGCCGTGGGCGCCACCACCTTTACCGACACGCCGCCCGTCCCGGGCAATACGTACTTCTACCAGGTGACCGCCCTGGACCGCTTCCACAACGAAAGCACCCCGTCGAACGTGACCGATTACGCCGGCCCCGTGGTGGTGTTGCCGCCCACGCAAACGCTGGTCCTCGACGCTGCGTGCGCGGCCACGCTGCCCGACTACCGGAGCCTGGCGACGGTCAGCGACGACGTTTCGCCGGCGGAAGCCATCACCGTTGCGCAAAGCCCCGCCCCGGGCGCGGCCGTAGCGGGCACCGGCCCGGTGACGGTATCGTTCACGGCCACCGACGAGTCGGGCAAAACGACCACCGCCTCCTTTACGGTCACGCCGCAGGACGTAACGCCCCCCGTGGTGCTGACGCGTAACCTGACCCGCGAACTGAAGGGTGGCACCGTCACCATCACGGCCGCCGACATTGACAACGGCTCGGGTGACAACTGCGGCCTCGACCTGAGCACGCTGACGGTCTCCCCGGCGAGCTTCAACTGCACGAACGTCGGCCCCAACCCCGTGACCCTGACCGTGCGCGACCAGAGCGGCAACGTGGCTTCGGCGGTTGCCACCGTGACCGTGACGGGCGCCGTACCGCAGGTGGCCGTGGCCCTGGGCCGCACGGATGCTACCTTCACGGGCCTGCCCGCCAACACCATTGCCCTCGGCTACGGCGCGCAGGAACTGACCCTGTCGGCCACCGACGGCACTTCAACGGGCAGCACGTTCGCGTGGAGCCCGGCGGCCGGCCTGAGCAGCCCGTCTGACGCCACCACCCGGTTTACGCCCACGGCTCCCGGCCTCTACACCTTCACGGTGCAGGCCACCAACCCGAACGGTTGCACGGGCACGGCTTCGGTCACGGTGCGGGTGCTCGACGCCCGGTGCGGTGACCTCAACGACAAAGTGCTCGTGTGCGCCCGCAACGGCGGCAATGCCACCCAGGTGTGCGTGGACCGCGACGCCGTACCGGCCCTGCTCCAGAAGTGGGGTACGCTGGACGGCTGCCGCCCGACCGCCCAAACCGCCGCGGCGGGCCGCCTGGGCGACGGGGAGGATTCCGGTGCCGGCGTGCTGACGGCGGCGCCCAACCCGTTCGTGAACGAGGTGACGGTGAGCTTCCGCCTGCCGGTCGCCCAAACGCACGCCGAGCTTGACGTGTACAACGGGCAGGGCCAAAGGGTGAGCCGCCTCTACGCCGGGGCCATCGAAGCCGGCAGGACGTACCGCTTCGCCGTAGCCGCCGACCGCCTCCCGGGCCGCTTTTTCGTGGCCCGCCTCGTGACGGCCGGCAAAGTGTACCACTACAAGCTGGTCAAGGTGGATTAAGGGATTGTAAATGCTTTTGTTAAGAAACGCCTGCACGGTCCGTGGCAGGC
>CADCTQ010000200.1:0-7959 GCA_902805615.1 uncultured Cytophagales bacterium
TTTTTGGCATTGCCCCAAAAAGAACCAAAAAAGGCTAGGCCCAATGATGCTTCCCCCCGCCAGGCAACCCGCCCCTCGCCATTGGGCCGGGCCCACGCGCCGCGACACCACCACTGCCGGGGATACGATAGGAGCTTGTAGCGAACCGTGCCCGCTCACTGCCTGGCTGCTCACTACTTGGCTACTTACTGCGTATCCACCAGGCGGGGCGCGAAGCATACACGAAAACCGAAAGGTCTGATGTTGGTGCGATGCAGCACAAAAAGCGGAGGCGCAACACGTTACCGTGTGCGCCTCCGCTTTTTGCTTTTTGTTTGATTCCTGCTATCGGCCGTCTTTCCTGCCTACCGCGTTTTGTCGTTTCTGACCCGGCGCACGAGCGGCTCGGCTTCTACGGGGCGGCGGGTGGAATCCACCTTTTCCTTGTTGTCGGGAGACTGGTTATCCTTCCTGGTTTTGTCTTCGGGCTGCTTGTCGCCTTCCTTGGCCTTTTTGTCGTCAGCCTTCTTGTCATCCTTCTCTTCTTCGGGCGCTTCCCGCTTCGGCATGAAGTTCTGCTCGTGCATGTACTTCTCGAACTTCTCCAGTTGCGGACGCTGCGGCACGCCGGGGGAGATGTACTTTTCCATGATGAGCGAGGCAATCGGGGCGGCCACTACCCCGCCGAAGCCGGCGTTTTCCACGTAGCAGGCAATGGCAATTTTGGGGTTGTGCTTGGGGGCAAACGCAATGAACACCGAGTGGTCCTTGCCCTTCTTGTTTTCGGAAGTACCCGTCTTGCCGCACACGATGTAGTCTTTCATGATGGCCAGGCGGGCCGTACCGGCCTTGACCACGTCTTCCATGCCGTCAATCACCGTCGAAAAATGGCTGCTGTCCACGCCGACGTAGTTGGGCGTCGTGAATTGGGGGGCCGGCTTGCCGTCTTTGCCAATGCTCTTCACCAGGTGCGGCGTGTAATAGTGGCCCCGGTTGGCGATGATGGCCGCCAGGTTCGCCATTTGCAGCGGCACTACGCCCAGTTCCCCTTCGCCGATGGCCATTGAGTACCAGTTGGAAAATTTCCAGCTGCCCCGGCCGTACACCCGGTCGAAGAAGCTCGTGTCGGGCACGAAACCGCGTTTCTCGTTGGGCAGGTCAACGCCCAGCTTGCGGCCGAAGCCAAACTTGGTGATGGCATCCCGCCAGCGCATGAGGCCCTTTTGCGAATCTTTATAGGTATTGCCGGTTTCCTTGTGGTAGATGTACTGCCGGAAAGCCTGGTAGAAATACACGTTGCAGGAGTACTGGATGGCGTTGTGCAGGCCGTTGTGCATGCCCGAGTGGTGGTGGCAGCCCATCGGTCCCACGTCGGGCAGCCGCTCGGCCGGCGTGATCGAACCCTGTTGCAGGCCCACCAGTGACTGTACCAGCTTGAAGATGGAGCCCGGCCGGTACACCGCCTGGATGGGACGGTTGTAGAGCGGAATGAGGGGGTCCTTGGACAGCGGCACGAAGTTTTTCATCAGGTCACGGCCCGTCAACCGGTTGGGGTCGTAGGAGGGCGTTGACACCATGCAGAGAATTTCGCCGGTATTGGGATCAATGGCCACGATGCTGCCGACCTTGTTGGCCATCAGCCACTCGGCGTACTTCTGCAACTCCAGGTCAATGGACGAAACCAGCGTCTGGCCGGGCACCGACAGCGTATCGTATTCGCCGTTCTTGAAGGAGCCCTTGACCACGCCCTTCACGTTTTCGAGCACGAACTGCACGCCCCGCTGGCCGCGCAACTCTTTTTCGTAGTATTTTTCAATGCCGCTCACGCCGATGTAATCGCCCTGCTGGTAGTAGGGCTCCTCCTGGGTTTCGAGCTGCTTCTTGCCGATCTCGCCGATGTAGCCCAGGGCGTTGGCAAAAGACTGGTGCGGGTACGAACGGATGGTACGCGAGGTGTACGAAAAGCCCGGGTAGTCAATGAGCCGGTCCTGGATGCGGGCAAAGTCAACGGTGGACACCTGCTTGAACAAAGTGTAGGGCTTCATCGGGCCGGCCCGGCCTTCGCGCCAGTCCTTGCGGTAGGCGGCCACCAGCGTGTCGAAGTAGCCCCGGGTAATGCCCATGTCGCGGCAGAACTTGGCGGTATCCTGGATTTTGGTCTTTTTGGGAACGAACGAAATGTCGAACACCGGGCCGTTGATGACCACGAGCTTGCCGTTGCGGTCAAACACCTGGCCGCGGTGCGGGTATTCGATTACCTTCTTGATTACGTTGTTGTCGGCGGCGTACTTGTAACTGTCGTCAATCACCTGCAAGTAGAACAACCGCAGCAGGAAGATCAAACCGACGGCTAGGAAGACGCCCTGGACTACAAATTTTCTTTCCTCTTGCATGGAGCAAACTGGGTAGAAAGGTGATGCGTTTGCAATTACGCAAACTTATTTCTTAAAGTATTGCAGGATCAGTAACAAAATTCCCGTGAATAAAGTGCTGCATACGGCCTTGATCAGCGTCGGCCAGAACAGGCCCCAGTTGCTCGCTTCGATGAAAAACAGCGTGGCGTGGTGGATGAAAATGAGGGTGAACGCGTAAGGGATGAACCAGTCGAGCCCCATGCTTTTGGCCGACACGTTCATGCTGGCTTCGTAGCCGCCCCGGGGGGTAATCACTTTCACCACCTGCGGACGCAGGAAGGCGATCAGCACGGAGGCCGCCGCGTGGATGCCCAGCGTGTCGTAGAAAAGGTCTACCAGCAGCCCCGAGCCGAAGGCCAGGAACAGGATCAGCGCCGGCCCGATCTCCAGGGGCAGCAGCAGGATGAACGCCACGTAGATGAAGCAGAAGGCAGTATCGAACAGCACGAAATTGCGCACCAGCAGGATCTGGGCCGTCACGAAAAGGAAGAAATTCAGAACCTGGATGATAATATCTCTACTGCTCATCGTATTGTACCGGAATGGTGGCTTTTTCTAACGAATCCTGCTCGGCCTTGAAGAAGTTCTCAATTACGTATACGTAAGAGAGCCGGTTAAAATTCACCGACAGGTTCAAATCAATGTCGTAAAAAGTTTCGGCGCCCTTGCTGCTGGCCTCCTTGATGGTGCCCAGCATGACCCCCTGCGGGAAGATGGAGTTGTAGCTCGACGTCACGATGGTGTCGCCCTTCTGCACGGGCACGTGGCGCGGAATGTAGCGGAGGCCGATCTCGCCGGCGTTGCCGCCCGCCCACTTCACCGAGCCGATCTGGCCGTTCTTTTTGAGTTGGGCCGACACCTGCATGTCGGTGTGCAGCAGCGAGGTAAGCGTGGCGTAATGGTCCGAACACGTTTTCACCACCCCGATCACCCCCTGCGGGGAGATCACGCCCATGCCCGGCTTGATGCCGTCGAGGGAGCCCTTGTCAATGGTGAGGTGGTTGTGGGCGAAGCGGGTCGTGTTGTTGACCACGCGGGCCGCAATGAAGCTGAACTGCCGGGCCAGGGCCGAGTCGAGGGCGTAGCCGGCCGGGGCCTGCTGCTTGCTCAGGCTCAGCGCGGCGTACTGGGCCTGCAACCGGGCGTTTTCGGCCGCCAGTTGCCGGTTGTGTTCTTTCAGGTACAGGTAGTCGGTCACGTCCCGGTTGGCCTGCATCACCTTGGCCGCGTAATGGTTGGAGGAGTTAAAGAAGGCTGCCCCCTGGTAGGTATTGTTCCGCACGACCAGCCACCCGCAGAGCACCTCCAGCAGTACGAACAGCAGGAAGGCCCGGTAGTTGTAAATGAATTGAAATAAGCCTTGCATGAAACACGGAGCAAGTAGGAGTGAGGGAGGAGGGGAATGTGGGAGTCAGGGAGTTTGAGCGTCCGAAGGGAGTGGGCAAAACCGAATGCAGCAGCTAGCAGGAACCGGAGTGAAGGAACGCAGCGCCATTCCTCCACTCTCAAACGCTCAAACTCAGTAACTCCTTAACTCATCAACACAGCCCGGAAGGACTTAATGTTCTTAAGTGCCATGCCGGTACCTCTTACTACGGCGCGCAGCGGGTCTTCGGCGACGTGGATGGCCAGCTTGGTTTTGGCGGCCAGACGCTTGTCGAGGCCGCGCAGCAGGGCGCCGCCACCCGTCAGGTGAATGCCGTTGGTGTAGATGTCGGCCGACAGTTCGGGCGGCGACATTTCCAGGGCCTTCAGTACGGCTTCTTCAATCTTGGAAACGGACTTGTCGAGGGCGTAGGCAATTTCGGAATAGGAAACCTTGATGGTCTTGGGAATGCCCGTCATCAGGTCGCGGCCCCGGATTTCGTAGTCGGCGGGCGGCGCGTCGAGTTCGGTGAGGGCGGAACCCACTTCGATCTTTACTTTTTCGGCCGAACGTTCGCCGATCAGCAGGTTGTGCTGGCGGCGCATGTAGTCGAGAATGTCTTTGGTGAACACGTCGCCGGCCACCCGGATGGACTGGTCGCACACGATGCCGGAAAGTGCAATCACCGCAATTTCGGTGGTGCCCCCGCCAATGTCCACGATCATGGAACCGACCGGCTGCTCGATGTCAATGCCGATGCCGATGGCGGCCGCGATGGGTTCGTAGATCATGTACACCTCTTTGGCGCCGGCGTGTTCGGCGGAGTCCTTTACGGCCCGCTTTTCCACTTCCGTGATGCCCGAAGGAATGCAAATGACCATGCGGTGCGACGGCGTGAAGAGCTTGCTGCCCGTCTCGATCATCTTGATCATCCCCCGGATCATCTGCTCGGCGGCCGTAAAGTCGGCGATAACGCCGTCTTTGAGGGGCCGGATCGTCTTGATGTTTTCGTGGGTCTTTTCGTGCATCTGCATGGCTTCTTTGCCAATGGCCAGCACGCGTCCGGAGGTTTTGTCAATCGCAATGATGGACGGCTCGTCCACTACAATTTTGTCTTTGTGGCTGATGAGGGTGTTGGCAGTTCCCAAATCAATTGCTATGTCGCTGGTCAAAAAGTTAAATACTCCCATGAGATATTAGAGGCGGTGCGCTCAGTTGAAGGATTGTTCGGTTCCCGAAATTACTACTTTATTACGGTTATTTTTTTGCGCAAATGTACGGACAGAAAATTCCCCTGCGTAATTAGGAAGAAATAATTTATTCCATCTACAATACCCCGATAACTTACACTTTCGGGCCCCGGCGAGGAGTGGTTAAGCGTTTACTTTTTCAAAAAATATTCACCCTGAGACCCGGCAAATAACAGTGCTTATCGATTGACAGTCAGTGCGTTTAAGGTGCCGGTGGAGAACCTGCCCGGAGGAGGCGTGCGGGCAGGCGGGGCAAAAAGGGGTTGTTTCGGACGGATTTCTCACATTTCCCAAAAATAAAAGGGATTTGCACAAAGGGGGGGAAAGAGTGGTTCCTGGAAAGTGGTCAGTGGTTAGTCGCAGGCGGCAAGTACGTACGCGCAGGTTACCTTTCGCGTACTACTTGCCACCGGCCACTAACCACTGACTACGCTGTTAATGCTTGAAATGGCGGACGCCGGTAAAGACCATCGCCACGCCGTGGGCGTTGCAGTAGTTGATCGAGTCCTGGTCCTTGACCGAGCCGCCGGGCTGCACCACGGCCGCAATGCCGGCCTGGTGGGCAATTTCCACCGAGTCGGCAAACGGGAAAAAGGCGTCGGAAGCCATCACGGCGCCCTGTAGCTCGAAACCGAACGAACGGGCTTTTTCAATGGCCTGCTTGAGGGCATCCACGCGGGAGGTCTGGCCCACGCCGTTGGCCAGCAACTGCCCTTCGCGGGCCAGCACGATGGTGTTGGACTTGGTGTGCTTGGCAATCTTGGCGGCAAACACCAGGGCCCGCTGCTGGGCGTCGGTGGGGGCTTTTTCGGTGACCGTGCGCAGGTCGCCCTCGGCCTCGGTGCGGTTGTCCTTGTCCTGCACGATCACCCCGTTGAGCAGCGTCTTCACCAGGTGGCCGGGCAGGGGCACTTCCTTGCGCTTGAGCAGGATGCGGTTCTTGCGTCCCGCCAGCAGTTGCCGCGCCTCCGGCTGGTAATCCGGGGCGATCAGCACTTCGAAAAACAGTTTGTTGAGTTCTTCGGCCACGGCCAGGTCCACCGTCGCGTTGGTGGCGATCACCCCGCCGAAAGCCGACACCGGGTCGGCGGCCAGGGCCTTCAGGTACGCTTCTCTGGCATCGGTGCCGGTAGCTACCCCGCAGGCGTTGGTGTGTTTGATGATGGCAAACGCCGTGTCGCCCCGGAACTCGTCCACCAGCATCACGGCCGCGTCCACGTCCACCAGGTTGTTGTAGGAGAGTTCCTTGCCGTTGAGCTGCTCGAACATGGCGTCGAGGTCGCCGTAGAACCAGCCCTGCTGGTGCGGGTTTTCGCCGTAGCGCAGCTTGCGGCTCCCCGACAGGTTCAGCGCGAAGGCATCCACCGCCCGGTCCTGGTTGAAGTAATTGAAGATGGCCGAGTCGTAGCCCGCCGTGACCCGGAAGGCGTGGGCGGCCAGGCGTTTGCGGTCGGCCAGGTCGGTGTGCCCGTTTTTCTCGCGCAGCAGCCCTTCCAGCGTGCCGTACTGCTCCTGCGAGGCCACCACCACCACGTCCTGGTAGTTTTTGGCCGCCGCCCGGATGAGGGAAATGCCGCCGATGTCAATCTTCTCGATGATGTCTTCTTCACCCGCCCCCGAGGCCACGGTGGCTTCGAAAGGGTAGAGGTCCACCAGCACCAGGTCAATGGACGGGATTTCGTAGGCGGCTACCTGCTCCCGGTCGCCGGCGTCGGCCCGCCGGGAGAGAATGCCGCCGAACACCTTGGGGTGCAGCGTTTTGACCCGGCCGCCGAGGATGGAGGGGTAGCCCGTCAGGTTTTCGACGGCCGTGACCGGGATGCCGAGGCTGGCGATGAATGCCTGCGTGCCGCCCGTGGAGTAGAGGTGCACGCCGTGCCCGTGCAGGAGCTGAACGATGGGCGCAAGGCCGTCTTTGTGGTAGACTGAGAGGAGGGCAGAAGTGATTTTTTGCGTGGACATGAGATCAATTGAAAATTGATAATTGAAAATGGACAATTACTGCGCCAGCACGAGCTTTTCGATCACGGGCGGAAAGTGTTCGTGTTCGAGGGCTTGTACTTTACGGGCTACGTCGGCCGGGGTGTCGGCGGGCGTTACCGGGCACTGCGCCTGGAACACGATCCGGCCCCGGTCGTACTCGTTGTCAATCAGGTGAATGGTGATGCCGGAGGCCTTTTCGCCGGCGGCCACCACGGCCTCGTGTACTTTCATGCCGTACATGCCCTTGCCCCCGTAGGCCGGCAGCAGCGCCGGGTGAATGTTGACGATCCGGTCGGGGTAGGCGGCAATCAGCGACTCGGGCACCAGCCACAGGAAGCCGGCCAGCACCACGAAGTCGATGTTGAAAAACTGCAACTGCGCCACCACGCCGCCGGGCCCGTAGAACTGTTCCCGGGTGAAAACGACCACCGGGATGTCGAGTTGCCGGGCCCGGTCAATGACGCCCGCCCGGGGGTTGTTGGTCAGGATGAGGCCCACCCGCACGTGCGGGTGCCCGGCGAAGTACTCGGCGATGCGTTGCGCATTGCTGCCCGAACCCGAAGCGAAAATGGCAATCTGGTGCATGGGTTGGAAGGGTTGGGGGAAAGGGTGGATGATGAACGTTGCAGCCCGGTCGGGTTGGCAAAGTTTAGCAGGATTTTAGAATGTAAGGGCATGGCGACGGGCTTTTTTAGGAAGTACGCCCCGGCGGCGCCCGTTGAAAATATCGAAATGGGGAATCGCAGAAAAGGAAGTTTTTTGACAATATTGCTGATGTAAGGCTTTTATATTTATAATATTGTAATATTTGGCCTTTTTTCATATAAAATTTGCAAGAGGAGGCATCCTTTCCTAGTTTTGTATCGTTCAACGGGATAGCAGTTGGACGTTACAATGTAGGATGATGAAACTGGCAGCCATGCCCTCCTGTCTCGGGGGTGGGGAATCCGGGAAAAACCTAGCGTAA
>CADCTQ010000200.1:7969-16889 GCA_902805615.1 uncultured Cytophagales bacterium
CAACAATTTGCGCTACGGCTAACCGCCTCGTGGAGGTTCGAGCCCTTCTCCTACAGCTTAGTGTTAAGATTGGTTTAGGAATTTAAAATGCACCGGCACCTGCTGGTGCATTTTTT
The DNA here is from genome assembly GCA_902805615.1 of uncultured Cytophagales bacterium. Lineage (GTDB taxonomy): Bacteria > Bacteroidota > Bacteroidia > Cytophagales > 172606-1 > CADCTQ01. Next base: position 8,086 of record CADCTQ010000200.1, read on the forward strand.
ATTTCAGCCCGGGGGAAGGGGGGATTGAGTATTGGGTATTGGGTATTGGGTATTGAGTATTGAGACCGGGCTTGATCCTGGCCGGAACTTAGGAATTGCCTTTCTCATGGTTCGTTCTTACGGGACTGCGGCTTGATTGGAGGCTGCGACCCGCTGGCGCAGGCGTCCGCCTGTGCCTTCCCCTCCCAAGCGTCCGCTTGCCCCTTTCGCACACCAAGTGTCTCACCTTCTGCCCGGCGAGGGACAACCTTTTTCGACCATTGAAGCTGGGTGCAACGCAGCCGGCACGCGAAGAAATGCGCTGAAAAGTAGTGAGACGAAGGAAGATGAGTAAGCTGGTCGGCTGGGAAGCGGGACGTTTCCTGTCCGGAAGGCACAGGCGGACGCCTGCGCCAGTGGGTCGAAGCAAGGGCGGTGCCCAGGCAAGGGCGGTCCCTTGCATTGCCATAGAGCATTGCCCCTGATGCACTGCCGGCCTGCCGGTAACAAAAAAGCCCGGCAGCAGGTCCTGCCGGGCCGGCTGGTGCCCAATCCCGTAGCTTGCTGATCTGTTCTACACCGTTGCCCCGACCCGCTCCAGCAGCGCCTTGGTTTTTTTGATGCCTTCCTCTTCGGACAGTTTGCTGCCCTCGTATTCCACGCCGATGTAGCCTTTGAAGCCCGCATCCTTCACAATTTTGAGCATTTTGGCGTAGTCCGTGTGCGTTTCGTTGCCGTTCCCGTCGAAGTCGTGGCTCTTGGCGCTTACGCCCTTGGCGAAAGGCATCAGTTCCCGGGTGCCTTTGTAACGGTCGTACTCTTCCAGGCAGCGGGTTTTGGCCCAGCCCTCCGGCGTGTTCGATTCGGGCTTGGTGCGGTTGACGCAGAAGTTGCCGAAGTCGGGCAGCGTGCCGCAGTTTTTGAGGCCCACGCCCTTCATCACCGCGGCCAGCCACTGCCCGTTGGAGGAATACCCGCCGTGGTTCTCCACGATCACGTTGATGTTCTGCTTGGCGGCAAACTCCGAAAGCGTGCGCAGCCCGTCAATGGCGGCCTTTTGCACCTCCCCGGCGGTGCCTTCCCCGGCGGCGTTCACCCGGATCGTGCGGCAGCCCAGGTACTTGGCCGCATCCACCCACTGGTAGTGGTTCTCCACGGCCTGCTTGCGCTTGGCCTTGTCGGTGTTGCCCAGGTCGCCTTCCCCGTCAATCATGATGAGGTGACTCTTCACGCCGTTGTCGTTGCAGCGCTTGGTGAGTTCCTTCAGGTAGGCTGTGTCGCGGGCCTTGTCCTTGAAAAACTGGTTTACGTACTCCACCACGCTGATGCCGAACGTCTGCCTGGCCATCACCGGGAAGTCGAGGTTGGTCATCTTGCCGGCAAACAGGGTTTTGTGCAGCGACCACTCGGCCAGGGAAATTTCGAAGAACATTTTTTGGCCCGGCTCCGCCAGGGCCGGCAGGGGAGGGAAGGCGGCGTACAAGCCCAGGCCGGCGGATGCCTGGCCGAGTTGTTTGAGAAAATCGCGTCTTGACGATTGCATGTGGATTGATTGAAATTGGAAAATGAAAAATGAACAATGGGCCGGACCCGGGCACGGAGCGGTTCCGGGCGGCATCAGGGGTTTTTACAAGAACCGGACCGGCAATTTGAAAATCGGGTGAAAAAATAGGAAAAAAGCGGGATGGCCGCAAGGGGAGGCCCGCAATTTCCCGTAACCTGCTCCCCTGCGCGCCGTACAACGGGGAGTATGGACCAAGGAATGGAGAGTTGAGCTATGAAATTACGGCATATTGGCTACGCGTGCATCAACGTACAGATTGACCTGACCACCAACCGCACCTTCCGGCTGGCGAAACTATCCGAGGAGCAGGCCCGGCAGACGGCCGCCGTCAACTTTGCGGCGTTGGGGGAGATTTTGAAGTGGAACGTAGCCCACGGCATCCGGCTGTTCCGGGTGGGTTCTTCCATCATCCCGTTCGCCTCGCACGAGCAGTTCACCCTCGACTGGGCGACGGCCTTTGCCGGTGAAATTGCCGCCATCCGGCAGTACGTGAAGGACAACGGGCTGCGGCTGTCCATGCACCCGGGGCAGTACACGGTGCTCAATTCGCCCAACCCCAAAACGCTGGCCGATTCGGTGCGCGAAATTGAGTGGCAGACTCATCTGGTGAGCCTGCTCGACCCTGAGCAGGGGGTGGCGGTGCTGCACGTGGGTGGGGCGTACGGTGACAAGACCAGGGCCATTGACCGCTTCGCCGATCACTTTTACAGCTACCTGAGCGACACGGCCAAGGCCCGCCTGGTGGTCGAAAACGACGACGTGACCTTCAACCTCGACGATGTGCTCTCCCTGCACGAAATGACGGGCTCCCCGATCATCTTCGACATCCTGCACCACAAGGCCAACCACGTGGGCGACGACTGGACCGAACGCCTGCTGCCCAAACTCGAACGGGTGGTGGCTTCCTGGCGCGGCAAAGTGCCCAAAGTACACCTGTCGTCGCCCAAGGCCGGCTCCAAAACCACGCACGCCGACTACATCGAACAACCCGACTTCGAAGAACTGCTCTACTGGATGGACCAGCTCAACGCCCCCGGCCCGTTCGACGTGATGATCGAAGCCAAGCTCAAGGACAAAGCCGTGCAGGCCCTCTCCTGCGAACTCTTCACCCCGCCCGAAATCGCCGCCGCTGCCGGAAGGTAAAGGTCTGAACCTTGATGGACATGATGAAATGATGGCCGGGATGTTTGAACAGGGATTTTCATACTGATTGACTGCAACGACCAGGATCATGGTCATCCTTTCATCATGCCCATCAAGGTTCATCCCCTCTCCTTATTTTTCGTATTTTGCCCTATGAAGATTCTGGTGGTGGAAGACGAGCCGAAGCTGGCGGCGTTCATCAAAACGGGATTGGAAGCGCAGGCCTGCGCGGTCGAAGTGGCCCACGACGGCACCCGGGGCCGGCAACTGGCGCAGCGCCACCCCTACGACGTGATCGTGCTGGACGTGAACCTGCCGGGCCTCAATGGCTTTGCCGTCACGCAGGCGCTGCGGCAGGAGGGCAACGCAACGCCCATCCTCATGCTCACGGCGCTGGGCTCGGTGGACGACAAACTGACGGGCTTCGAAGCCGGCGCCGACGACTACCTGGTGAAGCCCTTTGAGTTCCGCGAACTGATGGCCCGGCTGCGGGCACTGCACAAGCGGGGCGGCGAAAAAAGCGAGGCCGTGCCCGTGCTCCGCGCCGCCGACCTCGAACTGAACCTGGGCAACAAAACGGCCAGCCGTGGCGGACGCAGGATCGAGCTGACGGCCAGGGAGTGTTCCCTGCTCGAATACCTGATGCGCAACCGCAACCGCGTGGTGTCGCGCGTGGAAATCGCCGAAAAAGTCTGGGACATTCACTTCGACACCGGCACCAACACCATTGACGTGTACGTCAACTTCCTGCGCAAAAAGGTGGACAAGGAATTTGCCCGGAAGCTCATCCACACCGTGATCGGCACGGGATACATCCTCAAGGACGCATGACGATCCGTACCACCCTCACCATCCGCTTTTCCGTGCTGGTGGCCTCCATCCTGCTCGTCTTCTCGCTGGCCATCTATTTTTTCTACGCCCGCTACCGCGAACAGGAATTCTACGACCGGCTCCGCGAAAAAGCCCTCACCACCGTGCACCTGCTCGAAGACGTGAGCGGCATCAACGTGGACCTGCTCCGCAGCATTGACCGCAACGACCTGACGGCCCTCTACAAGGAGGAGGTCACCATCTACGACGACGCCAACCGCATCGTCTACGACAGCGGCAACGAACCCTACCCGGTGACCCCGGCGTTCCTGCGGGAGGTGCGGGAAGGGGAGGAGATCCACCTGCGCGAGGGGCGGTTGGAAGTGCTGGCCGTTTGCTACCGCGACAAACGCAGCCACCCGCTTACCATCGTGGCCTACGCCGTGGACCGCTACGGCTGGAGCAAACTCAAACGCCTGGGCTACATCCTGGCCGTGGGCTGGGTGAGCAGCGTGCTGCTGACGGTGCTGGCGGGGCGTTTTTTTGCCGGCAAGGCCCTCAGTCCCGTCTCCAGCATCGTGCGGCAGGTAAAGGGCATCTCGGCCTCCAACATCAACGACCGGCTCCGGACCCGCAACAACCACGACGAACTGGCCCAACTCGCCCAGACCTTCAACGACATGCTGGCCCGGCTCGAAGAGGCGTTCATGCTGCAAAAGAGCTTCGTGGCCCACGCCTCGCACGAACTCCGCACGCCCCTGGCCGTCATCACCAGCCAGATCGAAGTGGCCCGCCTGCACGACCGCAGCCCGGCCGAGTACCAGGCCATCCTCGACTCGGTGCTCGAAGAAGTAAAGAGCATGACCGAACTGAGCAGCGGGCTGCTCGAAATGGCCCGCGTCAATGCCGACGCCGCCACCATCCCGCTGGAGGCCGTCCGCGCCGACGAACTGCTCTGGCAGGCCCGCACCGAACTGCTCAAAAAGCGAAGCGACTACGGCGTGGACATTGACTTTGCAGAACTGCCCGAAGGCGAAGAAGACCTCGTGGTGCGCGGCAACGCCCTGCTGCTCAAGCGGGCCTTCCTCAACGTGATGGAAAACGGCTGCAAGTACTCGCCGGAGCGGCGCGTGTCCGTGACCATCCACGCCCGCGGCCCGGTGCTGGCCCTGGGCTTCCGCGACCGGGGCACCGGCATTGCCCCCGAAGACCTGCCCCACGTGTTCGAGCCGTTCTACCGCGCGGGCCGCAACGGCCACATTGCCGGCCACGGCATCGGCCTGCCGCTTACCTTCCGCATCGTGCAACTCCACGGGGGCGACGTCCGCATTGATTCAGCCGTGGGCCAGGGCACCACCGTGCGCATTAGTCTTCCCCTGCTGGTAGAATCCCCCCAACCCGCGTAAATTTTTTACTGCCGCCCCGACCAGGCACCAACCCTTCCCCGGCTTCTGCGTTAAGGAATTGTTAAATCCAGGTGAGGGAACTGTTACCAAAACCCTCACCGGGCGACTTTACGGATGATGAACTTCACGGAGGAGCCGACGGGGTAACCGGATGGCCAAAGCGGGTTCGGCCCGGTCGCTTGTCCGCCCGGCCGGTCCGCGCTGCCGGTTACTCCCGTGCACCCACGCCGACCGCAACGGGTGCATTTTTGTTGTCCGTACTGCCGTGCCGCGAACCAATCCTGAACACCGATCATAACCACTCTCAACTGCCATGCTTTACAACTATACTGACTCGCCGGCCGAAGTATCCTTGGGGGTACACCCCGCGAAGATTGCCAAGGTGCTGATGATCATCGTGGGTTTTCTCCTGGCAATGAACGCAGCGGGCGTTTACATGAACCTGGTGCTCAAGGTGAACTCAACCACCGCAAAAAAACTGTTTGCCTTCTTTGACCTCAATACGGAAGCCAACGTGCCCACGTATTTCAGCGCATTCCTGCTGCTCTTTGCCGCCCTGCTGCTGTTCGTGGTGGGCTGGCAGGACCGCCACCGGCCCGCGGCCGCCTACCGGGCGAAGTACTGGCGGTTCCTGGGCGCCTGTTTCCTGCTGCTGTCCGTGGACGAAGCCGTCGAGTTTCACGAGTGGGTAGGCGTTATGATGAAGATCGTGTTTGCGTACAATTTCCCCGGCATCTTTTACTACGCCTGGATCATCCCGTACGCCCTCCTGCTGCTGGGCGGCTTTCTGTTCATCAAAAACTTCCTGTTCGGCCTGCCGGCTGCCGTCCGCAACCGCTTTATTCTCGCCGGCATCCTGTTCGTGGGCGGCGCCATGGGGCTCGAGATGCTGGAAGCGGATCACGCCGATGCGACCGGTTCCCTCACGACCCCCCAGACGCTGTACTTCGCGGTGCTCTACAGCCTGGAGGAAGTGCTCGAAATGTCGGCGGTGATCCTTTTCGTGCACACCCTGCTGCGGTACCTGGCGGCGGCCCGCGACCAACTGGTGCTCAGAATCCGCAGTTCCCGCTAGTCGTCCTCCCGGCGCGCCGGCCAGCATCCTATTCAGCTTCTTTTCCGTTTAGACACCCAGGTATCAACTATTTTGAGAAACATGGAAAAGAAACGATGGATAGCCGGGCTGATCTGCCTGGCAACCGTGTTGGGTTGCGAGAAGCGAAAGGATGCGGCCACCGACCTGGAGGCGCCGGCCTTCGCGGGGAATGCCGTGGAAGAAACGGGAATGGCGGACGTGGCCGAAAAACGCCGGCCTTCCCACGCGGATTTTCACAAGGGATTCGAGTTGTACGGTCAGAAGAAATACGACGAGGCGGCCGACTTCCTGCGGCAGGGCAATGCTTCGCTGAAGGGTGAGCTGGGCAACGTGCAGGGCGACCTCAAGCAGGACGCCGTGGAGGCCGTCCGGGAGATTACCCTGCTGGTCGGGAAAGTACGCAAGGGCAACCTCGACGCGCCGCAGGCCCTGCAGGAACCCCTGAGCCGCGCCCAGCGGGTGGTGGCGCAGAACTACTTCGTCCACGCGCAGGAGAACGTCAAAACGGAGCCGCCTGCCGAACTGGCAAACCACGTGAACCTCGGCCTTAATGCCCTGGAGAACAGCTTCGCCTACGGCAACAACCAGGTCCGGGCCGGCATGCAGCCCCTGATCGAGGAAACCCGCCAACTGGTGCAGGACCCCAAGTCGCTGAACCGCGAACAGATCGCCGCCCAGTTGCAGAAGTTAGCCGCCACGCTCAAACAATAAGGCCAAGTGATCAACCGGGCGCAACCCATCCGGCGCCCGGGCCGGTGACGCGGCAGAGAGGGGCGGCAGCCCCTCTCTGCCGTCGTCCAACCCGTTCCACCCATCCTTCCCCCGGGCCCTTCACCCGATACCCGAAACAAACGGCCCCGGAAGCGAGTACTGTAGAGGAGAGGGCCGGGGAAAAAGGATGGACCCATTGACTTTGGCCCCGAACCGCCGTACTTTATCCGCATTCCCCAGACCAACCCTTATCCCCTTTACGCCCATGCAAAAAACGCTACTTTCTTCCCTGGCCGGTTGCATCCTGGCACTCATTTGCTTCACCCGGCCCGCCCTGGCCCAACTCGGCGCCAACGAATACACCATCACCCGCAACGCCGAACTGAGCCTGCTGGGCGACAGCAAGTCGTACGGCTACCGGGTGGACCAGATGGAAGGCCGCTTCAACCGGAAGCTGAGCCGGTTTGAGTTCCGGCTGCCGCTGGGGTCGGTGCAGCCCGTGCGCAGCGCCGCCGACCTGCTGGTGTTCAAGTCGGTGTTCCTCACCAACCCGGAGGATGCCTTCGAGGCGGCCGACCTGGTGCAACTGTGGGTGTACATGCCCGAAAACACCCGCAACTTCGACAACTTCCGCAACGCCCGCACGGTGACCCTGGACGCCGATTTCGTCGTGAACGGCACCGTGTACCGCACGCCGGTCGCCATGAACCTGTTCTACAGCGCCGGCATCCTCAAGTACGGCCTCGACATGAGCATGAACCCGGCCTTTGCCGCCACCACTTCCGGCACGGGCTTCTCCGGCAGCCCGCTCCGCAAACTGCAAATGCTGGTCCGCGAATCCGAAATGAACGTGGCCTTCAACGAATAGATTTACCACGGAGACACGGAGAAAACAGACTTAACCGCAAAGGGCGCAAAGGAGACGCAAAGACCGCAAGGCGTACGCGTTTTTCTTTGCGTCTCTGTGGCGATCCTTTCGGTTCAGTTTCTCTCTTTTCTCCGTGTGCCTCCGTGCCCTCCGTGTCTCCGTGGTAAATTCTTTTTACCAACCGGCCGGCTGCAGCAATTCGCGTATGGCTTTGGCCTTGAGGAGGCATTCTTCGTACTCGGATTCGCCCCGCGCGTCGTAGGTGATGGCGCTGCCCACCTGGCAGGAGAGGTAGCCCGACGACCGGTTGTAGAGAATGCTGCGGATCACCACGTTGAAGTCGAAGTCGCCTTCGGGCGTGAAGAAGCCGACCGTGCCCGAGTAGAGGCCGCGCCGCGCCGACTCGTACCGGTCAATCAGTTCCATCGCCTTGATCTTGGGGGCGCCGGTCATGCTCCCCATCGGGAAAGCGTTCCGGAGGGCTTCGGTGGGCGGCACTTCCGGCCGCAGTTCGGCCGACACCGTGGAGATCATCTGGTGGAGTTGCGCGAACGTGTACACCCCGAACATTTCCTCCACCCGCACCGTGCCGGTCCGGGCGCTGCGGGCCAGGTCGTTGCGCACCAGGTCCACGATCATCATGTTTTCGGCCCGTTCCTTTTCGTCGTGCTTCAGGGCGTGCCTGAGCCGTTCGTCTTCGGCCGGCGTGCTGCCCCGGCGGGCCGTGCCCTTGATGGGCTGGGAGAGGAGGCGGCGGTCCGTTTTTTTGAGGAACCGTTCGGGCGAGGCGCAGAGCAGGTACCCGTCGCCGGTTTTGCCAAACACCGAGAAGGGCATGGGCGAACGGTCGTTCAGGGCCAGGTACGCCGCCAACGGGTCAATACGGGCATTTTCGGCAAAAAACTCCATGCAATAGTTCAGTTCGTACACGTCGCCGTCAAGGATGTGTTCGCGGATGTGTTCCACGTGCGCCAGGTACGTTTCCCGCGCGGTGCGGGGGCGCAAGGAAACGGCCGGCGCCGTTGAGGAAACCGGTACTTCGGTAGCGGTGATCTGCGCGTACACCGCGGCGGGGTTTTCGAAGGAATGAATGGTGACCCCGCCGTCAGGTTCGAACCGGAGCAGCGTTTGGGGCACGTAGAAGAGGGCCGGCGGGAACCCCAGCCGGTCGGGGTGGCGGCTCGTGAGCGCCTCCGTTTCGTTTTTGAGGTCGTAGGTGAAGTGCCC
>CADCTQ010000201.1 GCA_902805615.1 uncultured Cytophagales bacterium
CAGCGCAATTGACCTGAGAAACGATCAGGAATTCCAATCGTATTTTCCCCGATAACAGACTTGCCCGGCAAATACTGAAAGCACGTTTACTTACTCCTTCCGCGTTCTACCGTTCGAACAATATGTTACTCAGAAGCACTTGGTTAACCCTCTGCACGGCTCTTTTGCTACGTACGCTGGCGCTGGGCCAAACGAACTCACCCGTGGCGGGTACCTTGAGCAGGGCAATGAGCGAGGCGCGGGCAAACAAAACCGACGGCGTCAGTTTGACGCCCCTCTACCAGGCCGCCAATGCCGCCCCCGCCCTGCAAGCCCTGCAGCCGTACTACCGTGACTCCGCTTACGCCGTCCGGGCGAAAGCCTTCCACCTGACGGCTGGCATCGGCCGGAAAACCACCAACGGCACCCTGCGCCAGCAAAGCGTAGCGGCTTTGCTGCTAGGCTGCCAGGACCGGGAAAGCGGCATCGTGGGCACCTGTAGCAAAGCACTGCAAGGATTTGCGCCGGCCGATTTTAATGCCTCAGCCCGGCAGCAACTCGGCGCCCTACTCGTACCGGGGGCGGTTTACCTGAACAACCTGGCCCAACTGGCCGGCTACGTCGGGGAGCCGGCGTACGCAGAGGCCTTGCAGAACTTATTGTTGCAGCCCAAGTTGTCCAAAAAGGACAAGTGGGCCGTGCAACTGGCTTTGGCCCGGATGGGCAACCCGGAAATGCTTGCGCGGGTGGTTGCACGGGTCAAAAGCGTGCCGGTAAACGATGACATGGTTTACGAGGCCGCCCCGGCCCTGGTGTACGTCCGCCAGCCCGCCAGCATGGCGTACCTGTTCGAGATCATGATGAGCGACAACCGCAACTGCGAGTCCGCCAACCCTGATTCCGACGAGAAAATCCTGTGCGCCTACCGGGTGCTCGAATTCATTGCCCCGGTGATCAAAGACTTCCCCCTGGAGTTGGATGAGAGCGGGGACCTGGACGTAAAGGACTACCCGGCCGCCCTGCAAACGGCCCGTAGTTGGTACGACGGGCACCAGAACAGTTACACCCTCATTAAAGATACTTTTTAAACTTACCTGCGCAAGGTATCCCCCCACACCACCCCCTTCCTGCTTACGGGCAACGCGTACCTTCGGGTACGTGCAACGCCCATACCCTTTGAAGGAAATACCTGCTCATTCCCCGCAATACGCGGTTGGGCAACCCCGGAGAACACCAGACTTTTCGCCAGGCAAGCGTAGCGCATTACCCTTGCCTGTCCGCTTTTTGCATTTCCGTCGGGGTTGCGGCCCCCTGGCCACTCCTGCTCAACCCCGCTGAAAAGATTCCTGAACCATTCGCATGAAAAACGTCTACACCCTCCGGGTCCTTTTTCTGGTAACTCTTTGCTTTCCGGGGCTCACCGCCAAAGGACAAAACACCCCGGCCAAACCAAAGCCCAAAGTGGAGGTGATTGCCCGGGCGCAGCCGGACCGGATTCTGCTCCGGTGGGCCCCCAACACCCCGGCCGGCTGGCAATACGCCAATCAGTACGGATACGTGGTAGAAAGGTACACCGTACTGAAAGACAGCCTGCTCACCACGCCCCGGAAGACCGTATTAACGGCTTCCCTCAAACCCACGCCCCTGCCGCAGTGGGAAGCCGCGGTGAAAGGCAATAAGTACGCTGCCGTTGCCGCCCAGGCCCTCTACGGGGAAACTTTCCAGCTCAGCGAACAGCAGGGTAACTCCGTGACCCAGATCATCCATAAGTCCAAAGAACTCGAATCCCGTTTTTCATTCGCCCTGTTTGCCGCCGACCAGTCGCTGGAGGTGGCCCGCCTCTCGGGGTTGTTCTACGAAGACAAAACGGCCCGGCCGGACGAGAAATACCTGTACCGGGTGTACGCCCAGGTGCCACCCGCCAAGATGAAGCTGGACACCGGGTTTGTTTACGTCGGCCTGGCCGACCACCAGCCCTTGCCCAAGCCCCTCGACCTGGAGGCCCGCTTCGCCGACCGGGTGGTGGAACTGCGCTGGAACCGGCAACACTTCGAACGGATCTACAACAGTTTCCTGGTGGAACGCTCCGACGACGAGGGCGTTTCTTTCCATTCCATCAGTGATTTGCCCATCCTCAACACGGTACCCGAGAACCAGCCTGATCCCCAGTACGCGTTCAAGCTCGACTCGCTGCCGGAGAACAACCGGCGGTACAGTTACCGGGTCAGGGGCATTTCCCCGTTCGGGGAGATGAGCCCGCCTTCCGATACCGTTTCGGGCAAGGGCCGGGGCGCCTTTGCCGCCAGCCCGGTGATCGTACAGAAAACGCTGCTGGCAAACGGCCGGGTGAAGCTGGAATGGGAATTTCCCGACTCGGCCAGCGCCGGGCTATCGGGTTTCACCATCGGGCGGTCCCAGAGTCCCAAGGGCGTATTTGAAGCGGTTGGCAAAGTACCCGCCGCGGCCCGTACGTACCTGGATGGGCAGCCCAATCATACCAACTATTACACGGTGACCGCCCACGACGCCCACGGGAGCACCACCACTTCCCTGCCCGTCCTGGTGCAGTTGATGGACAGCCTGCCCCCGGCGCCCCCGGTTGCCCTCGCCGGGCGGATTGACAGCACGGGCCGGGTGGTGCTGCGCTGGAAAGCCAACCCGGAAAAGGACATGTACGGCTACCGCGTGTACCGGGCAAACTTCCTGGGCGAAGAGTTTTCGCAGGTAACCGTGGAGCCCGTACGGGATACCCTCTTCACGGACACGATCAACGTGCGCACGCTCACCCCCTCGGTGTACTACAAAGTGATGGCCGTTGACCGGAGCCAGAACCCGTCGGGCTTCTCGGCCCCCCTCGCCCTCAAACGCCCGGACGTACTGCCGCCGGTCGCCCCGGTGTTCGTGGCCGTGAATGCCTCCGACCGAGGCATTGAACTGCGCTGGGTCAACAGCAGCAGCGCCGACGTGGTGCAACACCTGCTGTACCGGCGCCCGGCCGACAAGCCGGCGTGGGAGCCGGTTGCCGCTTTTAAACGGGCCGACTCGGTTGCCCGGTACGTGGACGTCAACGCGGGACTCAAAACGACCTATGAATATACCCTGATCGCTCAGGACGAGAGCGGCCTGCGGTCGGAGCCGGCAAAGCCCATCACGGCCAAGCGCATTGACAACGGCGTCCGCCCGGCCATGGAGGAAGTGACGGCCACCGCCGACCGGGAAAAACGGCAGGTGCTGCTGCAATGGAACTACCCGGCAAAAAACGTGGAACGCTACCTCCTCTACCGGGCCGAGGCGGGCGGCCCTTTGCGGCTCTACAAGACGCTATCTGCCGAAGTCAGTCTGTACGAGGACAGAAGCCTGGTCATCAACACGATCTACACCTACAAGATGAAAGCGGTTTACCTGGATGGGGCTCAAACCGCTTTCAGTGGGAAAATCAGCGTGAATTATTAAAACAAAAGTAATTGATGATTTATGAGGAGACATTTTACTAACTTTTGTACATACCCGTTACTAATTTTTATATATCTGTTGACGGGTAAAGATATAATCGGCCAGGAAATAGTACAGTATAACGTTAGCATTGCTGTAGAGACCATCGTGGCGGATTGCAAACCCGTTACGATTGGGGCAATGGACATTTTTGTGAACGGGCACATCACGATGACAGCCTCTGCCAACTCCGCTCCTC
>CADCTQ010000202.1 GCA_902805615.1 uncultured Cytophagales bacterium
TTGTGGGGGTTGCCCAGCAGGTAGCCGCTCACGAACCGGCTCGCCAGCCCCAGCGAACGGCACATCTCCATCATCAGCAGGGAAAAGTCGCGGCAGGCGCCCTTTCTGTGGGCCAGGGTTTCGGCGGGCGAAAAGGGGTTGCCGAATTCGCGGTATTCGTAGGCAAAGTCGGAGAAGATGCGCCCGGTGACGGTTTCGAGGAAAGCCAGGGTGTCGTACTGCACCGCCGCGGCCAGCTGCCGGGCGTATTCCCGCACGGGCCCCTGTCCCGGGGCTCCTGCCAGGTAGGGCTGCAACACGGGCTTCTGGGGCTCGGGGTACAGGAAGGGAATGCTCACGGCTTCGAACGGGTAGAGGATGTAGCCGAACGGGTTGTCGAGCAAACATTCGGCGTGGAACGAACTGCGCAGGGTGAGGGACTGGGTGGTGCCGCTGAATCCCGCCAGGTGTATGGGGTTGCCCTCTGCGTCCGTTCCCTCCGAGAGCAGGATGGGCACCGGGTCAATCTCCAGGCGGAAGTCGTGGATGACCTGGAAGGGCGTGGAGGCCGGCCGCAGGTGCATTGTGTGCGGCTCCAGCCAGACGGCGCCGGAGTACTGGTAACGGGTTTCGTGCGTAACAGTGAGCAACATGGGGATCAGTTCTGTGTTTGATGGGTACGGCCCATTTCCTTGCCGGACAGCCCGCCCACTACCGGTCCCCCTTGCGGGGAGGTTGGTGCGATGGCCGAAGGGGGCAGAGGGATGATTTCCGATGCTTTTTTAGGTCCACCCCTCAATTCGTTATTATTTCACTTTCGCCAGAATCCGGTTGGCCCAGTCGTCGGGGAGTTGGGTCATGGCCTTTTGGAGCAGTTCGTTCCATTTTTTGGACGTGTCGCGCAGTTCGGCCTTTTCAAGGCGGTGTTCGATCATCCGGAAGCTATCCTTCTCGTAGATGATCACGTCCAGCGGGTAATCCACGTCGTTGACGCTGACCTTGGTGGCGTCGAAGGAGAGGAAGCCGACCTTGAGGGCGTCGCGGATGGTGCTCTGGTACGTCAGGTTGCGGTGCAGCAGGGGTTTGCCGTAGTTGGAGTTGCCGATGATGAAGAACGGCGACCCCGGCCCCACTTCCACCCAGTTGCCCTGCGGGTAGAGCAAAAAGAGCTTGTGTTCGTCGTCGTTCTCCAGCTGGCCGCCCACAATGGCGTGCAGGTTGAAGCCGAGGCCCGACTCGGTGAGCGACTTTTTGTCTTCTTCGGCCACCCGGCGCACCTGCGCGGCAAAGGCGTTGACGGCCTTGTAGAGCTTGTTGAAATTCTGGTCCTGCTCCTCCAGCACCTCGCTGAAGTACGTGATGGCCTTGTCGCGCACCGAACGCAGCCCCGAAGTCATGATGAACATGGAATGCTGCTCCAACTGGTGCACAGACACTTTTTTGGCCGAGGAGTATTCCGTGCCCGAGGTCAGGCGGGTGTCGGCCAGGGCGACCAGGCCCGAAGCAACTTTGATTCCCAAGCAGTAGGTCATGGCGAAGGGGCTTTGGTTCGTGAAAAGTACCGGGAGGGTGTACGTACAATGCCGCCCAATGGGTTTCCCGGCCAACCTTCCGCAATCGTATTCATAAGGAGGTCATTGGTCAGTAGTCATTGGTCATTGACTAACTCACCACCTTCACCCCCTCCGCCACGGGTTTGAGGGCGAAAAACGTGTTGTGGATTTCGGCAGCCACCTCGTTGTTGCGGCTCTGGAACTGGTCAATGAACTGGTGCAGCCCCAGGTCAAATATTTCCTTGACGTCCACGAACTCAAACTCCGAGCACAGCTTGCTCAGCTTTTTCTCGGCCGGGTTGCTGTACCGGCTGGTGAGCGAAGTGCCCGAAATCTCGTAGAGCGACGTTTCGGCCTGGCGCAGGCAGTGAATGGCCGACCGCGGAAACTTCTTGTCGAGGAACAGGAACTCCACGATGTGGGCCGGGGTGATCACGCCGTACGCCTGGCGGTACATGTTGTAGGCGCTGGCCGACTTGAGCACGGCCGTCCACTGCAACAGGTCAATGGGCGAACCCACGGCGGCCGGGTGGGGCAGCAGGATGAAGTACTTGACGTCCACGAACCGCGAAGTCTTGTCGGCCCGCTCCAGGAAGCGACCCACCCGGCCGAAGTGCCAGCCTTCGTTGCGGGTGATGGTCGAATCCACGATGCCGAAAAACAACTGGCTGCCCATCTTGATCTCCGTGAAAAAGTCCTGGAGTTCGTTGAGGTCGCGGCTGCGGCTGGCGGCCGAGTCGCGGACCCGCAGGTACAACTGGTTGAGGTGTTCCCACATTTCCCGCGAAATGCTCTCCCGCACCGACCGGGCGTTTTCGCGGGCCGCCCACAGGCAGCTCAGGATGGAGTTGGGGTTGCGGGTGTCGAAGGTCATGTACTGCACCACGTTCTCGCGGGTGGGCGTCTCGAACAGCTCCCGGAACGTCTTCTCTTCGGCCATCGTGATGATGAGCGGTTCCCACTGCGGGGGCACCTCGGGCGGCAGGTCCAGGGCCAGGCTGAAATTGACGCCCATGAAACGGGCGTAGTTCTCGGCCCGCTCAATGTACCGGTTCACCCAATAAATGGAATTGGCAACGCGTGAAAGCATAGAACTGGTTGTTCGTTGTTGGTTGTTGTCTCCCTTAGTACAGTACCCACGTGTCTTTGCTGCCGCCGCCCTGGGAGGAGTTGACCACCAGGGAGCCTTTGCGGAGGGCGACGCGGGTGAGGCCGCCGGGAATCACTTCAATGTTTTCGCCGTACAGGATGTAGGGCCGCAGGTCCACGTGCCGCCCCTCGAAGTGGTTTTCCACGATGGACGGCACCCGCGAGAGGGAAATGGTGGGCTGGGCGATGTAGTTGCGCGGGTTCTGCTTGATCTTCATCCGGAAGAGCCGCTGCTGGGCCCGGGTGGACTTGGGACCGATGAGCATGCCGTAGCCGCCCGCCTCGTTGGCTTCCTTCACCACCAGGTGTTCGATGTTGTCGAGCACGTACTGGCGGTCGTCGTCCTCCCAGCACAGGTAGGTACGCACGTTGGGAATGATGGGCTCCTCGTCGAGGTAGTACTTGATGATGCGCGGCACGTAGGCGTAGATCACCTTGTCGTCGGCCACGCCGGTACCGGGGGCGTTGGCCAGGGCCACGCGGCCTTTCTTGTACACCTCGAAGATGCCCGGGATGCCCAGCATGGAGTCGGGGTTGAACACGGTGGGGTCGAGGAAGGAGTCGTCAATGCGGCGGTAGATCGTATCCACGATCTGGAAGCCCTTGGTGGTCCGCATTTTCACGAACCCGTCGTGCACCACCAGGTCGCGGTTTTCCACCAGTTCCACGCCCATCTGCTGGGCCAGGTACGAATGTTCGAAGTAGGCCGAGTTGTAGATGCCCGGCGTGAGCACCACCACCGAGGGCGTGGAGTTGCCGGAGATGTACTGGAGCATTTCGCGCAGGCGCACGGGGTAGTTGGACACCGGCTGCACGCGCATCTGCTCGAACACTTCGGGGAAGGTACGCTTGAGGATTTCGCGGTTTTCGAGCATGTACGACACCCCCGACGGGCAGCGCAGGTTGTCTTCGAGCACCATGAAGGCACCCTGGTCGTCGCGGATGAGGTCGGTGCCGGTGATGTGGCACCAGATGCCCTTGGGCGGCTTTACGCCCATGCAGGGCTTGAGAAAACCCTTGCCCGACTCCACCAGCGTCCGGGGCACCACGCCGTCCTTGAGGATTTTCTGGTCGTTGTACACGTCCTGGATGAACAGGTTGATGGCCGTGATGCGTTGCCGCAGGCCGGCCTCCAGCCGTTTCCACTCGCCCCCCTCGATCACGCGGGGCACAATGTCAATGGGCATGATGCGTTCGGTGCCCGCCCCGTCGCTATACACGTTGAACGTGATGCCCATCTGCATGAGGGCCCGTTCGGCCGCGTGCTGCCGCCGGAGCAGCTCGTCCTTGGGCAGCGATTCCACCCGTTTCTGAAAAGCCTGGTAGGCCGGCCGCACGTTGCCGCCTTCGTCGAACATCTCATCGAAGAAGCCGTCCGTCTTATAATTTTCAAACTTAAAAGGCATAGCGTTTCTCTGGGTTGCCGCAGCAGTTTGGGTCGTAAGTGGGCAATGGTCCGGCGGACCGGGTTGCGAAACCGCCCGATTGGGTGATTTCGCGGCTGCGTAAGCGTTTCGTCCTGTTATCGGGCGTCCGGCCAGCTTTTTATTCTACTTCCGGCCCGTAATTTAAAATATTCTACCGGGTTACTCTCCCCCGGCAATCCTAATAATACGCAAATATCGGAATTGATTGCCATTGCCGCGCTTTTTATTTAACTCCGCTGCGGCCCAAACGTATCTACGACGGTAACGGCCATTGCGGCATATAATTTGGTAAATATAAATTTGCATTTGACCGGGTACAAAGGCATCTTAGCACTCTACATGAATCGTATGCCACCACGAAAATTATTATTTGTCATCAATCCCATCTCGGGTGGGATTGACAAGGAAGACCTCGATGCCCGGATTGCGGAGTTCTGCCGCACCCACGGGATCGAGCCCCATTTTTTTCATACCACCGGCGAAGACGACGCCAACCGGATCTGGTTCCTGAGCCGCGAACTCCGGCCCGACGCCATTGTGGCCGTGGGCGGCGACGGCACCGTAAACCTGGTGGGTACCATGCTCATTGACAAGGAAGTGCCGCTGGGCATCATCCCGCAGGGCTCGGGCAACGGCTTGTCCAAGGACCTCAACATCCCGCAGGACTTCGAGGAAGCGCTACGGCTGCTGCTCGACTGCAACGTGCACGCCATTGACACGCTGGAAATCAACGGCAAGCCCTCCCTGCACCTGAGCGACCTCGGTTTCAACGCGTTGATCGTGAAGCGGTTCGACGAAGGCGATACCCGCGGCCCGGCGGCCTACGCCTGGCACGTTGCCAAAGAATACGTGGGCTACCAGCCCCGGGAGTACGAAGTGATCACCGATGCGGAAACCTTCAGGGGCAAAGCGTTCATGGTCGCCATTGCCAACGCCAATACGTTCGGCTCCAACGCCATGATCAACCCGGAGGGCATGATTGACGACGGCCAGTTCGAGGTGTGCATCCTGGAGGAGTTTCCCAAGATGGAAGGCATCGGCATCCTGTACCAACTCTTCAACGGGGAAATCCACAACTCGCTGCGGAGCCGCATCCTGCAGTGCCGCCGGGCCACCATTCACAACGTGGAAAAGGAATATTTGCAGATTGATGGGGAAATCATTGATTCACCGGAACGCGTGGAAGTGATGATCAAACCCGGCAGCCTGCGGGTGCTGCTGCCCAGGCCGGTAGCGGGAAACCCGGTGGGGTAAAAGGCGGAGCTTCACGCCGGAAGGTTTCACGCACAGAAGCGCTTCAGCAGCGCAAAGACCGCAAAGAGGATTTAACAGGATCGAACGATTAGCAGGATTTCGGCGCTGATGCGGGAGAGAGCTGAATGTTTCTTTGCAGCCTTTGCGCTGCTGAAGCGCCTTTGCGTGAAACTTTCATTCGTGACCCCTTTGGGAGGGGTATAAAAACAAAAAAGGTTGCAACAACGTCGCAACCCTTTTCCACTAAAATACGAGCAACCTAAAAAGATATCTTATATGCCAATTGGCATAAGTCTTCTGAGTTAGGTTATAAAAGCCGTCAGTAGAACCATCAGCCTTTATAATTTGTACGAAGCGCTTTATTCGTGCTTCGTGATTCAATATACGGGGAGTTTCTCAGAGAGGTTACAAATTTGTGAAAAAAATTTTCATTTTTTTTCACCGGTAACTTTCCGCAGGGGAAAACTCACGAACGGGCTGCCCTCCACGTAAAACCGGTAGGGCAGATCGGCGCCCTGGGTAATGCCTATGCGCGTGGTAGTTACCATCCGGAAGGACGTATTGGCCGCCGGGTACGCCGTGGCCGGCACAACCTGGAAGGGCGGTTCGGTGATGGACATGCCGTTCATTGCTTTGTTAATGCCCATTGCCTGCACCAGCCGGCCGGGGCCTTTGCACAGGTCGCCCAATTTGGTGGTACCGCGCCGGGCCTGCATCAGCGGAATGCCCTCCACGGGCTCCAGGGCCCGGATGAGCACGGCCTCCCCCACCCCCTCGGGACCGGTGACCACGTTCACGCAGTAGTGCAGGCCGTAGATCTGGTAGACGTACGCAAAGCCGGGCGGACCGAACATGGTGGCGTTGCGGGCCGTCTTGCGCCGGTACGCGTGGCAGGCGGGGTCGCCCCACAGGTACGCCTCGGTCTCCACGATGCGGCCGGCTGTAACGCCATCGGCCGTTTCGTGCACCAGGAACATGCCGAGCAGGCCGGTGGCTACTTCGGTGGTCGGCAGGCTTAAAAAGTGGAGAGTGGACAAGGGTTTGCGAATTGAAAATGAAAAGTGGACAACTGAAAATGGGGGTCGGTCACGAGGCTTTTCACGAATGGGCAGGGGGGTTGGGTTGTGTACGCCCGGAAATGGGTAATTTTATTCCCGCAAGCAATTACCCGGACGCCCTGAAGGATTCGGTGCATCGCGTTCCGGTGGGCCAAGACACGATAACAAGACGCGATAATAAAACACGATAACAAGACGCGATAACAAGACGCGATGAATCGCGTCTCTACATACGATTCCCTGCCATGCCTTCTCCCCGCCAATTCACCTTTACCCGCATCCGGTACGCTTCGGGCGACTGGGACACCGACCAGCGAATGCCTTCCAACCTGCTCAACTCACTCATCGAATACACCACGGTGGAGGTCGAAACGCAGGAAAAGATCGTGTCGCTGGCGGGCAACGACCTCTTTACGGCGCCCTTCTGCTACCTGAGCGGCCACAAGCTGGTGCAGTTCAACGCCCGGGAGAAGACCAACTTCAAAAACTACGTCGAAAACGGGGGCTTCGTGTTCGTGGACGACTGCAACCACGACGTTGACGGGCTGTTCGCCAAGTCGTTCGAGGCGCAGATGGCGGCGCTGTTCGGCCCCAAAGCCCTGCGCAAGATTCCGTCCAACCACGACCTGTACCACGCGTTCTTCGACTTCAACGAGGGGCCGCCCACCACGTCCTTCGAACTCAACGGCTGGGGCGACGACCTGGTGCACGACTACCTGAAGGCCATCTACATCAACAACCGCATGGCCGTGCTCTACAGCAACAAAGACTACGGCTGCGAATGGGACTACGACTTCCGCAACAAACGCTGGCTGGCCGAAGACAACACCAAGTTCGGCGTCAACATCATCATGTACGCAATGTCTTTGTAGTAGGGTGGGTATTGGGGTAATGGTAGATTGAGGTATTGGGTATTTGAAGATTAGGGTATTGGGAAAAGAACCACCCCCGGCCCCTCCTTGGAAAAAGGAGGGGAGCCTTACCCGTGCGCCCCGCTGACCGGGAAAGGGGTCCATGACGTGCATTTCTCCTTGCTATGCAGCAGTACCCGTAGAGTTCCCCGCCTCCATCAAGGAGGGGACAGGGGTGGTTCTCCCTAATCCCTCAATACCCCAATACCCTAATCTTCTAATATCTAATCCCCTGCCCCTGCCCTTTGCGCTTCTCTGCCCCTTTGCGTGAACCCCAAAAAAAAGACTACCGGAACGCGTTTGCCCCGGTAGTCGCTAATGATTCCCGTACCCGTCGGTGTCAGATGAGGTAGGGTTGCAGCAGTTTCATGGCGCCGTAGTTGGCGCGCAGCTTCTTGAGGGCGCCTTCCTTGATCTGGCGGGCCCGTTCGCGGGTAAGGCCCAGGTCCTCGGCAATGTCGTCGAGCGACAGGCTGTAGTCGAAGCCGATGCCGAAGAAACGCTTGAGCACTTCCTGTTCGCGGTCCGTCAGCAGGCTGGCCAGCAGGCGGTCCAGTTCCGTTTTCAGCGAATCCTTATCCGTGAGCAGGGCGTCGGTGGTTTCGGCATCCGGGTTGGTCATTACGTCGTACATCGTGCCGTCGTCTTCATCGCCGATGGGCGCATCGAGGGACGACTGGCGGATGGCGGCCGTGTTGGCACTCTTGATATCTTCTACCTTCACGCCCAGGTGCTCGGCCAGCTCGTCGTGGGTCGGCTCGCGTTCGAACTTCTGCTCGATGCGCGAGACGGCCTGCGAAATCTTGCTGAGTTCACCGATCTTGTTGGAAGGAATCCGCACGATGCCGGGGGGCTTTGATCAGGCCCACGTTGCCCTCGTTGATCAGGTCGTTGAGCGGCATCGAGCCGTGGTGGTACTGCTTGGCTACCGACACCACGAAGCGCAGGTTGGCCCGCACCAGTTTTTCGAGAGCCCGCTGATCCCCCTGCTTGATCCGCCGGGCCAGGTCTACTTCTTCCTGCGGGGTCAGCAGTTCCTCCTTCGAAATCTCGTTGAAATACTTCTCTACCGTTGAGCTGTCCCGGTTCGTAATCTGATGGGTGATCTTTAACTGTCTCATTGGTTTACTTTAAGATCTTTACTATTTCTGCTGTGTTAAATCGGTCTATATATACCGCTCTCCCTTGTAAGGTAAAGCGCAAAGTGTCTCTTCAGCCAGCGGGAAATAGCCCCGAGGGCTGTTATACTGAAAATAAGTCGTTTCGGTTGCTGAATTGCGTTGCCTTTGCAGGACGGGAATGGATGATGGGATTGGAATCACCCGCCGGGGGCTCTGAAAGCCATTTTTGGCTGCCCTCTAAAATCCCCTTATCACATACAAGAATACGGGGGCAAAAGTTTACGCTTTTGAAAAAAATTCTTATCTTAACAAATTTGCCTCCCATAATCCGTCCCGGCCTTTTGTAGAAAACAACTGCCTTTGGCGGAAGATTCACCGCAAAAGCATTTTTCCGCTCATTAGGGCCCTTTTTTGCGGGCAACGGCCCGGGTAAGGCTTCCTGCAAACGCCGCTTCCGCCGGGCGGGCATTCCCCAAAAAGTTCACCATTGGGGAGCATCTTCCAATGCATTTATTTCCATCCCATTGATCGGGGTCTTGTCAGAAACGCCCTCCGACGTCAGCAATTCCCGGTTTAGGATTGCAGGTTGCCGGTGGGGAGGTTGTCGTTTGGGAAAGTCCCGGAGGGACGCCCTGTTCCTGGCATACGTCCTCGCCCCCCTCACGCAAGCGCCCCGTAGAAGCGACCTGTTGACAACGTTTGAACAGGACGCTCCTACAGAGCTTGTGTATGATTTAATGGTCTTTTCTACGAACAGCACGCTCCTACGGAGCTTTCGACAACGCTTCTGCCATTTGTCTCATCGTATAATCTGGCCAGAAACAGCATGTTCCTCCGGAGCTTTGCGCATCAGTGCAACACACGGGTCAGTTCTAACAATGGCACCACGGCAAACAATAGCTCCCCTTCATTTCTCAAAATCCGCACCCTCTTTGCACCGGAATCGCTCCAGGATTTACGTAGCCTTTGGAGTAGCAACGTGAGATGAGGGTAAGATGACGGCGTTGAGGCAGTCCCGTAGGGACGAAATAGTAGGGAAGAAACATGGGTCAGGCAGTCAACTGATGAACAGCTACTCACTCGTTTCGACGCTACGGACTATCCATATTTCGTCCCTACGGGACTGTACAAAAGCATAATCGCGTGTTCTACCAACATATCGTCCCTACGGGACTGCCTCAACGCCGCTATTGATGCGACAATATATTGATGCAATAGTGTATTGCGTATTCTTAACCCATTGCCATTACCCCTACCCCCTGGCGTAAGTCCTGTACCAAACCGGGAATTGCTGCACCGGTGTATCTCTTTCCATCCCCGGGCTCCTGGTCTTATACAATAGCCTCCTCCGATTCATCTTTTCCATCCTTTGAGCGGGAGCTTATTCGAGCGGCACCTGCGGGTGGTTGGCGGGCAGCGGGCTGTAGATGGTCCAGCCGCCGTCCACCATCAGCGTTTCGCCCGTCACGTGGCGGGCTTCGGGAGAAGCCAGGAAGAGCACGGCCGCGGCAATGTCGTCCACGGTGGCCGTGCGGCGGTTGGGGGCCACGCCGTTCCAGTTCCGTTCGTAGTCCGGGTCATCGAGCAGGGTGCGTTCGGTAATGGTGGCGCCGGCCCCCACGGCGTTGACCGTAATGCCGTGCGGACCCAGTTCGAGGGCCAGCGTTTTCGCCATCATCCGGATGCCCGCCTTGGTAATGCCGTAGGCGCTCAGGTTGCGGTGGGCCTGCAAGCCCGTCACCGACGAGAGCAGCACGATGCGGCCGGGCCCCTTGCCGGCAATCATGGCGTGGGCCGCCGCCTGGGCGGTAAAGTACGAGCCCTTCAGGTTCACGGCCGTGAGCCGGTCGAAGTCGTCGGGGGTGTAGGAGAGGAAATCGCCGTAGTTGGTGATGCCCGCATTGGCGACGGCCACGTGGAGGCCGCCGAACCGGCCCGCAAAGTCGCCCACGCCCGCGCGCAGGGCGGCCACGTCGGCCACGTCGAAGGGATAGGCGTACACCCGTTCGGCCTCCAATTCATCATTGAGGCGCCGGGCGGCGTCGGCGGCCAGTTGGGGATTCACGTCGTTGAGGGCGACAATGGCGCCGGCTTCGGCAAACTTGCGGCACAGGCCGTGGCCGATTCCGGCCCCGGCGCCGGTGACCAGCACTTTCTGATCGGCAAAGGGTTTCATGGATTGGGAGTGGTTGGAGCAATGCGTACCGGGCCGCAAGTTAGGCAAGAATCCGGTTCGGCCATACCCTTGCCTGCATCCTCTAACCCTACAATTGCTTCCCCCTGCCCGGTGGGGGCGTTTACCAAAGCAGGGGCACGGGCATTTACCCCAAAAATCATTGTATGAAACCAGTACGCGCATTGTTATTCGCCGTTGTCCTGCTGAGCGGCTGCCAAACGGATGAAGCGGAGCCGGCGCCGACCCATTATGCGCTTGAATACCGGCTTACGGGCAATCACGGCTGGTATAACGTCACGTACTGCAACCACACCGGCGGCACAACCAGCGATTTCATCATCACCGAGGGCAAACAATGGTCAGTGAAGGTAGACGCCAAGTCGGGCGACCCGTTCTTCATGTCCGCCAACTGCGGTTGCAGCAACGCCGACTTTGCCGTTGAGGTGTACGCCAACGGCAACCTGTTGCAAAAATCGGTGAATACGGCCAGTTCGGGCGGTAATCTTGACGTGGTCGTTTCCGGGAAACTGAAGTAATCCGACCGGTTTGGCCAAGATGCACTTCCTCCGCCTGTCCCTCCTGCTGGCCGTGACGGCCCTGGTGACGCCCGGTTTTTGCCAGGCCCCGGCATCCCTGCCCGCCAACCTGGCGTCGCTTGACGGGCACGCCCTCCGCACCCCGGCAGCCGACGCGAAATCGCTGGAGCGGCTGACGGCGTACCTGACCAAGCCTTACGGAAGCGAACCGGAGAAAGTACGCAGCATGTACGCGTGGATCGTCAACAACATCCGGTACGACCACCGCCTGGCGGCCCATCCCAAACGCAAAAAAGTGAGCCCGAAAACGATCCTCAAAACCCGCAGGGCGGTTTGTGCCGGGTACGCCGATCTGTTTGTCGCCATGTGCCGGCTGGCCGGCATCGAGAGTGAAGTCGTGACGGGCTACTCCCGGCACTACAATTTCAACCAAAAGCAACCCTTTACCCGGGCCGACCACGCCTGGAACGCGGTGCAGTTGGACGGACAATGGTACTTGCTGGATGCTACCTGGGAAAGCAAACGGTACGGGGAAACGGGGAGCCGGATCGAAAGCGACTATTTTCTGACCGACCCCGGCGTGTTTGTCACCGACCACCTGCCCGAAGACCCGGCGTGGCAGTTGTTGCCCTGCCCCATCTCCCTGCGTGACTTCACCCGGGACGTGCCGGCCATCCGGGGCACGCTTTCCCGCCGGGATACCTGCTTCTCCTACCCCGACAGCATTGCGGCCCTCCGGCGGATGTTACCCCCCGAACGGGAATTGAAAACCGCCCGTACCGCGCACCAGTTCAACCCTGCCAATCACGTCAGCATCGGGCTGGCGCTTAACAACTACGGGACTTACGTGGCGAAACCCGGCGCCGGCAGCCCCAAAACCGGCGTTGGCTTTAAAATCAACAAACAGCAGGAAGCGCTGGGGTACTACGCCGAGGCATTGCGGCACCTGCGCAAGACCGACCGGAAAGACTTCGTGCACACCTGCCGGAAAAACAGCCGGGCCGCCCGGGCTACGATCAAACGTTTGAAGAAGTACCGGCGGAAGGCGCCGAACGCGTAACCACTCCCCGGCCGGGCACTGTTAACGCACAATGCTTATCTTGCCGGCATGAAAATTATCTTATATTCCCTCCCGCTGCTGCTCGTGCTTCTGCTGGCGGGTTGCCAGGGCAAGCAGGACAAGCAAACCCCCGAAGACGGGCAACCGCAGGCCGCCGGCTCCCCCGGCGATGCCAAAACCACCGATTCGCCCGTGGTGCAATCCTGGAAACTCACCCGGGTCGTGCAAACCTCGATGATCGCCGGCAAACGCGACACGTCGTCGGCCCCGCCCTACCAGGAAACCATCGAGTTCCGCGCCGACAGCACGTTCCGCCGGACCCGCTCCAACGGCTACGTCGCCACCGGCAAGTACACCAAGAGACAATTCGGCCCCGGCGACCAGGGCATCCTGGCGACTTTCGACGACCCCAAGCTGAGCTACCACGAACTGCCCGGCCACCGGCAGAACTCGATGACGGAAGGCGAAGTATACCTGCGGCAGGAGTCGCCCGACGTGCTGGTGGAAAGCTACGTGGCCGCCGACGGCCCGGCCTTCTACTACCAGCGGGTAAAGGAGCGGGAGTAAAGAAAAAAATGGGTAAACTACGGCCATGCGTGAAGTAGAGATCATCCTCATTCTGCTGGCCATCATTACCGCCCTGGCCCAGGTTACCGACAAAATCAAGATTCCCTACCCCGTGCTGCTGGTCGTGGCCGGCATGGCCATCGGCCTGGTGCCCGGCCTGCCGCGCATCGCGCTGGACCCGGAGGTAGTGTTTGTCATCTTCCTGCCGCCCCTGCTCTACTCGGCGAGTTGGACCACCTCGTGGCCCGACTTCAAGGCGGCCAAGCGGCCCATCACCCTGCTGGCCATCGGCTGCGTGCTGTTCACCACCATTGCCGTGGCCGCAGTGGCGCACTTTTTCATTCCCGGCTTTCCGTGGCCGGTGGCCTTTGTGCTGGGCGCCATCATTTCGCCGCCCGACGCCGTGGCCGCCACCGCCGCCACCAAGGGCCTTTTCGTGCCCCGGCGGGTGATTACCGTGCTGGAGGGCGAAAGCCTGGTGAACGACGCCACGGGCCTGATTGCCTACCGGTACGCCCTGGCGGCCGTCGCCACCGGGCAGTTCGTGCTCTGGCAGGCCGGGTTGCAGTTCCTGGTCGTGGCCGGGGGCGGCATCCTGCTGGGCGTGGCGGTGGGGCAGGTGCTGGTGTGGGTGCACAAAATCACGCGGGGCAACGCCACCGTTGACACCAGCCTTACCTTCCTGGCGCCCTACGTGTCGTACCTGGCGGCCGAAGAGCTGCACGTATCGGGGGTGCTGGCGGTGGTGAGTACGGGCCTGTTCATCGTGGTCCGCTCCTCGGAAATCTTTACGCACGAGACCCGCCTCCAGTCGGTAGCCACCTGGAACACGGTGATCTTTCTGCTCAACGGCGTGGTGTTCATCCTGATCGGCCTGCAACTCCCCGCCGTTGCCGAGGGCATCCGGCAGTACTCGTGGCCGCTGCTGCTGGGCTACGGGGCCCTGGTGAGCGGGGCGGCCATCGTGGGGCGCATTCTGTGGGTGTACCCCGGCGCGTACGTGCCCCGCTGGCTCAGCCGGGGCATCCGGGAACGCGAAACGGCCACCAACCTGCGCACGGTGACGGTCATTGCCTGGACGGGGATGCGGGGCGTGGTGTCGCTGGCGGCGGCCCTGGCGCTGCCGCTCACGCTGCCCGACGGCTCGCCCTTCCCGCAGCGGAACCTGATCCTCTTCCTGACGTTCTGCGTGATCCTGTCCACGCTGGTGCTCCAGGGGCTCACGCTGCCCCTCATCATCCGGCTGCTCGGCCTCAAGGCCGACGGCAACGTGGACCAGGAGGAAGCCGAGGTGCGGCTCCGCATCGCCCGGTCGGTGATCGAACACATCGAGGAAAACCTGTCGCTGGGCGTGATGACCGACGACGTGCTGGCCCAGGTGAAAGCCAAGTACGAAATCCGCATTGCCCGGCAGATGCGCAAGGCCGGCTACAAATCCACCACGCAACTCAACGACGAACAGGTGCAGCAGTTCCACCAGGTGCAGCACGACCTCATCCGCCTCGAACGCAAGTCGGTGATCCAACTGCGCCGCGAAGGCAAGATCAGCGACGAGGTGCTGCGCCGCCTCGAATACGAACTCGACCTGGAAGAATCACGGGTACTGCTGGAAGTGGAAATGGCGAAGTAAGGGAGTATTGGGTATTGAGTATTAGGTATTGAGTACTGCGTACGTGAACTTTGGCGTATTTCCTGGAAACGCGGTACCAAATACTCAATACTCAATACCCAATACTCAAGCTACGCTGTTTTTGTGCCGATGAGGCTTTTGACGGTTTCTTCGCTGACGGGCTTTTGGAGGTAGGCGTGGACTTGAAAGGCGGCGGCCCGTTCCACGTCCCGCTTGTTTTCGGAGGAAGTCAGGATGGCCACTTTGGAGCAGAGCACGTTTTCCTGTTGCAGCTTCTGGAGTTCGTTGAGGAAGTCGAACCCGTCCTTGCCCGGCATGTTCAGGTCGAGCAGGATCAGGTCGGGGCAGCTTTCGGCGGCGGCCCTGCCGTTCAGGCACGATTGCAGGATGAACCGCATCCCCTCGTCGGCGGTGGTGAAAGTAAGCACCCGGTCGGCAATGTTTTCTTCTTTTACGATGATGCGGGCCAGCACGCGGCTGGCTACGTCGTCGTCAATGATGATGATGTTACGGAAATGGTTCTGGTTCATGGAAACGGGAAGCTATCAATCGGTAAAGGGAAGGGGCGGCATCAGGCACGGTCGTCATCCAGCAGCCACTGCCGGGCCCGGTCCACGTCGTCGAACGTGCGGACCTGCTCGTACTCCGGGGGAATGACCTCCAGGGCCCGCTGCATGGACATTTCGGCAAACAGGGCTTCCGGAACGAGCCAGGCAAAGCGGGTGAGGCCGGCCGCAAACATCCGCGGAAACCACTCCTTGCCCGCCCACTCGGTGGCGCCGTACCAGGAAGTCACCACCAGCCGGTTGTCGTTGAGCACCCGGCCGCAGGACCCGGCGACAAAGAGTTCGTAGATTTTTTCTCCCCCCGCAAACACCGATTCGGCCGTCTGGAGCCCCTTCCAGTTGAAGTACCAGTAGTCGGGCTGCTCGTAATATTCAATGTCCAGGTGCGGCGCCGAATAAAGCAGGGTTTGAGGCATGAACGGGAGAAAAAAATCAATTCGGAATGGTGAAGATAAACTTAAATTTTCGAAAAAAACCCCCTCCGCAACGCTTTTTTCCGCAAAATGCCACCCGTGCCGGCCGTTGCCGTACCGGGTCCCTACGACCAGCTTCCCGCGGTCCCGGCCAACGTTCCGGTGACCGTGGGATGCGCCTCCCCCAGCCGGGCCCGGAAACAAACGCCGTGAATGAACCTGAGCTTTTCCATCACGGCCGGCGGAATCACGAAGGGATACAGGTCGTGGTGGCCCATGCTGCGGTTGAGGCTGTTGACGGCAAAGGAGAGCGGCAGCCACATTCCGATGAGCGCATCGAAGTTTTCCAGGTGGTAGGGGTCCACCCGGATGTCGGCCTTCAGCCCGTCGTCGGGCTCGGCCAGGCCCGGCCGCACGCGCAGGCCAAAGGCGTAGGCGGTTTCCAGCGTGTCGAGGATGTGCAGGTAGTGCGCCCAGGTTTCGGCCCAGTCTTCCCAGGGGTGCATGGTGGCGTAGGCGCTGATGAACCCTTCCGGCCAGCCGGCCGGCGCCCCTTCGGCGTAGTGCCGCTGGAGGGCCTGGGCGTAGTCGGCCCGTTCGTCGCCGAACAGCGCCCGGAAGCCGGCCAGTTCGCCGGTGCCCGCGATGAGCCGGTCCCAGTAGTAGTGGCCGATCTCGTGGCGGAAGTGCCCGAGCAGGGTCCGGTACGGTTCGCCCATCAGCGTGCGGGCCTTTTCGCGTTCCAGGTCGTCGGCCTCGGCAATGTTGAGCGTCACCAGGCCGGACGCGTGGCCCGTCAGCACGCGTTCCCCGCCGGGCTCGTCGGCCAGGAAGTCGAAGGCCAGGCCGTGCGCGGGGTCTTGCGTTTTGGGCGCCGGCGGCAGGCCCATGCGCAGCAGCGTGTACACCAGCCGGTGCTTGGCCACCTCGATGGTCCGCCAGCGGGCTACGTGCCCGGGCACCGACAGGTTGGGTACGGTGCGGTTGAGGGCGCAGGCTTCGCAGTAGGGCGAACTGCTCCCTTCGGGCACCAGCCAGTTGCAGGCATCGTGGTCGTGGTTGGCGCAGTACCGGTAGGTTTGGGGCCCGTTGTCGTACACCCGGTACGACAACGGGCCGGCGGCGGGCACCAGGGGCACCAGTTGCCGCGCGTAGCCCAGGAAGCCGAGCGGGTAACCGCACTGCTCACACCGGATGTTTTCGAAGT
>CADCTQ010000203.1 GCA_902805615.1 uncultured Cytophagales bacterium
ACAGGATGGCCTCGATGCGCACGATCTTGTCGCCGCTCTGCACCAGGTCACCCAGCGTCTTGATGATGGGCAGTCCCGCCCCCACGTTGGTCTCGAACAGGAACTTGACGCCCCGCCGGGCCGCCGATTGCTTGAGTTCGCGGTACTTGCCGTAGGGACCCGAGCAGGCCACCTTGTTGGGCGTCACCACCGAAATGCCGCGTTCGAGGGCCCCCGCGTAGAGCTGCGGCACCAGGTCGCTGGCCGTGCAGTCCACCAGGATGCTGTTGCGCAGGTTCATGCCCGTCATGCGGGCCGCAAAGTGCGTCAGGTCCATCTTCTCGCCGGCTTCCAGGTGCTGCTGCCAGTGCGTCGCCTCAATGCCGGCGGGGTTGAAGTGCATCTTGCGGCTGTTGGCCAGGCCCGCAATGCGGATGTCGAGGTTATGCTCCCGGAGGATGTGGGGAATCTGCTCGGCCATCTGTTTGAGCAGGGTTTTGCCCACCGTGCCCGTGCCGGCCACGAACAGGTTGAGCACCTTGACCTCCGACAGGAAAAAGGCTTCGTGGATGACGTTGAGGGCCTTCTGGCAATCCGCCTGGCTCGTGACCAGCGAAATGTTGTGCTCGGAAGAACCCTGGGCAATGGCCCGGACGTTGACGCCGTTCTTGCCCAGCGCCGAAAACAACTGGCCCGCCAGGTTGGGCGTGTTCTTCATGTTTTCGCCGACCACTGCCAGGATGCTCAGTTCGTACTCCACCTTTACCGGCTCCAGTTGCTTGCCGTCGAGTTCGCGCCGGAACTCCGCCTCGATCAGCGCCTGGGCCTGCGGGGCGTCCCTGGGCGTGACGGCCAGGGTGATCGAATGTTCGGAGGAAGCCTGGGTGATGAGGATGATGTTGATCTTGCCGGCGGCCAGGGCGGTGAACAGGCGGGAGGCAAAGCCCGACACGCCCACCATGCCGCTGCCCAGCAGGGAGAGCAGGGCCACCGAATCAATGGACGAGATGCCCTTAACCGGCTGGCTGCTCTTCTCGGTTTCGCGGGTGATGAGGGTGCCTTCGCGGTCGGGGTGGAAGGTGTTTTTGATCTTGAGCGGAATGCTGCGCGAGAGCACCGGCTGCACGGAAGGCGGGTAGAGCACCTTGGCCCCGAAGTGCGACAGTTCGAGGGCTTCGATGTAGGAGAGCTGCCGCAGCGGGATGGTGCGCTGCACCTTGCGCGGGTCGGCCGTCATCATGCCGTCCACGTCGGTCCAGATTTCGAGCAGCTCGGCGCCCACGCCGGCGGCCACGATGGCGGCCGTGTAGTCGGAGCCGCCCCGGCCCAGCGTGGTGGTTTCGCCCTTGGCAGTAGCCCCGATGAAGCCGGGCAGCACCACCAGCTTGCCTTTGGCCCCGGCAAAGTATTCGCGGATGCGCCGGTAGGTTTCGTCAAACTGCACGGCGGCGTTGCCGAAACTGTTGTCGGTGAGGATCAGTTGCCGGCAGTCGCCCAGCACGGCGGGCACATTGAGGCACTTGAAGTATTCGGTGAGGATGTGCGAAGAGAACCGCTCGCCGAAGCTCATCACGAAGTCGCGGCTTTTGGGCGTGAGTTCCTTGAGCAGGAAAAGCCCCTGGAGCACGTCGTCGAGTTCATTGAGCAGCATCTTGATGGCGGCCAGCGTGGCGCTCTGGTTGCTTACCGGCAGCAGTTCGCTCACGCACTGCAAATGCTTTTTTTCGATTTCCTGCTTCAGGGGGCCGTAGCTGTCGTCGCCTTCGGAAGCCAGGTGGGCCACTTTTTCGAGCTGGTCGGTCACGCCCGACATGGCCGATACCACCACGGCAACGGGCGTCGCCGACTGGGCGGTGGTGACGATCTGGGCCACTTGCCTCATCATTTCCGGCGACTGAACGGAGGTGCCGCCAAATTTCAGTACTCTCATGAATGTATGCGAAGAAGAAAATAGGGTGTACGATCAAAGTCCGCAAGAATATAAATTATCCAACCGGAAACAAGAAGTTTGTGAAATACTTTTTGCCCATTTTAGCAGAATTTAAAGTGAAAAAATCCAAAAAGGTCCCTTTTTCGCAAAAAGAAGGCGCATTGGGGGACTGCTGCCTAGCAAAATGACGGACGATCCGATCCCGGATTAGTAATATTCGTATTTGACCGGCGGATACCACCCCCGCGATTGCGGATGTACGCACTCCGTTACTTCGGAGGCCAGCCGGTTTTGCGCATCGTAGGTGTAGCGGCAGGTGATCCACAGGTTTATCTTGTCCCCGTCCGGGTCTTTCCGGTACGATTTTTCTTCGTGCATCAGCCCGTCCCGGTACGCGTATTCGCTGTACCACAGGAGCTTTCCGGAAGCGTCATGCTTGGTTTTACGAATGAGGTTTCCCGCCCCGTCGTAGACGTAATCGTAGTGCAGAAACGGCCCTTGTTTCCCCGAAACAACCATTTTTCTGACCTGCGGGCCACCGTCATAGGTGTAGGCAGACACGTATTCGGCGGGGTTCCAGTAGGCAATCAGCTTTCTCCGGGTCAGTAAATCATCCTTGTATTCAAAAAAGGCTTCCCAGTGGATTTCATCCCCGTGACCGTCTTCCGGCGACCCGGGGTAGAACGTGGCTTCGCGGACCAGACGACCCCCGGTGTCGTAGGTGTAGTGGGTGTATTCCTTCATCCTTTTCTCGTTGTGGATGAAATCGAAATCAAAATACAGCGTTCTGGCAAGCTTGCCGTCGGACCCGTACTGGTATTCGGTCTCTTCACTCACCCGCGAAGGGTCGCGGGCACTCATCACGCACATCTTTTTGAGTTGTCCCCGCGCAGCAGCGCCGGGGGTTGCCGGTTGGTCTTCGCGACAGCCGGGCACGGTACCCAGCAGGCAGAGGAGCAGGAAGGGACAAAGGAGCAGGCGCATGGCAGGGGAAGCGGGTTTGATTTCCGGATCATAAGGTAGAAAATTAGTGGCAAACTTGCTGCCGGAATGTGCCCGCTACCCGCGCCGTACCTTGCGCCACGCCTCGGTGAGAAAGCCGACGCCGTACCCGAACAACTGCACGTACACCGCGCCCACGCTGAGCAGGCCCACCGGCAGGCTCCGGTTCCGAAGGGTGGCGTGGACCGCGATGAGCACCGTGTAGAGGGCCAGCAGGGCCGCCCCCAGCGCACCCAGCGGCCGGTACACCAGGAGCAGGAGGGGGACGGCCAGGCAGCCGAGGGTGAACAGGGCCGGGAACAGGTGCACGGCCTTTAGTTCTTCGGGAAAGAAACGCGAAATGTTGATGCGGGCCCGGCCGAAAAAGTGCAGTTGCCGGTAGAACTGCCCGAAGCTCGTGCGCCGCTTGTGGTACACGTACGCCCCGGGAATGAGGCCCGTGCGGAAGCCGTTGCGGATGATGCGGATGCTGTACTCGATGTCTTCGCCCATGCGGGTGATCTTGAAGCCGCCCACCCGCCGGTACACTTCCCGGGAGAGGCCCATGTTGAAGGACCGCGGGTGGAACGCCCCGCCCAGCCGCTTCTTGCCGCCCCGGATGCCGCCCGTGGAAAAGGGGGAGGTCATGGAATAGCTGATGGCTTTCTGCACGGGGGTGAAGGAGGGGTGTTCGCGGTCGGGGCCGCCGTAGGCATCATATTGGTGGAGGTCCAGCTCGTCTTCCACGGTCTGGAAGTAATGGGGCGGCAGCAGGGCGTCCGAATCGAGGATCACGAAGTAGTCGCCCGTGGCCCGCTCGAAGCCGTAGTTGCGCGAAAAGCCCTGGCCGCTGTTTTCCTTGTAGTAGTACCGGACGTCGAGCTGCCCGGCGAACCGCTGCACCTCCGCCTCGCACCGGTGGGTGGAGCCGTCTTCGATCACCAGCACTTCGAAGTGGCGGTAAGTTTGCGCGGTCAGCGTCTGGAGCAGTTCCCGCACCTCGTCGGGGCGGTTGTAGACGGGAATGATGACGGAGTACTTTCTCAAGGGGCGGGAACGGGTGAACCAGCCGCGAAATTAGGGCAAACCGGACACTTCCCGAAAAAGCGTTTGTGCGCAGTTGGCCGCTGCTGCAAATACGCAGCCGCCGCCAAAAATACCTAATTATAGGTATTGACAGTGGGACGGGTCCTACCTACTTTGTGGTTGTGTTTCAGCACGTTATCAGCAACCTAATTTTTTCCATCATGGCAGTTCAACTCAATGTAAAAGGGATTGATCATCAGGACGCGGCCTACCAGCCCATGCTGGAAAACCTCCAGGCCAACATTCTCAAATCCCACGCCCGCAATTTTGTGCGGCTCCTGTTCCTCCAGTTCCAGGCCGACGACGATGCGGTAAAAGCCTGGATCAACCAATTTAGCCGCGACCGGGTAAAATCCGCCCTCGACCAGCAGCGGGCCATTGAGGCCAGAAGAGCAGCCAAAGCGAACAATGGGTCGTTTGACGGGGGCCTGATCGCCAATGTTTACCTCACGGCGGAAGGCTACGAGGACCTGGGTTTTGATGCGGACCGCCTGAAAGAAAAAAACCGCAGTTTTGTTGACGGGATGAAGTCCAGCCGGGTCCGGCGCGAACTGAGCGACCCGCCCGTGGAGAAATGGCAGGCCGGGTACCAGAAAAACCTGGACGCGATGATCCTGCTGGCCGATGACGATGAAGGTAAATTAACGGCGGCGGCCGGGGCAGTGAAGGCTTCGCTCCATGGCCTTGCGGCCGTGGTCGCGGAAGAAAAAGGGCTCGACCTGAAAGACCCCATCGTGCCGGGCGGGCACGAACATTTCGGGTACAAAGACGGGATCAGCCAACCCCGCTTCTTTACCGATGACGTTGACAAAACCCAGAAAGACAATATTGACCTGAACATGACGCAATGGAACCCGTTGCAGCCGTTGGAAATCGTCCTGGTCAAAGACCCCTTCACCGATCCGAACGATCACAATTACGGCAGTTTCCTGGTGTACCGTAAGCTTGAGCAGGACGTGGACGGCTTCAACGCCAAAGTGGCCGAACTGGCTACGCACCTGACCCTGACGCCCAACCAGGTCGCAAACAGCGTTACCGCCGAAGAGTACGCCGGTGCCCTGGTCGTGGGCCGGTTCAAGGACGGTACGCCCCTGGTCAACGCTGACATACGGCTGCGGCGCAGCCCCGCCCCCAACGATTTCGACTACAAAGAGATGGACCCGAAGGGGAATATCTGCCCGTTCCACGCCCACATCCGGAAAACGAACCCGCGGGGGCAGGGCGTCCTGGTTCCCGAAAGGTTCATTACCCGGCGGGCCATTCCCTACGGGGAACCCAAGACTGCCGACGAAAAAGGATTATTGTTCATGTGTTTTCAGAGCAGCGTTGAAAAACAGTTCAATTTCATTCAAAACACCTGGTCGAATGCCCCCGGTTTTCCGCCCTTGCGGGGCAATCCCGGCATTGATCCGCTCACCGGCCAGGGCCACGAGGGCGACCAGCGCTGGCCCAGGCGGTATGGGAGTGAAGAGGAAGTGGGATTCGATTTTGCCGGTTTCATCCGCATGAAAGGGGGCGAGTATTTTTTTGCGCCGAGTTTAGGGTTTCTCCGCAGCCTGTAACCCGCCGCTTCAATTGCGCTTTGACCGGCCGGGCCGGCGACGGGCACCAAAGCCACTGTTTCAGCGGTTCAGCATTTTGAACGCAAGACCCGGCAGCAGCCGGCTGAACACGGACAGGGCTTTTGACTGCCCGATGTTGATGCTGGTTTTTCCCCTTTCCAGTTGGGTAAGGAAGGCTTTGGCAAAAACGGCGGGTGCCATCTTCGGCGCCTGGATGCCTTTGTTGAAGTCCGTATCTACCGTAGGCGGCAATACCTCGACGACCTGGATGTTGGTCTTTCTGAGCTGATGCCGCAGGGACAGGGCAAAAGCGTGCATGGCCGCCTTGGAAGCGCAATACCCGGCAAAACTGGCAATGGGCATGTACGCCAACCCGGAGGAAACAAACACCACCACCGGTGAAGGCGACTTTTTCAACAGGGGCAGGGCCTGGTGGGTGAGCAGCACGGGGGCCAGGTAATTGGTGTTGATTTCCCGCCGGAGCATCCCTTGCAGTGGTTCTTCCCCGGTGTCTGCGAAATCGAATTGAGCCCCCGTACCCGCGTTGTTGATCAGGACGTCCACCCGGCCGAAATCCCGGGCGATTGCGGCCAGGGCGGCTTTTATTTCGGGGTCGTTGGTGATGTCAGTCCGGATCGAATGCACCTGGGGGAAAGCCGTGCCGAGGGCCGCGATCTTTTCCGGATTCCGGTCCAGGGAAATGACCGTGTTGGCGGGCAGCAGTTCGGCGACCAGGGCCCGCCCGATGCCCGTAGCCCCGCCGGTGATTACGATGATTTTGTTTTGCAGTCGCATAAATTGCCTGGTTAAGAAAGGTTTGAAGACCAGGGCAAAGCTGCCTGCTTTTGCGCTCCCCAAAGTTGTCCTATGACAATTTCGGCGGGCGGCACCAACTTCTTCGCGGGGTAGGGGCTATTTGATGCTCCGCCGGAGACGGCTCAGCGAACTGGGGGTGACACCCAGGTAGGAAGCCAGGTACTTCTGGGGAATCCGCTGCAAATAGTCGGGGTCGCGGATCAGGTCCCGGTACCGTTTCTCGGCCGGCTCGCACTGGAGGGCAATCATGCGGTCAATGATGTGGACAATGCCTTCTTCCCAGATGCGGCGGATCATCTCCTGGCTTTGCGGCATCGTCTGGTAATAGGCCAGCAGGGCGGATTTGGGCAGGCTGCGTATTTCGACCGGCTCAATGGCCTGCACGAAGAACCGGGAAGGTTGCTCACTGATGAAGCTTTGCACCTCCGAGCCCAGGTATCCCGGAAAGGCCAGCCAGACGGTCAATTCGGTTTCCGAGGGCACGAAATACCGCAGGCAGCCCGACTCCAGGAACACGAATTCCCGGCACACTTCACCGGCGCGAAGCAGGTACTGGCCCCGTTTGAGCTTTTTGGTTTTGAAGGCAGCGACAAATTCGTCCAACGCCCGCTCGGGCCACTGGGCGTACTGCTGCAAATAGTTTTTCAGTTGCGCACTCATACGACCACCCGGTGCTAATACGCCCCCTGGTACTTGCGCACGCCCCATTCGGCGGCCGCCAGCAGGAGCAGCACGAAAAAGAGCCACTTCAGGTGAATGAGTTCGCGGGTGTCTTCCGTGCTCTGCACGCGGTCGGGGGGCGGGTTGTTGGTGAGCCGGCCCGCGAGTTGGTCGAACTGGGCGGGCAGGTAGAACCCGCCGCCGGTCTGGTTGCCCAGCTTGCGCAGCAGCCCGTGGTCGGCGGTGGTGGTGATGGCTTCGAGCTGGATTTCGCGCACGGTGAACTGGCCCGTCACCACCTCGTTGCGGTTCTGCACCCGCGCCGTGGCCCGGTACTGGTACACGCCCTTGGGCAGCCCGCCGATCTCGAAGCGGGAGTTGGTTTCGGTGTTGGTGAAATTGTAGCGCGACACCTTGCCACCGGGGTGAGTGACTTCCAGGGCGATCTTCTGGTCGTAGATCTTCTCGTAAATGTCGTTGTACGTCTCGGCCTCGAACACGATCCGCTCGGTGTCCAGGAACTCGTCGGTAACCGGGTACACGCGCAGCCGCCGCTTGTCTTCCTTCGAGGAGAGGTACTGCACGAGCTTGGTGATGAGTTCATCCACGGCCAGGTGGTTGTCGGTGAGGTTGTATTCCTCCAGGCGCCACTCCCAGAGCCCTTCGCCCAGCAGGATGGCCGACTTGCGCACCTTGTCGTTGTTGACCACCAGCAGCGGCTTGTCGGTGGTGAGCGTACCCACCTTCTGGTAGAGGATCACCTCGCTGTTGGGCGTGAGGCGGAAGTCGCCGAAGGGCACCGTCACGGGCGGCATCTTCTGGAGCAGGGCCCGGTTGGCGTCGTCGAACCGGAACAGGTTGAAGTTGTTGTTGAACACCGGGAACACCTGGTCGGTCTGCCCGCCCCGCGAGGTGACTTTCACCACGTTGCTGGCCACGTTGAGCTGGCCCAGGTTGGAGCCGCTGCCCAGGATGTACCAGATCGGCGTGTCGCCTTCCAGGTACTTGCGGGCGGCCGTGCTGCCGGTGTTGTACATGTCGGGAATCTGGTGGAGGATCACCAGGTCGTACTTGGCCTGCTTGGGCGTGCCCAGCCCGGCAATCACCGACTCAAACTCGTAGTTCTCGTTTTTCTCCAGGGCACTCTTGATGGCCTTGATGTCGGGGTGCGGCGCGGCGGCCAGCAGCAGGATTTTTTCCTTGCCGTCAATCACCTCGATGTACGCGTCGCGGGAGTTGTTCTGGGCGGTGAACTCCTCGGGCTGCCCTACGAGTTGCACCACGTAGTGCTGCACGCCTTTGGCCCCGGCCGCCACGTAGAAGGTGGCTTCGGCCACGTCGTTGTCGTTTTTGAAGGAAACCGTTTTGGTATCAAGCACCTTGCTGCCCTGCATCAGTTGCGCCGTGGCGATCCGGCCGCCGAAGCCCGTGCCGTGGATTTCGGCCACCACCGGGAATTTGTTGCCCAGGTACGAGAGCTTGTTGTAGTACAGCGCCTTTAAATTCAGGTCGCGGCGGGGCACCGTGTCGCCGAGGCCCACCGAGTAGATCGGGAAATTGTAGGGCTGGAACTCGGGCGACATGCCCTGGTTGTAGATGCCGTCGCTGACCAGCACCACGCCGGCCAGGTTGCGGTTTTCGTAGTTGCTCTGGATGGTGCCCAGCAGGTTGTCGAGGTTGGTGACCTGGCCCCGGAACACGTCTTTTCGCAGCGACGCGGCGGGCACGGTGCCTTCGAGCAGTTGCACTTCCACGTTGATGTTGCGCCCCTGCAACTGCTGCGCCAGTTCCCGCACCTGTCCCACCGTCTGCGCGAGCCGCACCGAGTCATTGGTGAGGGCCACCGACTGGGAGTTGTCGAGGGCAATCACAACGGTGGGCCTTTCGTAGGTATTGCGTACCTGCCGCACGAGCGGACCCAGGAGCAGGAAGCACAGCAGGCTTACCAGCACGAACCGGCAGCCGGCCAGGGCGTAGTTGACGGCTTTGCTCCAGGTGGGTTTGGGTTGGTAGAGCAGGAATGCGTAGAGGGCCCCTGCCGCCAGGCAGAGGAGTATAAACCAGGGAGAATAGGATGTCAGTAGCTGGAAGCGGTTCATTGGGCGGTGCGGGCCAACGCGATGATTCGTTGGTAGTATAACGGTTCTACACGTGAATATATTTAAATTTGGCGGATCAGACGGCATAAAAGTAAAGCGCCATCCCATGCAACATTCCCCCGCTACCGCCACCATCCGGCCCATCCGCCCGGCCGACAACCCCGCCATGGCCCGCATCATCCGGCAGGTCATGACCGAGTACGGCGCGGTGGGCGACGGCTACTCGATCCTGGACCCCGAAGTGGACGCGATGTACGAAGCGTACGCGGCCCCGGACCACGCTTTCTTCGTCGTCGAAAGGGAAGGAAAAGTGGTGGGCGGCGCCGGCATTGCCCCGTTACGGGACAGCGGGGAAGGCGTGTGCGAACTGCGCAAGATGTACCTGCTCCCCGAAGGGCGGGGCCAGGGCTGGGGCCGGCAACTGCTGGGGCACTGTCTCGCCGCCGCCCGGGAACGGGGCTTCCGGACCTGCTACCTCGAAACCGTGCACCGCATGGGCGAGGCCCAAAAACTCTATCTGGCGGCCGGCTTCAAACCCCTGGCCGGCCCGATGGGCAACACGGGCCACAACGCCTGCGACGCCTGGTACGCCATGGAGTTGATTGATGCATAAAAAAAGGAGCCGGCCCCAACCGACTCCCCTTCGTTGCTGTCTCAATACTCAATACTTATTTCTCCACCAGCGCCTGCTTGCGGCTCATGGCTTTTTCGGCGGCTTCCACAATGGCCTGGGCGGTGAGGCCGTACTTGACCATCAGGTCTTCGGGCACGCCGCTTTCGCCGAAGGAGTCGTGGACGCCCACCATTTCGAGCGGGGAGGGGTAGTTGCGGCACAGGACCTGGGCGATGCTGTCGCCGAGGCCGCCGTTGAGCTGGTGCTCTTCGGCCGACACGGCGCAGCCCGTCTTCTGCACTGATTGCAGGATGGCCGCCTCGTCGAGCGGCTTGATCGTGTGGATGTTGATGATTTCGGCGTCAATGCCCCGCTGGGCCAGCGTTTCGCCGGCCAGGATGGCCTGCCACACCAGGTGACCCGTGGCGAAGATGCTCACGTCGGCCCCCGGGTTGAGCACAATGGCCTTGCCGATCACGAACGGTTCGTCGGCGGGCATGAAGATGGGCACCACCGGCCGGCCGAAGCGCAGGTACACGGGGCCGTGGTGGTCGGCAATGGCAATGGTGGCCGCCTTCGTCTGGTTGTAGTCGCAGGGGTTGATCACCGTCATGCCGGGCAGCATGCGCATCATGCCCAGGTCTTCGAGGATCTGGTGGGTGGCCCCGTCCTCGCCCAGCGTCAGGCCGGCGTGCGAGGCGCAGATCTTCACGTTCTTATCCGAATAAGCAATGGACTGGCGGATCTGGTCGTACACCCGGCCCGTGGAGAAGTTGGCGAAAGTGCCCGTGAACGGAATTTTACCCCCGATGGTCATGCCGGCGGCAATGCTCATCATGTTGGCCTCGGCGATGCCCACCTGGAAAAAGCGGTCGGGAAACTCCTTGGCAAACGCATCCATTTTGAGCGAACCCATCAGGTCGGCGCAGAGGGCAACGACGTTGGGGTTTTTGCGGCCCAACTCCAGCAGGCCGGCGCCGAAGCCGGAGCGGGTATCTTTCTTGTCGGTAACAACGAATTTCTTCATGGGTGCGGGGTAATGGTGGTTAGGTTCACAAAAAAAGAGAAACTGAGGCGCTATCACAACCCGTAACGGGGAATTGCCCAAAAAATCTTCGCCCGACGGGCACCGGTGCCCCAAAAAGGGCCGCCAGGCATCGCCGCCGGCGGTTTTCCCGTTCCATCCCTGTACGTAAGATGTTTCGTTCCAACGCATGAAAAAGTACCTCTTGTCTTTTGTCCTCCTGGGCAGTGGCGTCACTCCGGCCGCGGCGCAGGGCCTGCTCGACCTCGAAACGGGCGCCGTGGTGGGCAGTGCCTACAACCGCATCCGGGTGCCCGGCAACGACGGCACGGAATTCGACCTGACCGGGGGCGACTTTGCGACGCGGCCGGCGTGGTTTTACCGGGTACGGGCCGGCTACACCTTCGCCAACCGCCACACGGTCAGCCTCCTGTTCGCCCCGCTCACCGTGCGGGCGGAGGCCGGCCGGCTCTCGGAGCCCATCCGCTTCAACGGCGCCACGTTTGCCCCGGGCCGCCCCCTCGACGTGCAGTACACCTTCAACTCCTACCGCCTTACGTACCGTTTCGATTTCGTGCGCAAGGAGCGGCTGCGGTTCGGGGCGGGCCTCACCGGCAAAATCCGGGACGCCGCCATCCGGCTCGACAACGGGGAGGCGCAATCCACCAAGACCAACGTAGGCTTCGTGCCCCTCGTCAATTTTCTGCTCGATTGGGGTTTTGCACCGGCCGTAGGGCTGCTGGTGGAAGGCGACGCCCTGGCCGCGCCGCAGGGAAGGGCCGAAGACGTGTTTGCGGGCCTCCGGTTCCAGCCCGCGAAATCAATCGGCCTCAAGGTGGGGTACCGGGTGCTCGAAGGCGGGGCCGACAACGAGGAGGTCTACAACTTTACCCTCTTCCACTACCTGTCGGCGGGGGCCGTCTGGCGGTTTTAGCCAAAAAAGAAGGCGCCGGTCGGGGCGCCCTCAGTACGGGAATAAGACGTTTTGCGGTTAGAACAGCTTGGTAATCAGGTCGGCCGTCCGGTTGGAGTAGCCCCACTCGTTGTCGTACCAGCCCACCACTTTCACCAGCGTACCGTTCACGGCCGTCTGTTCGGCGTCGAAGATGCAGGAGTGCGGGTTGCCCACGATGTCGGTGGAAACGATGGGGTC
Organism: uncultured Cytophagales bacterium; assembly: GCA_902805615.1. Lineage (GTDB taxonomy): Bacteria > Bacteroidota > Bacteroidia > Cytophagales > 172606-1 > CADCTQ01. The sequence goes on from CADCTQ010000203.1 coordinate 11,904, forward strand.
TTCGGTGTATTCGAGGATGCCTTTCATGGGGCCTTCCCCGGCGGCGCGCATGGCGGCGTTGATCTCGTCAATGGTCACCTCGCGCTTGAGCACGACCGTGAGGTCGGTGAGGGAGCCGTCGGGTACGGGCACGCGCATGGCCACGCCGTCGAGCTTGCCCGACAGGTGGGGGAGTACCAGTCCTACCGCTTTGGCCGCCCCCGTGGAGGTGGGCACGATGGAGAGGGCGGCGGCCCGGGCCCGGCGCAGGTCTTTGTGGGGGGCGTCTTGCAGGTTCTGATCGGCCGTGTAGGCGTGAATGGTGGTGATGTAGCCTTTTTCGATGCCGAAGGCGTCGTCGAGCACCTTGGCCATCGGGGCGAGGCAGTTGGTGGTGCAGGAGGCGTTGGAGAGGATCGTTTCGCCGCCCTTCAGCGTATTGTCATTGACGCCCAGCACGATGGTGGGGATGGTCTTTTCTTTGGCGGGGGCGGAGATCACCACTTTTTTGCAACCGGCCGTCAGGTGCTGGCCGGCGCCGGCCTGGTCGGTGAACCGGCCCGTGGATTCCACTACTACATCAACGCCCAGGTCGCGCCAGGGCAATTTGGTCGGGTCCTTCTCGGCAAATGCTTTGATGCGCTTGCCGTTCACGGTCAGGCTTTCGGCATCGGAAGAGACGGTGCCGGCAAACTTGCCGTGGATTGAATCATATTTAAACAGGTGGGCCAGCGTTGCGTTGTCCGTCAGGTCATTGATTGCCACTACCTCCACGTTGCCTTTATTGAGCAGTGCCCGGAGCGTAAGGCGGCCAATACGCCCGAAACCGTTGATTGCAACTTTGATGTTTGCCATGGGATAAATATTTAAGGTTAGAGCAAATGTAACTACGCTTCTGTTATACGTGCGTTGCGGCGCAATAATAGGGCGAAAGGCCGTAAAACTCAAACCCGATTCCCGTTCATTTACACAAAATTAGTCCCGGGCGCTGCGGCAAAAAGGCGAAAGCCGCAGCGCCCGGGACGGGGGTTTGGGAGGGAAGGACGGTCAGAACCGGGGGCAGGGCAACTTGCGGGCACTGCGCGGTACGCGGCGCTTGGGCTGGGGGGGCGCAAACTCGTAGGAGAGCGAGATTTCGTGCGCCCCGCCGGTGGAAGTACCCAGGTTGGAGATGGTCAGGTCGTAGCTGTAGCCGAGGGAGAGCCCCGCCTGCTTGAAGCCGGCCAGGAAGATGAGGGCGTCGTTGTTGTTGAGGCCCAGTTCGGTCGGCTTGATGGGCAGCCCCCGGTACCACAGGCCGAACACCACCGGCTCGTAGGTGAGGTAAGTTCCCACGTCAAATTGATCGAATTTACCCTGCGCCTTGTACAAACCGGCGAAAGAAAGGCTTTTCTCCCGGTCGAGCACGTTCATGGCCAGGCCCTGGCGGGTTTCGTCGTCGAGCGGAATCTTGTAGCCCGCGTGCACCGTCATGCGGATGGGCAGGCGGCTGTCGCGGTCCAGGAAAGATTGCGAGGGTTGGTTGAGGTGATGGCCCGATACGCCCAGCCAGGCGCGGTCCGAGTAGAGCAGGCCCCCCGAAGAGAAGTCGAAGTACGAAATGTTTTCGCCGGCCCCCAGCAGCGACGGGTCCGACGTGACGAGGCTGCGCAGGCCGTCGTTGGTGAACTGGTCGCCGAAGTTGAGGTCCGTGAAATTGACGTTGCGGGTGGCAAACGCCAGTTGCACCCCGGCCCGCAGGGCCACTCTTTCGCCCAGTTGCAACTGGTAGGCGTACTGCGCCCCGATGTCGGTGGAGTTGAGCTTGGCAAACTGCTGGTCGCGGTTGATGATGATGCCCACCCCGCTGTTGACGCGCGGGAAGTAGTAATCGAAGGAGGCCGAGTAGGTAACGAACGTGGCGTCGAGGGCCGGCCACTGGTTGCGGTAGTTGACGCCTACGCGGGGCGCCAGCGCAGAACCGGCAAAGGCCGGGCTCAGGTACAGCGGGTTCGCGTAAAACTGCGAGTACTGCGGGTCCTGGGCCCGGACGGAAAGGAGCGTGACTATGCTACACAGACAAACCATTAAGAGTCTACGCATGTATCGGGAGAAAAGGTGGGGGTGAAACCGGATGAATTGTACTACGACAGATTAACGCCACAAGTATAAAAAAATTTGCTTATTCGGTGGAAGAATCAAGCCCCGGTCCGCGGCAATGGCCCGGTGGCGCCGGCCGGCCGGGGTGCAATATTTTTGACCAATCTGCATTTTTAATGGGGTTTGGGGTGGGCAATCATTTAAGTAGATTTGCCCGGGTCGCCCGGCGCGTTTGAGCCGGGTTCCGCGGCGGCATTCGGATCAGATTTTTCCATATATTGTTCGTACCTGCCTTTTCGTTATTGTGTACAAATCCATCCCCACATGTTTCTTTCCTGGAAAAGAATTTTACTCTTCCTGCTGTTTGCGGCGGCCCTGCTATTCGTGTCCTCGCCATCCGCGTTTGCCCAGTGTACCAACTTTAACATACCCACAACTACCCAGTGCGCCGGTGGGAATTGCGGTGCGGGAACCGCGTTTACGAGTAGCCTGGTGGAGCAGCCCGGCACTACGTACCGGTACGAGTGGAACTTTGGCGACCCGGACAGCGGGCCCGCCAACACATCGAACCTCAAGCAACCCAACCACACTTTTTCCCAACCCGGTGAGTATACGGTAAGCGTTAAAGTGTTTGTAAGCGTGAACGGGGGGCCGGAGACGGAAGATACGAGCTTGGGTTGCAGCGAAACGGTAACGGTCGCCGGCGTTCCTGAATTCAAGATTAATGTAAACAATGACGACATCAACTTAGGCCCCCAGGAGGAAGAAGTATGCCTGGAAGATTTGACGGCCGGCGTTCCGCTGGCTCCCGTACCCGCCAGTGAAGGAGGAGCGGCCATACCGGCCGGTGCTACCTACCTGTGGTCGAATGGCTCGACCGATCCTACCATCACCGTTGACGAGGAAGGCTGTTACTCAGTGACCGTTACCACTACTCAAAATGGCGTTACTTGTTCACGCACCAATAAGGTACAGGTCTGGGGTTATAAGCCGCCGGAGCAAGGGGAGCCCGGTGCGCCGCCTCCGCCCCAACAGGCCCGCTGGTACTTCGGCAACGGGGCCGGGGTTAAATTTCAGGGCAGACCGCAGGCGGTTACAAACCCTCCCGGTAAGGTCAATACCGCCGAAGGTTCTTCAACGGTACTGGACCGGAAAGGCAACCTGCTCTTTTACACCGATGGACGCACCGTTTTTGATACCTCGGGCGTAGCCCTGCCCAACGGCGGAGGCCTGGCCGGTGGTGAGAACTCCACGCAGGCGGTACTCATTGTGCCCCAGCCCGGCTGCAACAGTTGCGATCCGGTGTACTATGTCTTTACCACCGGCGATATTGGTACAAATGGTTCGAGGCTGGAGTACAACGTAGTAGATTTGCGCCTGACTCCCCCCGTGGTCGCCACCCAGAAAAACCAGTTGCTTACCGAAAACAGTACTGAACGGGTGATTTCAATCAGAGGGCAGTCCGATCCCAACGCCGAGAACGCGGTGGAAACAACCTGGATCGTGACGCACGATTTCCTGGGGAATACCTTCCGCGTCTACCCCCTGACGCCGTCGGGACTGGGCGCGCCCAAAACCTATCCCGGCGCGGCCCACACCAGCACCGAGAACGGGGAAGGCTACATGAAGACTTTCCAGTACACCGACCCGGCGACCGGAGAAACCAGTACCCGCATCGCCGTGGTGGTGCCCGGGGCAGCCAATCAGCCCAACCGGGTGGAAATTTTCGAATTTGACCCCGTGACGGGTGAAGTGAGCGGTCCCCCCGTCACCGTTGACCTGGGCGATCCCGGGCTGAAAGCGTACGGCGTTGAGTTTGCCGGCGACTACATGTACGTGTCGCTGACCGGCTCCGGCGCCTCGCCCGACTCGTCCAAGATCGTGCGGTACGACCTCAGCCCGACGCCCCCCCTGACCGTGGAAACCACCCGCGAGGAGATCGTGAAAGACCTGGCCAAGATCGGGGCCCTGCAAGTGGGACCGGACGGCGCCATCTACGTTGCCGTGCAGGGCGCCGCCAGCCTCTGGAGCATTTCCTCGCCAACGGGCGTCACCGCGGCCGACGTGGGACTGAACCGCAACGCCATCCCGTTGAGCGGTCCCACCAGCAACCTGGGCCTGCCCACCAATGCCGATCCCGAAGTTAAAGGGTACGGGCAGAGCTTCTCCTTCCAGCAGCCCGCCTGCGCCCCGGCCGGCACCGACTACACGATTCAGTTCCAGGCCAATCCCGACCGGGCGCAACGCAACGACGGGCAGCCCAGCTCTACGTTCCTGTGGACCTTCCACGACGGCACTACCTCCACGCTGCAAAGTCCGACCAAAGCCTACCGCAGTCCCGGGCAGTACGTTGTGAACCTGACCATCACCAACGACTGCAAAGTGGAAGTGCTGGACCCACAGACGGTAAATATCTACGAAGCGCCGCCTGCCGTCACCCTGCCCAACGTATCGGCCTGCTTCGGTACCTCCGTTCCGCTGGAAGTGTACCCGGGCGTTGCCGGCCCGGCGGGCGTGCGCTACACCTGGATTCTGCCCAATGGCACCACCCGATCGGGCAAGACCATTACCATCACGGCGGCCGACGCGGTGCCCGGCGTCAACGCTATCCGGGTCGTCGGTGTT
>CADCTQ010000204.1 GCA_902805615.1 uncultured Cytophagales bacterium
CAATGCGATTCATTTCCACGAAGACCCACGGCGTGTTGGATTACTTGACGGGGTTGTTGTTGATCGCCGCTCCCTGGTTGCTTGGTTTTGCGGAGGGTGGAGCGGAGACATGGGTTCCAGTGATTTTGGGTGCAGGTGCACTCGTATACAGTCTGATGACGAACTACGAGTTGGGCGCAATGAAAGTGTTTTCAATGCCCATGCACCTGATGTTAGATTTGTTTTCCGGCATTTTCCTGGCCGCATCGCCCTGGATTTTTGGGTTTGCGGACCGCGTATACCTGCCGCACCTGATTCTGGGTATTTTCGAGATCGGCGCTTCGCTGATGACCGACAAAGTACCCTACAAGGGCACGAGCAGCATGGGGCATGGCATGGGCCACAGCACCGGCGGCCGGATGGCGGATACGCGCATATAAGTGCAAAGAACTTGGATTGTGAAGTGGGTACGTGCAGAAACGTGCAGTTGGCCGAGGCGCAAAATGTGCAGTTGAGTAGTGGGGTTGTATAAAGGTTGGATGTGCAGTAGGTAGCAGGGTTGGACGTGCAGTTGGATGGAAAAAGGCGGGTTGACCGGAACATCGGTTTACCCGCCTTTTGCGTTTAATGAATGAATTGGCCTTGAAGGGGCTGACTGCGCGCAAAGCACGCCCTGTTCAGGTTATGCCGTATATTCCGGGCGGTTCTTTATGCTGCAACTCTCTTTTGACGAATTTCAGGCGCTGATTACCCAGAACGCCAGGTTGGCCGAAGCCGACAACCAGACGGAAGGCGTTTACCATACCAGTTACCGGGCGCAGTTCAACACGCCCGTTTGCGAAGGCATCGCCACCAACATCACCATCCGGGAAGACATCACGCTCATCCGGTACGAGATCACCTTCAGGGAGGCCACTACCGTGCAGATGCAGTCTACGCTGCCGCAGGCGGGCTTCTGGCACTGCCTCAAAGGCCAGGTCACCCTGTACCGGCAGAACACCGTTCCCCGGCCAGACAGCCAGTTGCACTTCCGGATGGCGAGCAGAGGCGCCTTTTTCTACGTAACGGCGGCCTCCCGGGGCTGGATGCAGTTTGAGCCGCACCAACCCGTCAGGGCCCTCTTCCTGCTGTTCAGCTACCCGGCTTTCAGGCAACTGGTGGGTGAACAGCTGACGGCCCTCCCGCCCGGGGTCATCGCCGCCCTGCAGGAAGAGAATGGCTATTACCTGAAGACCATGAAGATTTCCTCCCAGGCCATGGCATTGTGCGAAGCGGTATTCGACAACCCCTACGAAGGCCGGAGCCGGCAATTCTACCGGGAAGCCAAAGTCATTGAACTGCTCGCCTACCACATTGATCAACTCAGCAAGTCGGTCCGCGGGCAAGAATCGACCGGGCTGAAGCTGACGGCGGAAGAAGAAGCCCGGATTGAGCACTGCCGGGAAGTGCTGCTGGCCTCCCTGGCCAATCCGCCCTCCCTGATTGCACTGGCCAAGCAAATCGGCATGAGTGATTACCGGCTCAAGAACGGCTTCCGGCAGAAATACGGCGAAACCCCTTACCGCTTCATTGCCGACCAGCGGATGTTCAAAGCCCGGCAACTGCTGCTGGAAGGAGCATTGAGCGTAAGCGAAGTCGCCGCCGCGGTCGGGTACACTTCACTGGGTACTTTTTCAAACAGCTTTTACGAAAAATTCGGCATCCGCCCCAGCGAATTGTAGACCGGGGTGCCCGGCACCAAAAAAATCCATAATAAATCTACTTGCATCGGGAATAACGAAGTTCCCGCCGCACGGCACTAATTTTATTTCCGATGCATCCCCTGCATCGGGAGCAAAATACGTTTGGATGAATGAGGTGACCAAAAACTTATTACGGGCGGCCTTCCCAACGGCTGCTTCCTACCTGGCTGCCTACCGCGCCCGCCGGCACACTGCGGGCATCTGGGGTCCTTTTCAGCTCGACTTTGCCCGGCGCCTCTACGGAAAATGCAGCCCGGTCGTGCTTTCGGGGCCCTTCGAGGGCATGCAGTACATCAACGACATCGTGTACGGCTGCATCACGCCCAAATGGCTGGGCTCTTACGAAGCCGAACTCCACCCGGTGGTTGAAGAGATCATCAGCCACGGGTACCACACGATCATTGACGCCGGCGCTGCCGAAGGCTACTACCTGACCGGCCTGGCCCGGCGGATGCCCGGCACCACGCTCTACGGCTTTGACAACGACCCGCTGGCCCGCCGCCAGCAAGCCCGGCTGGTGAGCCTCAACGGCCTCGAGAATGTGCACCTTGGCGGTTACTGCGCCCCGGCGTGGCTTAAAGCCCACTGCACCCCGGGTTCGCTGGTGATCTGCGACCTGGAAGGGTACGAACTCTACCTGCTCAGCCCCCGGATCGTGCCCGGGCTGCAGGAGGCCGACATCCTGGTGGAGCTTCACCCTTTTTCCCCGATGAGTTACCCGGAAGTACGCCGGACCATCACCGAACGTTTTGAAGCGACGCACCACATCCGGCGCATTGCGACGCAAAAGAAGGATGAGCTCTTTTACAGCGCGGTAGCCAACGGCTTGTTCTCGCGGGAAGAGATGAAGGAGGCGCTTGACGAACGCCGGTTCTCCGGCCAGGAATGGCTGTGGATGCGCCGCAAGTAAAATTTCCGTGATTACGCATATAATATTTGCAAACGTTGCCCAAATGCGACATCTTGTTACACAATATTCTTAATAACTAACGTTGTAGTTATATAATTGTGCTGGTTCGGCCCCACGGGTGCCGGCCACTCTCCCGCTTACCAGCAGATGCCTTCGCGCCTCTCTTTCTGCGCTTCAGAATCCTGACCGGGCCTCCGCGCGCTGCCGTGCCCAACGTTACCTGTCCCCACGCGCGGGTCGCCGGGGTACCGCACCCATTTTTGTGCTCGCAAAACCACTCAGCCATGAACAAGAAAATATTTTACACCCTGGGCGTGGTTGCCCTGCTGGCCCTGTCGGCCTGGCTGGTGGCGCGGCCCGGCGCGGCGCAGCAAACCAACCTGACGACCCCCGTCAAGAAGGGCCTCTTCGAAATGACCGTCACGGCCACCGGCGAACTGAAGGCCAAGAATTCGGTCGAGATCAGCGGCCCCACCGCCATGCGCGAAGTGCAGGTGTACCAGGTCAAGCTTTCCAACCTCGTGCCCGAAGGAACGGTGGTGAAGAAAGGCGACTACGTGGCCTCCCTCGACAAGACCGAACTGATGAACAAGCTCAAGGATGCCGAGGCCGAACTGCAAAAGTTCCAGGCCCAGTTCACCCAGGCCCAGCTCGACAGTTCGCTCAACCTGCGCGCCGCCCGCGACGAAATGGTGAACCTGGGCTTCGAGGTGAAGGAAAAAAACATCGTCCTCGAACAGTCCAGGTACGAACCCCCCGCCACCATCCGGCAGGCCGAAATTGACCTCGAAAAGATCCGGCGCAAGCAGGAGCAATCCCGGGAGAACCTGAACATCAAGCGCCGGCAGGCGGTTGCCAAAATGAGCGAGGTCGGCGCCCAGTTGTCGCAGGCCCAGAGCAAGGTAGACCGGCTCCGCCAGGTGGTCGGCCAGTTCGAAATCACCGCCCCCGAGCCCGGCATGGTGATCTACCACCGCGACTGGTCGGGCAAAAAGGTGATGTTGGGCAA
>CADCTQ010000205.1 GCA_902805615.1 uncultured Cytophagales bacterium
TACCAGTGCGTAACGATACCAGTGCGTAACGATACCAGCGCGTAACGATACCAGCGCGTAACGATACCCGCGCGTAAGGCGCCTGCCCCGCTCAACGCCGCAAGAACGATACGGCGCCTAAGCAAGGGTGGCCGCCCACTGCGTAGCTACTCACTGCGTATCCACAAGGGAGGCCGCTAATCGCATACTTAGTGTCTCACTGACGGTCTTCGAAGGCGTTTTGAGAAAGTCCTGCAATAAATATCCTCCGCTTCATCCGTTCCTTAAAGTGAATCAGGATATAAAGCCGTACGCCCGAAGTACAAAAGCCAATTGGCATAAAAGATTCATAATGTCACCCCGCCGGTAGGTCGTCAGCCCGCGGTTTGGTATTTTTGGCGGAAGCCCCTTCCGCATGGACCACTTTTACATCAAGAACGTCGTGTTGCCCAACCCGGCCGTCCGCCTGCTCAAGCTGGACAATGCGCCTCTGATCATCAGCTTTCTCTTCCAGGAATTCAAAGCCGGCAACCGCGTTGACATTGCCGACGCCGAACTCACCCAGCAACTCGCCGACTACCTGTATTACCTGCGCGAAAACAACGAGGAAGGTCTCTACCCCGACACCGCCCCGGCCTACCTCGACCGGTGGACCGCCGACGGCCTGCTGCGCAAATACTATCCCGCCAGCTCCGATGAACCCGTGTTCCAGCTTACCCCGGCGACCGAAAAAGCGATGGACTGGATCAAAGACCTCAACCGCGACGAGTTCATCGGTACCGAGTCGCGCCTGCTGCGCATCTACACCATCCTCAAGGACATTGCCTACCAGAGCACCGACGACCCGCGCAAAAAGCTCAAAGAACTCAACCGGCAGAAAAAGGAGATCGAACGGGAAATCGAACGGGTAAAAGGCGGGCACGTGGAGGACCGCAACGGCCGCAAGATCAAGGAACTCTACTTCGAGGTGTACAACACGGCCCGCCGCCTGCTGGCCGACTTCCGGCAGATCGAGTACAACTTCCGCGACATTGACCAGGCCGTGCGCGAAAAACAGGTGCACGCCAACCTCCGCAAGGGCAAACTGCTCGACGAGGTGTTCAAGGCCAACGACCTGCTCTGGAACACCGACCAGGGCAAAAGCTTCCAGGCCTTCTGGGAATTGCTGCTCTCCCAGAAAAAACAGGACGAACTCTCGGCCCTGCTCGAAACCGTAAGCACGCTGCCCGAAGTGCAGGAAGTGAAAAAGGACGACTTCATTGACCGCATCAAGATCAACCTGATCGAAGCCGGCGACCGGGTCAACAAAACCAACCACTTGCTCATCGAACAGTTGCGCAAGTTCCTCGACAGCAAGGCGTACCTGGAAAACAAGCGCATGGGCGAAGTGATCCGGGAGGTGCAGGCGCTGGCCTTGAAAGTGAAAGACAACCCGCCCCGGGGCGCCGACTTCCTGCTGCTCGACGACCGGCCCTTCGTGGAACTGGTGATGGACCGCCCCCTGTTCTCCTCGCCCCGCCGGGTGGAAATGACCGATACCGGCTACGAGGTCGGCGACCAGCAGGCCATCGGCGCCGACCAGTACGCCAAGCTCTACAACCAGCCGTTCGTGGACGTGGACGAACTCCGTAAACGCATCCGCCAACTGTTGCAGGCCGAAAGCCAGGTGACCCTGCGGCAGGTTACGGCCGCCTTCCCGGTGGAGAAGGGCCTGGCCGAAGTGGTAGCCTACTACAGCATTGCGGCCAAGGACAAAAAATCGGTCATCAACGACCAGGTGCAGGAGCAGATCCTGATCGCCAACACCGAAACCGACAAACAATTCGAAGTGACCTTTCCGCAACTTATCTTTTGCAAATGAACGAAAACACAACCCTGATGCCCTACTCCCCAGCCGTGATCCGGCTGTTGCAAGGCGTCGTGTACGAAGAAGACAAAAAAACCTGGGACCTCGTGGTCGCCTACCAGGCCGACATCAAGCAGTACCTGCAGGTGCTCGGGCTCGTGCTGGAAGTGTACGAATCGGAAGGGTACGCCTTCGTGAAGCAGCGGGCAGCCGATGCCGACGACGAAGAAGCCCTGCCCGTACTCGTACGGCGGATGCCGCTGAGCTACCCGGTCACCCTCTTGTGCGTGCTGCTGCGCGAACGGCTGCTCGAATTCGACGCCCAGGGCGGCGACTCCTCGCGGCTGATCGTGACGCGGGAGCAGATCCGCGACATGATGGTCACGTTCCTGCCCGAAAAGTCGAACGAAGCCCGCGTGGTGGACAGCATTGACGCCACCATCAACAAACTCATTGACTATAGTTTCCTGCGCAAGCTGGTCAACCGGAGCGGCGAATACGAAGTCATGCGCATCCTCAAAGCCCGCATCACCGTGACCGAACTGCAGGAGATCAAACAGAAACTCTACGACTACACCCTTTCCCGATGATTGATTTCGCTACTGACAATGCCCGTACCGGCTTTCGCCTGCACCGGCTGGAAGTACTCAACTGGGGCACTTTTCACAACCAGATCTGGCGCATCACGCCCGAAGGCAACAACTCCCTGCTCACCGGCGACATCGGCTCGGGCAAGTCTACGCTGGTGGATGCGCTGACCATCCTGCTGGTGCCCCACCAGAAGATCACCTTCAACAAGGCGGCCGGCGCCGACACCAAGGAACGCACCATTGCCTCCTACATCCGCGGCGACTACAGCACGCGCAAGGGAGCCTACGACGGCAGTTCCAAGGCCGTTTCGCTGCGGCCGGAAGGCACCTACTCGGTGATCCTGGGTCAGTTCTACAACGCCGGCTTCGACCAGCGCATCACGCTGGCGCAGGTGCTGTGGCTCGACAACGGCCGGGAGAACAAGTTTTTCGTGGTGGCCGGGCAGGCCATGGGCATCAAAGACCACTTTACCGGCTTCGGCAAAGACATTACCCAGCTCAAGAAGCGCATCCGGCAGACGCCGGGCGTGGAGGTGTTCGACACGTTCAAAGACTACAGCCTCCGCTTCCGCAGCGTGTTTGCCCTCAAATCCGAAAAGGCCCTGGACCTGTTTTACCAGACCATCTCCATGAAGTCGGTGAGCAACCTCAACGACTTCGTGCGGAACCAGATGCTGGAAAAGGCCGAGGTGAAAGAGAAGATTGACGAACTCAAGCGCAACTACGACAACCTCACCCGGTCGTACCAGGCCATCCAGACGGCCAAGCACCAACTGGGGCAGCTCCGCCCCCTGGTGGCCCTGGCCGACCAGTTCTCGGCGGTGGAAAGCACGATCCGCGACCTGGAAGCGTGCCTGGACGCCCTGCCGGTGTATTTCAACGCCGAAAAGGCGAAACTGCTGACGGCGGAAATCGGGGCGCAGCAGGCCGAACTCGACCACCTGGGGGCGCAACTGGCGGCCCTCACCAGTGACCTGGAAGGGCTCCGGCAACAGGAGTTCGACATCCGCAATGACATTGCCAACAACGCCAAGGGCAAGGAACTGGAACGGATCAGGAAGCTCCTCGCCGACACGGAAAGAGTAAAAGCCGAGAAGTGGAAAAAAGCGCAGGAATACAACCGGCTGGCGAAAGTACTCGAACTGGGCACCGTGGCCGGCGAAGACGCTTTCCTGGAAACCCGGCAGTCGGCCGCCCGCCGGCAAGAAACCATCCGGACAGA
>CADCTQ010000206.1:0-14433 GCA_902805615.1 uncultured Cytophagales bacterium
GGGTGGACAACAACACCCTCAACAGCACCAACGTCAAGCTCTTCCAGATCAGCGGCACGGCCACCCCCATCGAGATCAAGGCCCGCGTCAACGGCACGGGCGGCGGCGACGCCATCATCCTCGCCCCCCAGAGCAGCCTGCTGCCCAACACCACCTACCGCTTCGTGGTCACGGAAGGCGTACGGTCTCAGGCCGGCTTCCCCTTTTACCGCAAGGAAACGGTCTTTACCACGGGCAACTACCGGGTCGGCGCCACCCTGCCCGTGGCCTTCGAGCGAGTGCCCATCCCTTCCACCAAGGGCGAACAGTACACCTCCCTGGCCGTGGGCCCCGACCGCAAGCTCTACGCCCTCCAGCTCAACGGCTCCCTCAAACGCTTCCCCATCAACGGCGACGGCACGCTGGGCACCGGGCAGACCATCAACACCCTGCGCATCAACCACGGCGGGCGGCTCGCCGTGGGCCTGGCCCTCGACCCCAAATCCACGGCCGCCGCGCCCATCGTCTGGGTCACCCACTGCTCCGACAAGCAACTGGCCGAAGCGCCGTTCTTCGAAGGCAAGCTCTCCAAGCTCACCGGCGCCAACCTCGAAAACGAGCAGGTGATCGTTGACAAGCTGCCCCGCTCCCGCAAGGACCACCTCGTAAACAGCATCGCCTTCCGGCCCGGCGAACCCAACACCCTCTACTTCAGCCAGGCCAGCAACAGCGCCATGGGCGCCAATGACCCCACCTGGGGCCGCGACGAAGGACTGCTGTCGGCCGCCATCCTCAAGCTGGACCTCGCCAGGCTGCCGGCCACGCTGCCGCTCAACGTCGAAACCACCACCAACCAGAATTACATCAACGGCGCCTCTGCCACGTCCATGCGGTTCCCCGACGGCAAGTACAACCCGTTCGCGGGCACCTCGCCCCTGACCATCTACGCCTCGGGCATCCGCAACGCCTACGACCTGGTGTGGCACTCCAACGGCTACCTGTACACGGCGACCAACGGCTCCAACTACGGCGGCAACACGCCGGCTTCGGTGGTCGGCACCCGCCGTCCCGATGGCAAGTTATACAGCCTGACCGACCCGGTGGTTCCCGCCACCAACAACGTAGTCACCCAGTCGGATTTGCTCTACCGCATCAATCCCAACGTGATGATCAACGGCCGGGACTACCACGGCTACTTCGGCCACCCCAACCCGCGGCGCGGCGAATACGCCCTGAACCGGGGTTTCGTGGACAACAAAAAGTACCCTTCCACTACGGGAGCCGACCCCAACTTCCAGGCCACGGGCGTAGCCTTCAACTTCAACGTGAACAAGTCGCCCAACGGCACCATTGAGTACAAAAGCGCGACCTTCAACGGCGCCCTCAAGGGCAAGCTGCTGGTCTGCCGCTTCAGCAACAACGACGACGTGATCGTACTCGGCCCCGGCGCCAATGGCAACATTGACCCCGCCCAGGTGTACGCCGACTGCGCCAACGGCATCCCCGGCTTGAGCGGCTTCAACGACCCCCTCGACGTGGTGGAAGACCCCGTGACGGGCAACCTCTACGTGAGTGAGTTCAGCGAGACGGCCCTCGAAAAAGCCCAGCTGACCCTCTGCCGCGTGCCCCCGGGCAAGCTGCTGGTGGACAACCTCGACAAGTTCCCGGCCCCCGACCAGCTGACCTTCTCGAAGGTGCAGCACCGGAGTTCAGCGGCCGGTACGCCCCTCAACGAAAACCACGACGCCGTCACGCTGCGCCTCCACAACAAGGGCATCGGCCTGCTGCGCCTCCAGGGCCTGGCCGTCACCAACGCGGCATTCTTCAAGGTGGAACAGGTCAACGGCGTGGCCTACACGGCCGGCGCCCTGCCCCTGGTCATCGCTTCGGGCGGCTACGCCGACGTAAAGGTGCGGTTCGTGGCGGTGGACCCGCCGCTCAACAACGGCCGGGTGAAGGTGCTCACCGAGACCCTCACCGTCACCACCAACGACCCGGCCCAGCCGGCAGCCAAGGTGACCCTGCGGGGCCTGTGGCAGAAGTACATTGACGGCAACAACGAACCCTACGTGTCCGAGGTCCTGGGCGCGCTGGGCTTCGGCACCCGGACCGGCTACGCCCACACCAACACCAAACACGACGCCCCGGTGGCGGCTTCGGACGAAATCTTCTCGTCGTACTTCGTGCGGGCCGACGGCGCCCGGCCGGTGACGGTGCGGCAAATTGCCGCCTACCACGGCTGCTGCCAGACCCAGGACCTGGTGCGCTGGGAAGCCAAGGCGGGCTTTACGGGCGGCGGCGACCTGCTGCGGCACGCGGCCGTGGACGGCCAGACCCTGCTGCCGCGCAAAAATGACGTGAGCAAGTCGGCCGGCAGCAGCGCGTTCAGCCCCGGCGTGCCCTTCGCCCTGCGCATCGGCGGGGAGTTTACCGACCCCCAGCGCAACCTGCACCCGGGCACCGTGACGGTGAACGGCAAGACGTACCGGATGCGGGGCGTGCGGGTGTGGAAGGCCCGCGACGCGGCCGGCAACCTCATTCCCAACGCCTACCTGTTCTCGCACGAATACCTGGGCAGCACGGCCAACTTCGACTACAATGAAAACGTGTACTTCGCCGCCAACCTCAAGCCGGAAACCGGTACCGACTACGCCTCCGAGCTGGCCGTGACGCAATCCCAGCAGAACTTCGGCACGCGGCTCGTCAACACGGTCACGCCCTTCTCCCTCAACCTGCGGAGCCTCGGGCTGGCCGGCGAACCCGACGTGGTGATCTCGTCGGTGAAAGTAGTGGGGCAGCACGCATCGGAGTTTACGGCCGCCATGCCCGCCGACGCCACGCTGTCGCCCGGCGAAGCCACCACGCTGGCCGTCGGGTTCAGCCCCAGGGCGGTGGGCCTCAAGAATGCGGCGCTGCTCATCTACGCCAACAACGCCCCCACCCCCTACCGGGTGCCCCTGCTCGGCATGGCCAGCGACGGCTGTAACAGCATCGAGTCGGTGCTGCGCCTGAAGGGCGCCGCCGACGCCGACGTGACCATCGGCACCAAGCTCTGGAAGGCCGACAAGCCCTACCGGGTGGGCAACCTGATCCGCGACAACGAGGGTGACGTGTCGTCGCCCATCGGCGGCACGGACGAAGACGCCCTCTACCGGAGCTACCTGGCGACGGGCGGCGACCTCCAGGTAGCCGGGTACGCCATTCCGAAGCTGGCCCCCGGCCGGTACCTGGTGCGGATGCACTTTGCCGAAAACTACTTCGGCACGCCGCGCAACGGCTACGCGGGCGGCCCCGGTTCGCGGGTGTTCAGCGTGGCCATGGAAGGCACCACGCGCCTGGCCAACCTCGACATTGCGGCCGAAGCCGGTTCCCGCTTTGCGCTGGTGAAGGACTTTACCGTTGACCTGGAAGACGGCGTGCTGAACGTGCAGTTCTCGCCCACGGCCAACCGGCTCGCCCTCTCCGCCTTCGAGCTGTTCCGGGTGTCGCCCACCAGCAACATTGCCTTCACCATCAGCAAGACCGACATCAGTTGCCAGCCCGGGTCGGCCAACGGCACGGCCACCGTAACGGGCCTCAGCGGCGGCACGGCGCCCTACACGTACCGCTGGAACACGATCCCGGCCCAGACCGGCGCCACGGCTTCGGGCCTCCGGCCGGGCACCTACACGGTAACCGTCACCGACGCCAAGGGCTGTTCGCGGACTTTGTCGGCCAACGTGACCAAGGCGCCCGAGTGCCAGGGCTACCGGGTGAATGCCGGCGGCGGCAGCTTCACTACGATTGACAACCGGGTGTTTGCCGCCGATGCTTTCTTCTCGGGCGGCACCAAAGCGACCGCCCTGACGGGTGAAGTAAAGGGGACGGCCGACGACTATCTCTACCACACCGGCCGGTTCAGTTCGACGTCGTTCAGCTACAACTTCCCGGTGGGCAACGGCTCGTACGACGTGGTGCTGCACTTCAACGAAACGTACTTCGGCAACATCGCCCCCGGCGGCGTGGGTTCGCGCAAATTCCACGTCAACATTGAGGGCCAGCGGAAGCTGACGGACTACGACATCTTCGCCCACGCCGGCGGCGCCATGCGCATTGCGGCGCACACCTTCCGGGCGACGGTGACCGACGGTACGCTCAACATCGCCTTCCTGAAGGGCTCGGCCGACAACCCGCGGGTAGCCGCCATTGAAGTGCTGCCGAGCGGCAGCGTGTTCCGGATCAACGCGGGCGGCAACGAGTACACCACCATCGAGGGCAAAACCTTCGCCCCGGACGTGTACTTTGCCCACGGCGAGGTGGCTACGCCGGCTTCGGGCGACGTGCTCAACACGCAGAACGACTACCTTTACCAGACGAGCCGGCACGGCGGCGCGTTCAGCTACGGCATTCCCATCGGCAACGGCATCTTCGACGTGGTGCTGCACTTCAACGAAACGTACTGGGGCCACATCGTGCCGGGTGGGGCCGGCTCGCGGAAGTTCAACGTGTTCATCGAACTCGAAAAGCGGCTCAGTGAATACGACATCTTCGCGGCGGCCGGCGGCGCCATGCGGCCCGTGAAGGAAACGGTGCGGGTGGTGGTGACCGACGGCGTGCTCAACTTCTTCTTCGCCCGGGGTGCGGCCGACATTCCGCGGATATCGGCCATCGAGATCATCCCGATCCAGGTGTACACGGTGGACCGCGTGGCGGCCGACGGCGGCAACCCGGAAGCGGCGGGCCGCATCCGGCTCCACCCCAACCCGGTGCAGGACAAGTTCCGGGTGACGCTGCCGGAGGCGCCGGGCACCGTGGCAACGGCCATCCTCGACGCCACGGGCAAGGTCTACGCGACGGATGCCCACAAGCGGGTGGGTGACACGGAACTGGAAGTGGACGCCGCGACGCTCCGCCCCGGCCTCTACCTGCTGCGCCTGCAAACCGACGGCGGGACGCACGTGCTCAAGTTCGTGAAGCAGTAAGGAAGTGATACAGTAATCTCAGGAGACCGCCCCGGCGGTACGTCAATAGCCCGCCCCGTGAGGCTTTGCTTGCGCAAGGTTTCCCGGGGCGGGACTTTTTTTGGGGGCGTACCGGGCCGCGTACGCAACCCCCAATCCCCAACCGGCGCCCCACAGAATCCAGGCGGCGCCGAGCATGACTACCTGCGGGGAAGGTCCGTAGAGGGATTGGAAGTACGTGATGGCGACGCCGTCGAGGAGGGCGGCCACCCAGGTCATGACCACCACCGCGTCGAGTACCTCGGAGGGGTGCAGCCGGATGAGCCACCTGGCATTCTGCACCAGGAGCCACGTGCCGGGTACGCTGGCGGCGTACAGCACGGGCAGCCACGGGGAGTGCCCGGTGAAGAAAAACGGGCCGAAGGCACGGACGAACAGGGCGGCCAGGAACCAGTAAATGGCGCCCAGCGCGGCGGAGCGGATCAGTTTGCCAGCGTTCATAGTACACGTTTGTTTAAGGAAGCATGCTTGTGAAGGAAGCTGCTTGCGGGGGCAAAGTAACGCCATCCGCCCCGCCGGGGGTTAGCGACAAACGTGGGAAGAACTGGTAAAAACGTGGGCATTACGCGTGGCGGTACTGCCCGGGAGCGCAGCCGGCGGCCTTTTTGAACACTTTGCTGAAGTAGGCGGGGTCGGGGTAGCCGAGGTATTCGGCAATGTCGGCGACCGTACGGGCAGAGAACCGGAGCAGGTACTTGGCCTCCAGGATTTCCATGGCCAGTATCCAGTGGCTGGGGGCGCGGCCGGTGCTTTTGGTGACCATCTCGGTGAGGTGGCGCGGGGTGATGCAGAGGAGGTCGGCGTAGTCCTGCACCTTTTTCTTGCGCAAAAAGTGCGCCCCCACGAGTTCTTTGAATTGCCGGCTGATCACCTCACCCCGGCTGGCAGCCTCTTTGGCGTCGGGGGCCGGGGGCGGGTACTCCCGGTGCATGAGGATGAACGCTTCGAGCAGGTAGGTGCGCACGAGCAGCTCGTGGTCGGGTTGCCCCCCGGCGCATTCGTGCCGGATTTTTTCGAGCAGTCCGTGCACGGCCCGGCCGGTGCCGGCGGAGAGGTGGAACACGGGTTGTCCGCCGGCCTGGAAGAAACCGAACCGGTCGGTCAGGCGGCGGTCCAGGTGCGGGCTGGTCATGAACGCGTCGTCGAAGGCGCAGTAGAGGAACGACAGGTCGGGTGAGGTGCCGGCGTAGCTCACGATCTGGCCGGGAAACGTGAAGACCACCGTGTAGGGACGGATGGCGTAGGTCTGCAAGCCGATGGTTTCGGTGGCCGTGCCGCGCAGGGTGAGCCCGAAGGCGTAGTTCATCACGCGCAGGGGCGGCAGGTCGGGAGCCAGGTTCTTTTCCGAGAACAGGCGAAACCCGGGGCTGGCCGCCAGTTCGCCGGGTTGGAGCATCAGGTTCCGGGCGGGTATCATGGAGGTGGTTGCGAGGGAAGTTACCAGTACGGCAAGATAGCCACTGGACGCAATCGGTGAAATTTATTTTTTTTCACACTTATGTTTGATGTTATTAAAAAAACACTACCTTAGTATCACACCTCTACTGTACTGTACTATTACATTAAAATTACTCACTAATAAACCATTATTTTCATACTGAAATACAGTCCTTTGTTCAGGCTGGTAAATAAGCCATTGACACACAACGCATTCATTGCACACTTGGGTGCTCATCTCAGCCATTACCGCATTCAATCCGCTTTAATCCTGCAGGCAGTTTATTTAAGCGCCGGCCATGCAAGGGAGCAATCCATCCAGGGACCAGCAGGTTCAGTTTCGTCCCGGCGTGGCAGCGAATTATAAATTATTTTCAGTCTATAAAAAGTGTATACAATATTTTCCGTTCAAAGGAGGTGACCCACCAAAAGCGACTGTGCGATGCGGATTCCTGCGTTTCCGGAGCGGATGCAGCCCGGTAGATTTTCCTGAGTGAGCCGGACAAATGTTTGTGAACCCGGTGAACGCCGACCCATGCCCTATCGGCGTTAAGCATACTTTCTTATTTATACCAAATAGAAAACCTCCACTATCAAAAAAGAAATTATGAAAAATTGCACTACCTATATGAAGAAACTCAATGTAAAGAACCTGTTTTTCGCTGCCTGGCCGGCCTTCGCGGGCTTATTGCTGCTCACGGCTTGCCAGCAGGAACCCAATGCCCCGGCCGCCGATGCCGCTGCCACCGTAGACGTGGCGAAAGTAACCGCACTGGAAGCCCTGGGGCACAAGTTCGGTTTTACCGAGGCGGAATTCCAGCAGTACGAACACGGCAAGCACGAACTGAATGCCAAAGAACTGGAGTTATTCGACGAGTTGGAGGCGAAACGATTTTTGGCTACCCCCAATTTGCTGCCGGGAGAAAAAGAGGGCATTTCGCGCATGCTGGAACTCAAGAAAGAACTCAACCGAAGAACCCTGAAAACCTTTAACAAGCCCTACAACCAGGTGGAAGGCGACAAAGTAGTCCTTATCATGGATGAACTCTACGGGACAACCGAAGCTCCGGCTGCGGGTGGAAAAGTAGCAGCCTGTACCGTAAGAAAATTTCCCAGCGGCTCGGGGGTGGGTACATCGCTTAATGTAAACTGCGGTGGCGTGGCTTTTGTAACGAAAGAAGGGCAAACGGATTGTGACTATCAATATTTCTTTAGTGATGCTGCCCATTATGGATGGACAAAAGTGATCCCCAAAACTGCCAAAGCAAGGCAACTGATCGTAAATCCGTTCTGGGCACCTTACGGGGAATGCCGGGGCTTTGGCGGAGGTGTGGGAAGAAGACGTACCGGTGATGTCCTGAATAGTGCCGGCACAGACTACACCGGCATTGGCTACTGCCTGTTATTTGGCAGGTCCAGAGTGGACTGGTGCTACAACAATGCCCCGAGTGTACTTGCGAATGAACTCGGCATGGGTAATTAGCAGATCGTACCCATTCTCTATTTAACTTATCCTGACCGGCGGCTTTACGAGGCATTGCCGGTCAGGATCGTTTTTTCCGGGGCTGCGTGACAGGTTCACCGCGCCGGCCTGCCCGCCGGTTGACCGGCCGGAAACCACTACCCGATCCGTTGTTTTCAGGATTCTTTTTCTGTGAGAATACCATTAGCTTCGCAGTACCGCAGTGAAGTACTCCCGGCGCCATGCGGTACTGCACGCTAAAAAAGCCGCTACCCTGCAACCCGAACGGCCCCATCGCATGAAAGACCTGATCCAGATTGACGTTTCATCCAGCCGGCCCAAGTACCAGCAGATCCTGGAAAGCATCCTCGATTCCATTGAAAACGGAAGGCTGGTGCAGGGCCAGCAGTTGCCCTCCATCAGCGAACTCTCCGAGTGGCAGCAGGTCGCCAAAGTAACCGTTGCCAAAGCCTACGAGGAACTCCGGCAGCGGGGCGTGATCTCCTCCCGGCACGGCAAGGGATTTTACGTGGCTTCCACCAATGTCCGCAACCCCCTCAACGTGTTCCTGCTTTTCGACACGCTGAACGCCTACAAGGAAACGCTCTTTTACGCCTTGCAGAACGCCCTGCCGGACGGCACCCCGGTCAGCCTGTTTTTTCACCACTACGACCGCGCCCTCTTTGAGAGCCACATCCAGAACAGCCTGGGCAAATTCAGCTACTACGTGGTCATGCCTCACTTCAACGAAGACGTATCGGAAGTGCTCCGGCGCATTCCCCGCGACAAGCTGGTGGTGGTGGACAAAGCCGTGCCCCAACTGGAGGGCGACTACGCGGCCGTGTTCCAGGATTTTGACGCGGACATTTTCACGGCCCTCGCTTCGGGCCTCGACCTGCTCCTGCCCTACCGGAGGCTGACGCTGGTGCTGTCGGGGGATCATTTCCAATTCATTCCGGCGGGCATTTGCAGTGGCTTCACCCGCTTCTGCCAGTCGGTGGGAATTACCCACCGCATCGTCGAAAGCTTCCAGCCGGGCCTGGTCCAGCCCGGTGAGGCGTACATTCTCTTTGCCGACCGGGACCTGGTGGCATTCGTCAAGCACCTCCACGCCACCGGGCTCCGGGCCGGCCGGGACGTGGGCCTGATTTCCTACGACGATACCCCGCTGAAGGAAATTCTGGAAGGGGGCATCACGGTGATTTCCACGGATTTTGAACGGATGGGCCACACGGTGGGCCGCATGATGATTCACAAGCTGAAAGAAAAAATGGCCAACCCAAGCCGGCTCATCCGGCGCAAGAGTCTCTGAGCGTTTACCTCCTACCGCCGCAGCCTGCCCAGCCACTTGCCCGCGTCGAGGAAGTAGAGCACTTTGAGGGAAAGCGTGTGTTGCTGGCGGGAGCCCAGGATGTGCCGCAGGTTGGGAAAGTAGCCCTCCCGCAACTGCGCATCCCGGGCCAGGCCGGCGTCCTTCCAGACCACCCGCACCTCGCTGCCCGGCGCGAAAAACCACGAAAACACCATGTCCACGTTGAAGGCGTTGAACGTCAGGTTGTGGTCGCCGGCGTAGTCGGTGGCGGCCAGGTGGCCCTCCGGCGCCAGCAGCCCGTAGCCGTGGTAGCGGGCCCCCGACGCGTAGTGCCGCACCCGCAGCGTGAGCGACATCGCCTTGCTGAAAATGTAGCTGCCCGACAGCGTGTTGGTGACCGTCTTTACGTCGCGCCGCCCCAGGAACACCGAATCTTCCCGCGCCTTCACGAACCCCACGTCGTGGTACCGGTTCTCGGTGCGGAAGGCGTAGTGGACCGAAAAGTGGTTGCTGAACCGGTACCGGCCGTTGAGCGAAAAGTCGTACGTGCGGCGGCGGTGTTCGCCGAATTTGCGGTACGTGATGCTGCCGTCGTAGTAGAACCGCTTCCGCGGGTCGGCGGCGTAGTAGGCCCCCGCCGAGCGGCTGACCGGCAGCACGTACACCCGGCCGCGGCGGCGGGCCTCGAAATAGTCGTGGGTCGGCACCGGCTCGCGGCCCAGCCACACGTCGAGCTTGCCCTGGTTTTTGAGGGTGCTGTTGAGGGAGGCAAAGAGTTCGAAACGCTGGAAGCGGTTGGGCTGGTGCAGCCGGGAGTACTCGCCGCCCACCTCCGCCTTCAGCGTGTTGAGCTTCCAGAACGGCTTGAAGACGTTGTAGGAAACGGCGGCCCGCTCCGTAACCTCGTTGTTGTTGAGCAGGATGCCCAGGTCGTTGGGGTTGTAGGCGGCCGACTCCACGTGGTGCCGGTAGCTGTACTGGACGGCCCCGCTGATGCGGCCGGCCTCCAGCGTGTAGGCGTAGCCCGTGTTGCCGCGCGTCCGCAGCGAGTCGAAGCGGCGGCTGACGGCCCCCTTGCCATTGACCGCGTAGGCGTTCTTTTTGTCGGCCAGCTTGAAGACCGCCCCCGTCAGGTTGGCGTCGTGGGCGGCCCCGTGGCGCAGCACGTGGGTGTTGACCAGGCTCACGAACGAGTTGTTTTTGAGCGTCTGGTCGAGCACCACCACGCTGTAGTTGGAGAGCGGCTGGGTCAGCAGGCGCCGCTCCTCGCCCCCTTCGCGCCGGGCCACCGCCTCGGACCGGCCCGTAACCGCGTTGAGCACCCCCACGCCCAGCCCCTTTTTGGTGCGGCCCGAAATCTTGGTGGCGTTGAGCATTTTGGCCTGCGCCGGGTTTTCAATCAAGGTTTCGTCGTCGGCCAGTTCGTCTTCCACCCGGCCCCGGTGCAGGGGCGGCCCCCCGATGCGGCGGGAGTAAAAAAAGTCTCCCTTGTTGAACAGGTCGGTGCCCTCCATGAAGAAGGGCCGGTTTTCGGCGAACTGCACTTCGAAGGGCGACAGGTTGAGTACCTCGTTGTCGGACTGCACCTGCCCGAAGTCGGGCACCAGCGACACGTCGAGGGTAAAGCTTTCGCTCAAGCCGTATTTGAGGTCCATGCCCCCCACCACGGCGGAGGTGGTCCGGTGCGGCCGGTCGAGCCGGTGGGAATGGTTGGCCAGGTAGGTGGACAGATAGGGCGTGAGCGACAGCCGCAGGGGCGACCGGATGCGGCCGATGCCTTCGAGCACGCCCGACTGGTTGACGATCCCTTCCACGGCCGGGTCCACGGGGTTCCAGTAGAAATCTTCGCCGTTGCGCTTGACGTGCCGCCGGAAGTTGATCCCCCACATCTGCACGTCGCCGGGGGCGAAGCGGAGGGCGCTGAACGGAATCTTCATCTCCACGACCCAGCCTTTGGGGGTGATGCGGGCGGCACTTTCCCAGACGGCGTCCCACTCCTCGTCCTTTTCGCCGGCGGCGTAGCGGCTGTCGGCCTGCACCCCGGGGGCAGTCACCGTGAAGCTGTAGGCGTTGATCTTGTCGCGGTAGGTATCCAGGATCACCTCGAAATAGTCGGCGTTGCCCAGTTCATCCCGCCGGCTCAGTTCGCGCAGCACGCTGTCGGCCGACGGGGCCGGCAGGAAGGCGCCGACGTAGAGGGCTTCCCGGTCGTAGAGGATGCGCACCTGCGAGGGATGGGTTTCGGGCTTGCCGGGCACGGGCTGGTGCTGCACGAAACCGGTGGCGGCCCGGGCGCCTTTCCAGGCACTTTCGGTGAGCACGCCGTCCATGCCGGGGGCCCGGCCCACCCGCACGGCAACCGCCCGCTTCTGCGCCGGCTGGGCAAAAGACAGGATGGGTAACAGCAGCAGGTAAAAAAATACGGATCGTCCCTTGAACACAAAAAATAGCCTTAACCGCGCTGTTCTCTCCTACTGCTTCCGGCCCGGGAATGTTACCGGCCGGGAAAAGAATGCGGGAAACGCGTGAACAGTTTTCATTAAACCCGGTTCCGCAGCAACCCCCGCACGGGGTGCGTGCGTGTAATAGCTGCCTTCCGCGGTTCGGGAGGCCCGGCGGCGGGGGCGGCCGTTTTTTGTTCGTACGCTAATCTTTTTTTACATGAGTGGCATCGAGATCATGGGCATCATCGCGGGAGGGCTGACCACGACTTCGCTCGTACCCCAGGTCATTAAAACCTACAAGTCGCGGTCGGCTGCCGACCTGTCGCTGAAAATGTTTTCGCTCTTCAGCCTGGGCGTGCTGCTGTGGCTCATCTACGGGATCATCAACAAGGACCTGCCCATCATCCTGGCCAACCTCTTTACGCTGGCGCTGGCCCTGACGCTGCTGTTTTTCAAATTCCGTTTCAAAGGCTGACCATTTTCCGGGTTTTCGAGTACATGACTGTATGCGCAAAAAGCATTTGCCATCAACGGATTACATCCTTTACCCGCAGGTACTCCCCAACGCCCAGCCCCACAAACCCCTCTTCTTCCCATGACGATCAAAGATTACCCCGGCAGTCCGTACCCCCTGGGCGCCACCTGGGACCGGTCGGGCGTCAACTTCGCCTTGTTCGCCGAAAACGCCACGGGCGTGGACCTGTGCCTGTTCGACGGCCCGGAAAGCGCCCGGGAGTCGCACCGGGTCAGGCTGACCGAACGCAGCCACCACGTGTGGCACGCCTACCTGCCGGGCATCGGACCGGGGCAGCTCTACGGCTACCGCGTGCACGGCCCCTTCGAACCCGAAAACGGCCACCGCTTCAACCCCCACAAGGTGCTCATTGACCCCTACGCCCGGGCCATCTCGGGCACCATCCACTGGCACGATTCGCTCTTCGGCTACCAGGTCGGGGACGACGACCTGAGCTACAGCGCCGACGACAGCGCCGCCTACGTCCCCAAGGGCGTGGTGGTGGACGACCGCTTCGACTGGGACGGCGACAAGGCGCCCAAAATTCCCTACCACAAGTCGGTGATCTACGAAACGCACGTGAAGGGCTTTACCCAACTGCACCCCGGCATCCCGGCGGAGATCCGCGGCACCTACGCGGCGCTGGGCCACCCGGTTACAGTTGCGTACCTGCTCGAACTGGGCGTGACGGCCGTGGAACTCATGCCCGTGCACCACTTCATCACCGACCGCTACCTGCTCGACAAGGACCTCACCAACTACTGGGGTTACAACTCCATCGGCTTTTTCGCCCCCGACGTGCGGTACTCGGGCAGCGGCACGCGGGGCGGCCAGGTGACCGAATTCAAGGCAATGGTCAAAGCCCTCCACCAGGCGGGCATCGAGGTGATCCTCGACGTGGTGTACAACCACACCGGCGAAGGCAACCAGCTGGGCCCCACGCTTTCGTTCAAGGGCATTGACAACGCCTCGTACTACCGGCTGGTGGAAGACCAGCGGCGCTACTACATGGACTACACGGGCACGGGCAACACGCTCAACGCCAACCTGCCCGGCGTGCTCCGGCTCATCATGGACAGCCTGCGCTACTGGATCCTGGAAATGCACGTGGACGGCTTCCGCTTCGACCTGGCGGCCGCGCTGGCCCGCGAACTGCACGCGGTGGACCGGCTCAGCTCGTTTTTCGACATCATTCACCAGGACCCGGTGATCTCGCAGGTAAAGCTCATTGCCGAACCCTGGGACATCGGCGAAGGGGGCTACCAGGTGGGGAACTTCCCGCCCGGCTGGTCGGAGTGGAACGGCAAGTACCGCGACTGCATCCGCGACTACTGGCGGGGCGCCGAAAGCCAGCTGGCCGAATTCGCCCAGCGCTTCACGGGCAGCTCGGACCTCTACCAGGGCGACTACCGCCGGCCCACGGCGAGCATCAACTTCATCACCGCCCACGACGGCTTTACGCTGCACGACCTGGTGAGCTACAACGAAAAGCACAACCACGCCAACGGCGAGAACAACCAGGACGGCGAAAGCCACAACCGGAGCTGGAACTGCGGCGCCGAGGGCCTTACCACCGACCCGGCCATCCTGGCCCTGCGGTCGCAGCAGAAACGCAACCTGCTCACCACGCTGTTTCTCTCGCAGGGCGTGCCCATGCTGCTGGCCGGCGACGAACTGGGCCGCACGCAGCGGGGCAACAACAACGCCTATTGCCAGGACAACGAGATCAGCTGGGTCCACTGGGCGGGGGCCGACGAGGAGTTGCTGGCCTTTACGCGCAAGCTCATCGCCCTGCGCAAGAACCACCCCATCTTCTGCCGCCGCCGCTGGTTCCAGGGCCTGCCCATCAAGGGCGTGGGCGTGGAAGACATTGCCTGGTTCCTGCCCGAAGGCACCGAGATGACGGAGGAGAACTGGAGCCACGACTTCGCCAAATCGCTGGCCGTGTTCCTCAACGGCAAGGGCCTGCGTTCCCGCGGCCCGGGCGGCGAACAGATCGTGGACGACAGCTTTTACGTGATCTTCAACGCCTACCACGGCCCCATCGTGTACCAACTGCCGCCCCGCAAGTACGGCCGCGCATGGACCAAGATCCTCGACACCAGCAACAGCCGCGTGGAAGAGGAAGGCATCGCCTACGCGGCCGACGAAAACATCATCGTGGAAGGCCGCTCCGTGGTGCTGCTGCACCGACCCGTGGAGTAGAAGAGTAGTGAGTATTGAGTATTGAGTACGGCGTAAGTGGGCTTAACCGGATTTACTTGACATCGCAGTACTCACTACTC
>CADCTQ010000206.1:14443-16533 GCA_902805615.1 uncultured Cytophagales bacterium
GGCATGAAAAAAACGCAGTTGTTCCTGTTTCACTTTGCGGGAGGAAACGTCTACTCATTCAACACCATTACGCCTTTGCTGAAGGGGCTGGAAGCAATTCCCCTCGAACTGCCGGGCCGGGGCCGCCGCATCCAGGAGCGGCTCCTGAAGGATTTTGACGCCGCGGCGATGGACCTCTACAACCAGGTGGTGCCCAAACTGAGCGGCGCCCCGTTCCTGATCTACGGCCACAGCATGGGCGCCTACCTGGGGCTGCGGGTGACAAACATGCTGGAACGGGCCGGGCGGCGGCCAGGCTACCTGATCGTGAGCGGCAACCCGGGACCGGGGGTGCCGCGCCAACGGCCGGGCAAACGGTACCTGCTCGGGAAAGCCGAATTCATCGAAGAACTGAGGGTGCTCGGGGGCGTCCCGGAAGAAGTGTTTGCCGACCCGGAGCTGTTTGGTTTCTTCGAGCCCATCCTGCGGGCCGACTTCCAGGTTGCCGAGGTGGAAGGACTGGAAGGGGAACCGCCCGTAGCCGCCCCGCTCTACGCATTGATGGGCAGTGAGGAGGAAAACGTGGACCGCCTCGCCAACTGGGGCCGCTTCACGCGTTTGGGCTTCCGCTCCGAAATCCTGGAAGGCAACCACTTTTTCATCCACAAACACCCCGCCCGGATGGCCGAAATCCTCCGGGCGTGCGCGGAGCAGGTGGGGAGTTGGGGAGTTTGAGCGTTGGGGAGTGAAGCGTACGCGAGATGATGCCTCAGCGATTGATTCCCGGTTTTGCATGGCAGGTTGCAGGCGGGTAACAGGTAAGGTGGTTAGAGGGCCGGCCTTTGGAATCATGGACGCGTGAACGCCTGGTCCGGGACGTTGTCTACCAGTTGGCGCACCAGGGGGCTTTGGTCCTCCCGGCGCCAGACCATGGACAACTCCGCCCGGATGCCCGCGTCGGGGAGTTCGATGCAGGTGACCGGCAGGGCTACTCCCTGCGTGAGGGAAGTAGGCACCAGCGCCACGCCGAGTCCCTGGGCCACCAGTCGCATGACCGTGTCGCCGAACGCGGTTTCGTGCACCACGGCCGGCACGAACCCCACCCGGCGGCACAGCCCGATCAGGATATCAACGTAGAGGGGACCCGCTCCCGGGGGCGGCAGGATGAACGGTTCGCCGGCGAGTTGCTCCAGTCCCCGGAACGAGCCCGCCGCCAGCGGGTGTTTGTTGGGCAGCACCACCGAGAAGGTTTCCCGTTGCACGACCCGGTGGTGCAGGCGTTCGTCGGGCGGCGGATTGCGCACGAACCCCACGTCTACCTTGCCGTTCAGGACGGCTTCCAACTGGTCGGTAGCCGTCATTTCGCGCAACTGGGTTTGCACCAGGGGCCATTGTTCCCGCAGGCGGGCCAGGATGGCGGGCAGCAGCGTAACCATTGCCGAGCCGGCGTAACTGATCCGTAACGTGCCCATCTGCCCGGCGTGAATGCTCGTCAGGTTCCGTTTCACGGATTCGATTCGCTCAAAAAGCGTTTGGACCTCCCGGTACAGGTACGCCCCGGCCTCAGTGAGCTGGACGCGCCGCTTCGTACGGGTAAAAAGGACCACGCCCAGTTCCTGCTCCAACTGCTTGATCTGCCGGGTCAGGGCCGGTTGCACGATGCACAGTTGCTCGGCCGCCCGGCGGAAGTGCAGTTCCCGGGCGACCGTCCGAAAATACCTCAACTGCCGTAGTTCCATGTCCGTTGGGATTGAGCGATTGGTCTGATCACGAAAAAGTATCAATACCTGACCAAAATAGTATTTTTTCTGATCGGCGATACCTTTTTACTTTGCGGCCGGGCAGCGCCCCCTAACCCAAGCGAAAAATGACCACGTTACTCCGGACCGACTCGTCGCACGCCGACTTTGTGGAACTCGTCAAGCACCTGGACGCCGATTTGCGGATCCGGGATGGCGAAGACCACGCCTTTTACAACCAGTTCAACAAGATTGACAAGATCAGGTACGTGGTGGTGGCCTACCGGGACGGGCAGCCCGCCGGCTGCGGCGCCATCAAGGAATACGCCCCGGCGGTGATGGAAGTGAAGCGGATGTACGTGGCGCCGGCGT
>CADCTQ010000207.1 GCA_902805615.1 uncultured Cytophagales bacterium
GCAACCACTTCCTCGATGCGGGCGGGGTGGATGCGGCCGTCCTGCACGAGGCGGTGCAGCGAGAGGCGGGCAATTTCGCGGCGTACGGGGTCAAAGCCGGAAATGATGATGGCTTCGGGGGTGTCGTCCACGATGATCTCTACGCCCGTGGCGGCTTCGAGGGCGCGGATGTTGCGGCCTTCGCGGCCGATGATCTTGCCCTTTACGTCGTCGCTTTCAATGTTGAACACCGACACGCAGTTTTCGATGGCGTTTTCGGTGGCCGTCCGCTGGATGGTTTCGATGACGACTTTCTTGGCTTCTTTGGTGGCGGTGAGCTTGGCCTCCTCCACGATGTTTTTGATGAAACCCGACGCCCGGCTCTGGGCTTCGTCCTTGAGGGCTTCCACGAGTTGGTTGCGGGCTTCTTCGGCGGTGAGGTTGGCGATCTTTTCGAGCTTCTCTACCTGCGACAAACGGAGCTTTTCGGCTTCTTCGCGGCGCTTGGCGGCCATGTCGAGCTGGCCGGCGAGGTCTTCCTTCAGGGTGTCGAGTTCGGCTTCCTTGCGCTTGGTCTGCTCAAGGGCTTTGGCGAGGTTTTGTTCTTTCTGCTGAATGCTCTGTTCGCGCTGCTTGAGTTTATTCTCGTTGGTAATGATGATCTGCTTCTTTTTGTTAACGTCCTCTTCAAATTCGGCTTTCAGTTTAAGGTATTTCTCTTTGGCTTCGAGGATGCGGTCTTTCTTGAGGTTCTCGGCGGTCAGTTCGGCCTCCTTCACGATCAGCTTCGCTTTTTCTTCGGCTTCTTCCTCCTGTTTTTGGTAAACCTTCTTGAGCATTGACCGGCCGATAAACAGCCCGATTCCTATTCCCAGCAGGGTACACAATACGAGATATACATAGTTCTCCATTGCTTTTTGTGGATAAAAGTGAACATATATTTACAAAAAGCAGACGCGGAGGGGCGTGCCCGGGGGATGGAGATACGGAGGAAAATATAAAAATGCGAACCGGTACGCCCCCTTCAGCGGGGACACCGGGCGCAAATGGGTCAAAATAGTAAAGCCGATGAGACCAATGATTGCAAGCGGTCAACCTTATCCGAAACCGCGCCGTGCACGACCTCTTTTTCTTCTTCCAGGCGCAGCTTTTCGGTTACGTAGTGAATGGCGATCATGGCCAACAGGTCCTGTTTATCGTCCAGGCCACCGAATTGCGCCTTCAGCGTACGCATCATGTCATTTATTTCTTTGCCTGCTTTTCGCAATCTTTCTTCCCCGCTCACTGCCGTACGGATGGGATATTCCCGGTCACCAATCCTGATTTTGATCGATAAATCGCCCATACCGCCTTATTTCATTGTCTCAAATAAGCAATGCATTTATTTATTTCCTGAATATATTCGTCCAATACCGCCTTCCACAAGTCAGTCTCCTGCGAATCTGCATTAATCAAAGATACAAGTTTATTTATTTTATAAAAATTTCCGTCCTCATTTTGCTGACGCTCAGCCTGTCGCTTCGATAGTTTTTTAATTTCTTCGGCCTGCCGGTCAAGTTGCTGGCGCAAGGCCGTCTTTTCCTTTTCGGCGTCCCGCAGTTTGGTCCGCATCTCGCTGCACACGTGCGTAAGCTGAAGCGTTTGCTGCTCCAGTTGCCGGAACTTTTCGAGCATTTCCTGCAAGGTCATATCGGTCGGCAGTTAGCGGTTGTCAATTGGCAGTCGGCGGGAAGCCCGGCTTCCCCATTCGCGCAATAAAGGAAATTTTCACCTCATTCCATTCACTCAGAACAAATTGCCTCAGGGCCGGAGCAAAGCCGATTCGCCCTCCGCCTCCAGCCACTCGGCCAGGCGGATGTGAATTCCGACCGGCAGGTCGTACGAACCCGTCCAGGGAATTACCTTCGGTTGAATGCTGCCGTCAGTCCCGGGGGCAAACACGACCAGCGACTGGATGCGGCTCAGCACCCACACTACTGCAACCGTACCACCCTCAATCATCCGGGTGCTTTTCCCGAACATATACGAGAAGTCATCCGAACCTTCATCCTCAGCCTCAATCCGTACGTCTACTTCAACCGCTACCAAAGGGGCAACCGAGAAGTACTTAGTCCGGTCCCGGTCAGGAGTTAAGTCGGCCTTCCGGTGGATGACAATGTTGCTGACGAAATTGTTTCGCTCATCGAGGCAAACGCCGGGCGTCCCGATTGCCATCGTGTAGACGGTGCGGTTCAGCTGGTTTCCCAGGTAAGCAGCCAAAATTGCGGCCAGCGTGGATCGTAGTTCGGAACTGCCCCGGATTGCTTCAAACTGCTTCTCGCCCCGCAGCACGCTGCGGTACCCTTTGTAGTAGTACTTCTTCCCGTTGATTACTTCTTTCACCAACCGGGTAGGGATGTCCAGCGCAGTTTCCATAAGTGGTGTAAACGGAGTTTAAGCAAAATTGCTACTTGCGGATCACGGCGTTCAGTTCCTTTTCGTAGGCTTGCATCAGCCGCTGCATCGTGCGGTCAATCACCTCGTCGGTCAGCGTCTGGTTTTCGTCCTGCAAAATGAAGCTGACCGAATACGACTTTTTGCCCGGGCCGATGTTGGCCCCTTCGTACACGTCGAACACGTTGACCTGCTTGAGGAGCTTGCGTTCCTGCTTGCGGGCCAGGGCTTCGATGTCGCGGAACGACACGGGGCCGTCGAGCACCAGCGAAAGGTCGCGGCGCACCTCGGGGAACCGCGACACTTCGCCGTACACTACTTTCGGGCTGTACGCTTTCACCAGGAAATCCCAGTCGAGGTCGGCGTAGAACACCGGCACCTTGATGTCGAGGAGTTTGGCCACGTCGGGCCGGAGCAGGCCCACCTGGGCCACTTCGCGG
Organism: uncultured Cytophagales bacterium; assembly: GCA_902805615.1. GTDB lineage: Bacteria > Bacteroidota > Bacteroidia > Cytophagales > 172606-1 > CADCTQ01. The sequence goes on from CADCTQ010000207.1 coordinate 2,853, forward strand.
TCCTTCACGCGGTAGGCCAATCCGTAGCCCAGCAGCGCGGAAGTGCTGTCGGCAGGGGTCACGTTGCCCACGTTGAGCCGGTACAGCACCTGCCCCACCGCCTGGGCCAGGTCGTGGAACTGCACGGGCTGGCTGCCCGACCGCCAGCTTTCGGCGTGCAGGTCGCCGGTGACCAGCAGCGACAGCCGGGTCTGTTCGCGGTACTTGCCCTCGTGCTTGTAGTAGATTTTGCCGAACTCGAACACCTTCAGGTTTTTCTGCCGCCGGTTGAGGTTGTAGGCCAGCACTTCCAGGCCCGAGAACAGCAGGCTCTGCCGCATCACGGCCAGGTCTTCGCTCAGCTTGTTGAGGATTTCCACGTCGTCGCCCCGCCGCTCGGCGCCCAGTTTGGCGTTGTACGCCGGCTTGGTCAGCGAGTTGGTGATGATTTCGAAGAAGCCCCCGGCGGTGAGCAGGCCCGTCAGGTTCCGCTGGAGCTTTTCGCGGTCCACGGCCGGGAAGTCGGCCAGGAAGGAGGCGCCCAGGTGCGGGGGAATCTCCACGTTGTCGTACCCGTAGATGCGCAGGATTTCTTCCACCACGTCGGCCTCGCGCTGCACGTCCACGCGGTAGGGCGGTACCATCACCTTGATGCCTTCCTCGTTGCCGCCGGCCACCTCAATGTCAAGGGACCGGAGAATGTCCACGATCTGTTGCCGGCCCAGCGTTTTGCCGATCAGCCGGTCCACGTTTTTCCAGCGCACCCCTACGGCAAAGTGTTCGGCCGGCTGGGGGTACACGTCGGCAATGCCGGAAGCCACCCGGCCGCCGGCCACTTCGCAGATGAGCAGCGCGGCCCGCTTGGCGGCGTACACGGTGATGTTGGGGTCGGTGCCCCGGGCGAAGCGGAAAGAGGCGTCGGTGTTGAGGCCGTGGGCCTGCACGCTGCGGCGGATGGTGTCGGGCGCAAAGCAGGCGCTTTCCAGGAACACCGTCGTGGTGCTCTCGCTGATGCCCGAGTGGACGCCGCCGAAGATGCCCGCCAGGGTCATGGGGGCGTCGTTGCCGTCGCAGATCATCAGGTCGCCGGCGCGCAGTTTCCGCTCCTGCTTGTCGAGGGTGACGAAGGGCGTGCCTTCGGGCAGGTTTTTTACGCGTACCTGGCCGCGGGCAATGCGGTCGGCGTCGAAGGCGTGCAGCGGCTGGCCGAGTTCGTGCAGCACGAAGTTGGTCACGTCCACCACGTTGTTGATGGGCGACAGGCCGATGGACTGCAAGCGTCTTTTGAGCCATTCGGGCGATTCGCCCACCGTCACGCCCTCAATGGTGAGGCCCGAGTAGCGGGGACAGGCTGCGGGGTTTTCCACTGTGACCGTGATCTCCCGGCCGGTGCCCGGCGTAAAGGCGTCTACGGGGGGTAACTGATAATCGCGTTTGAGCAGGGCTTTCAGGTCGCGCACCACCCCGAGGTGCGAGGCGGCGTCGGCCCGGTTGGGGGTCAGGCCGATCTCGAACACGTGGTCGGCTTCGAGGTTGAAGTATCTGGCGGCGGGGGTGCCGTTGGGCAGGTCGGTGTCGAGCACCATGATGCCGGCGTGCGAGGTGCCCAGGCCAATCTCGTCCTCGGCGCAGATCATGCCTTCGGAGGCTTCGCCCCGGATTTTGGCTTTCTTGATCTTGAACGGCTCCCCGGCGGCGGGGTACAGGGTAGCGCCGACGGTAGCCACCACCACTTTCTGGCCGGCGGCCACGTTGGCGGCGCCGCACACGATGGGCAGGGGCGTGCCGGCGCCCACGTCCACGGTGGTGAGGCTCAGCTTGTCGGCGTCGGGGTGCTTGCGGCAGGTGAGCACCTCCCCCACCACCACGCCTTCGAGGCCGCCCGGTACGGCTTCGATCCGTTCCACGTGTTCCACTTCCAGGCCGGAACGGGTCAGCAGGTTGGCAACTTCTTGGGCCGGTTCGGGCAGGTGCATGTACTGCCGGAGCCAGTTGTAGGATATCTTCATTGCAATGAGATTAAAACGCAGCAGCCCGGCGGGTCGCTCGGGCGGTTGAGGGCCAAAATTAGGGATTAACGGTCGAAAATGAGCGGTAAAAATCGTCCTTTGTACGAGGTTGCCGGTTGAACGGACGGCGCGCCAGCAATTGGTGAGTTGAAAGGCAGGGTCAGGAGGTTTACCACGGCCCCACGGAGGACCGCACGTGATCCCTACCTGTTCCTACAGGACTTTTCCGCTCATGTGCTTGCGCGGGTCGTATCCATTTGGTTGAACACTACTGTTAAACTACGGACCCGGAAAGGGACGCTTACGTCACTGCTGCCCTGGTTTAAAATGGCATCAGCTAAATCAAGACTGGCAGAACAATAAAAAAAGTTTTCACCGCCTTGCGCTATATCAATTATTTTTTAATATTTAAAAACATTTCCTCAAATACCCTTTTTGCCAAAAGTAATACCAGCCTTCCTGGCATGTACTGCTAATCACGCTCATTACCCCAGCCTTGCTGCTGTCTCGTTGCGTGCCGGCAACAGGATTGGCCTACGATCCGAAAACGGTTTTAAGCCCTGTTGAAACCTTTTTCTCTTGCTACGTCTCATACCGCACCTTCTGAACAATCCTTGATTGCCTCCCGGTTTACGTTCAACCCGATTTCCTGTTATTCCCAATGCTTATACAATATACTTTGCGTTTGCTGCTTGCCTGGTGCGTACTGGCTGGCCTTGCCCTGCCCGGTGGTCCGCTGGCTGCCTCTGCCCAAGGAATGAGCAGTGACCAGAAGCGGGCCAACTACTGGTACTTCAGCCAGTACGCCGGCCTGGACTTCAACGCCGGCTCCCCCGTTGCCCTAACCGATGGAGCACTGGCAACACGGGATGGCTGTTCAACGATTGCTGACCAGGAAGGCAAGCTGCTCTTCTACACCGACGGGGTGACCGTGTGGAACCGCCTTCACCAACCCATGCCCAACGGCACCGACCTGTGGGGCAGCTATTCCTCCACGCAGTCGGCCCTGATCGTGCCCAAGCCCGGCAGCAGTAGTCTCTACTACATCTTCACTACCGATAGCCAGGCCGACTATCCCAACTACCGGCCCGAACTCCACAACTGCGCCTGCTTGGCCTACTCAATAGTGGACCTGAGCAAAGCAGACGGACTGGGAGAGGTAGTGGAGAAAAACACGATTCTCTACGCGCCTACCACCGAGAAGATCGCCGCTACTTTACACGCCAACGGCAGGGACGTGTGGGTAGTAAGCCACCAGTGGAACTCGGACGCCTTCTTCGCCTACCTGGTAACCCAGGACGGCATCAGTGAGCAGCCCGTCATCAGCCGGGCAGGCGTAGTACACCAGGGAAGGCAGGAAGCAAATGGAAACGCCCGGGGGCAAATGAAGCTTTCCCCCAACGGCTCACGACTGGCGCTTGTCATGGAAGAGTCCGGGTCGGAAGTATTCGACTTTGACAACAGCGCAGGAACGGTTAGCCGTGCTATTTCGATCCTTGATAATGCGCTCCTCTTTGCTTACTCAGGAGTCGAATTCTCGCCTAACAGCCAGTTGCTTTATTTTACCGCCGTCATCAGTGAGGTAGACCAGCCACCCTATCTGATCATGCAACTGGATTTAGCAGCGAGAACCGCTGAGGCAATCAAACAGTCACGGGTAATAGTGGGAAGATATGTACGTGGTATTGACGATCTCCAACTTGGCCCGGATGGCAAGATATACGCAGCTACTTACCTGTCCGACTCGCTGGGCGTAGTTGAACACCCCAACCGCCCCGGCCCCTCCTGCAACTACCGCAACGACGGCCTCTACCTCCTGGGCCGCTCCCCCAACGGCGGCCTGCCCAACTTCATCTCCTCCTACCTGCTGCCGCCCGACCCGGTGCTGGAAATGCCCAACGTGTTCACCCCCAATGGGGATGGCTACAACCCCCGCTTCGTGCCCATCCGCCGGCAACGCGTCGAAAGCGCCTCGCTCACCATCTGCAACCGCTGGGGACAGACCCTCTGCCGCACCGACGACCTGGAAAAGGGCTGGGACGGCGGGGAAAGCCCCGCCGGCGTCTACTACTGGCTCGTCCGCTACCGGGGAAGCAACGGCCGGCTGGCTACCCAGAAAGGGACACTTACCCTGTTACGCTAAAGGAACTCCTTACCGGTTCATACTTACTTTTCTTTCACTTCAACCCTCCAACTCCATGCACATCGCTACCTTCTCCGGGGCGCCAGGCCATGCCTTTGCCCGCCTGGGTCATTTTCTTCGCGGCTCTTTCACCAGGCGCATCTTCCCGTTCCTGCTGCTGTGGGCATTGCCCGCCCTGCTCACCGCCCAGGACCTGCAATGGGCCAAGCAAATTGGCGGAACAGGTCCTGATTACGCCCACTCCATTACGCTGGATGCTTCCGGCAATGTATACGTGGTCGGCAATTTTTCGGGTACGGCCGATTTTGACCCGGGCGCCGGGGTGTTTAACCTGGGACCGTCCTCCGGCACCGACGTATTCTTCGCCAAGTACACGCCATCGGGCGATTTGCTATGGGCCAAGGCACTGATCGGGGGCGCCACCGACAATGCCCTGGGCATTGCCGTTTCGGGCAGTTCAGTGTACATTACGGGTACCTTTGCCGGTACGCTGGACTTCGACCCGGGTGCGGGTGCCGTCACCCGCAACGGCGGTGCCACCGACAGTTACGATCTATTTATTGCCAAATACAACGCCGGCGACGGGAGTTACGCCTGGGTGCGCACCGTCGGCCAAGCCGGCAGCGGCAGCAGCCGGGGTGAGGGCATCGCCGTGGACGGCAGCGGCAACTTGTACGTGACGGGCCAGTTCATTGGCACCGGCATCAGCTTCGGCAATGCAAACCTTACGCACAGCGGCAGCTACGGTGCTTTCCTGGCCAAGTACGACGCCAACAACACGCCCCTGTGGGCAAAACATATTACTCCGGGGGCAGGCAGTGGAACCGGTTACGAGGTTGCCGTGGACAACTCGGGCAGCGCATACGTGACGGGAGCATTCTCAGGCACCACTGACTTTGATCCTGTCCTTAATCCTATATCATTTCCCAGCCCAACTAACCGCAGCAGCGCCTTTGTTGCCAAGTACAATTCAAGTGGTACTTACCAATGGGCCAACAAAATTGACGCGTACGGAGGAACTGGCTTCGGCATAGCCGTGAACGGCGCCGGCAGTACCCTTGCCGTCACCGGCCGGCTCTATCCATCAGCTTCCGCATCCTTGCAGGATATATTCATCCGCCAGTACAGCGGGAGTAGCAACAGTTACTCCTCCAGTTGGACGAAATCCATCGGGGGCAGCCAGAGTGATGAGGGTTTCGGGGTTGCGTTGGATGCAGCGGGCAACGTGTATGCCACGGGGAATTTTATCAGCGCGAGTGTTGATTTTAATCCCGGTGGTACGCCGTTTACCCTCACCAACAGTTCCAATGGCACCCTTTACTTAGCCAAGTACAACGGCAGTGGTGCTTGTCAATACGCCAAAGGCGTGGGCACCAGTGTTGCAGGTCGAATTATCGGCCTGGCAGCTACTTCGGATGGTAGCTCCATCTACCTCTCCGGCTCTTTCAGCGGCACGGTAAATTTCAGTACCTGTGGTGGCACGTTCAACATGACGGCTTCCAGCGACGACGCCTTTTTCGCCAAATACTCGGCTTCCCCGTTGCCGGTATCCGCTTTCGTACAGGGCCCCTCCGTTGTGTGTACCTCGGGTAGTACCTTTACCCTCCAGAACGCTCCCATCGGGGCTGCCGTTACCTGGACGGCTTCCAGTAACCTCACCCCCGCTTCCGGGAGCGGCACGACGGCGGCGGTAAGCGCAGTATCGGGAACTAGTGGCAGTGGCTCGGTTACCTTCACAGTAAACGCCTGCACCCCTTTTACCGTGAGTAAAAGCGTGACTGTTGGCCTGATTCCTTCCGATCAGGTCAAGATTTACTACTGGGGCAGTACTACTCCCGTCACTTCCACCATCTGGGCAGCGCCGGGCAGCTATTTAAATTTCGAAGCTCCCCATTTTGACAATGTCACCTACGAGTGGAAGATTGTGTACCCCACTCCCGGGTATGTCATCGGCAATTCAAGACACATGGGTTTCCAGATGTTTGATACGGAAAACAAGTTGATCACCATTATTCTTACCGTCACCAACGCGTGTGGTACCAGTGGCGGCTACGCGATCAACATTACCAACCGGATGTCGTCCTACTACGCCGTATATCCCAACCCGGCCGTGGACGAAGTAACCATTGAGACGGTTGAAAACGGGGCCGCCCCGGAAGCAGTCCATGCAAGCGGCAGCAGGGACTCCAAACCAGAAGCACCAAAGCAATTCGACGTGATCGTGTACGACAAATACGCAAAGGTCAGAAGAACCGGGAAAACCCAGAACGGCAAACTTACCCTGCCCCTCGCCGACCTGCCCGAAGGATTGTACCAGATCAGAATTACCAATCAGCAAGGTGCCGAAACAAAATCGTTGTTTATTAAGCACTGACCGGCCCTTACCCGGATACGCGTAGCCATTGCGCAAGCGGTAACTTTACGAAAGCCTAACCGAAAAACAGGATGATCTGCCGGTAAATCATCGTTCAGGCCGGCGTTTAACCTGATTTTTCGGTTGGGTTTTACGGGCGTTGCTTCCCTTTTTTTAAATCAAGAGAGGTGTTCTTGGTGGCGGGTTCCTGCAACTGCTGCGGTTCTTCTTCCTTACGCCGCTCCTGCTCTTCCTTTTTTTCTTCCTTCTTTTCCTCTTCCACCGGGATCTCCACTTCGTCGGGGTTCTTGCGGAAGAGGTCCAGCAGGGAGTCGAAGCTCTTGGTGTGCATGAGGCTGAAGCCGGCCACGGTGTTGAGGGTGCCGCCGCCGCTCAGTTGGGCGTTGACCAGGTTCTGGGTGTTGCGGTTGAACATCTTTACCCGCAGGGCGCCGTCCCGGCTCAGGATGTACTCCACGGTCCAGTCGCCGATGATGCTCTGGGCCGTGGGGTCGTTCTGGGCGTTGGTGAAACCGCCGGCGCGGGTCACGCGCAGCCGCCCCTCGAACAGCGAGTACGACAGGCGCAACTGGAACGTGTTGAACGCTTCGGGGCTGATGCCGTTGAGGTTGAGGTTCACTTCCAGGTTCTTGTCGAGTTGCGAGGCCCAGTAGCTGAGCTGGTTGGCGAGCATCTCGCTGAGGCTGTTGGTGACCGAGCCCCCCACGCCGCTGAAGTTGCCCGGCGGCGACAACTGCCGCAGGATGAGCAGGCTGAACACCTGGCGGTTCATCTCCTGTTCGTCGGTGGTGATGCGGTTTTCGAAGTCGAGTACGGCGTTGCGGATCACCACCGAGTTGCGGGGGTAATCCTTGAAGTTGATGCCCAGCTTGATGTCCGGGTTGAGCAGGTTACCGCTCAGTTGCAGCAGCACGTTCACGGGGTAGAGCCGGTTGAACTCGGCGTTGTTCTTGCTCTCTTCGCGCACCTCGTTGAGCACCAGCGGCAGCATCGAAACCGACTGTTCGTAAGTGGCCTCAATGTCGAGCCGGCCCCCGTAGGGGTCGCCCGACCAGGTCACCGTGCCGCCGGGCGTGATGTTGAACTCCTTGTTGACGGCGTTGAGCAGCGTGAAGTTGTAGAACCCCTTGTTGATGGTGTAGTCGCCGAACATGGTAAAGTCGCCCTTCGTGTCAATGAGCATTTTCACCTTGCCCGTGCCGTTGCCGCGGATGATGTCGCCGGTCACCTGGTCGAAGATGATCTCGCAGTACGCGTCGGGGGTGATGTCGAAGTTGAAGTCGAGGCGGATGCCGCTCAGGTCCACGTTTTTCGCCACCAGCGAGGAGTCGCGGGCGGCGCGGCTTTTCTTGTCGATGAAGCGGATGTAGTCGGCCTGGCCGACCTCCTCCTTTTCGCTGACGGGAATGGCGATGCGGGTGCCCTTTTCGCTGCGGGCATTGGCCCGGATCACCAGGTTTTCGGCCGGCCCGAGCAGGCTCAGGGTGCCCGTCACCACGGCCGTGCCGTAGAACAGGTCGTTGTCGCGGAAGGTGGTGTTCATCACCTTGAAGTTGCGCAGGTCGGCGTCCATGCTCAGGCCGAACTCCCGGAAGCCGTCGTGGTAAATGCCCCCGTTCACCACGGCCGTCTCGTTCTCGTCGTCGTAGAGGCGCAGGTTCTTGAAGCCGATCTCGTTTTCGGTGAAATACACCCGGTCTTCGAAGTGGTAGGTGGTGTTGAGGTAGTCGAACCGGAACTTGCCGTTGCGCACCATCAGGCTGCCCATCACCACCGGGGCGGCGGGCTTGCCGGTGATGGCCAGTTCGCCGGTGGCCGTGCCGGCCAGCTTGTTGAACAGCCCTTGCAGGAAAGGCTCCAGGATGTCAATGTGAGCCTGGTTGAGGCGGGCTTTCAGGTCGAGCGGACTCTCTTCGTCGGCCTGGTTGTAGGTGCCCGTCAGGTTCAGCGTGGGCATGTCCTGGCGGTACACCTGGTAATTCACGTGCACCCGCTGGTCGGCGTTGTCCCAGTAGCTTTTGCCTTCGATGTCGCCGATGAGGAACTTGTCGAGCACCAGTTCCTCGATGTTCAGTTCGCTTTGCAGGTTGAGGCGGCGGTAGGCGTCCTTCACGTTCACGAACCCGTTGGCAATGCCCCGCAGGTCGTGGCCGGTGAGCGGGTTGAGGGTGCGCAGGTCGAAGTCGCGCAGGGTGAGCTGCACGGCCTTGGAAGCAGTGTCCGACACGGCGCCGTCCAGGGTGATCATCTGGTAGTTGTTGGCGACGGCCAGGTTGGCGAAAGTGATTTCCCGCCCCCGCACCGTGATCAGGTTTTCGGCGTTGATGCGCCAGGTATTGTCGAGCACCCGGAACTGCGACGGCCGGAACTGCACCTGGATGAGCCCGGGCAGGAACTGCAATTCGCCCATCAGGTCGGCGCGGTTGGCGTTGGCCACCTGCGTAATGGTGCCTTCGAAGTCAATTTTGGGGCCGCCCCACACGGCTTCGAGCCGCAGCGTGTCGGTGGCGGGGGCCGTGCCGAACTGCTGCCGGGCCGAGTACAGGTACGTGGAGGCCAGCACGTCGGAGCTGTCGGCCAGCTTGGAGGTGGAAATGTCCACTTCGTTGCCGTAGAAGCGGTAGTTCTGCCACACCAGCGTATCAATGCGGGTGTTGAGCCGGGCAATGGAAGTTTTGCCGGTCGAGAAGTCGCCTTCCAGGAAGGTGTTTTTCGACACGTACAGCCCGGACGTGAACAGGGCCAGCAGCGGGTTGATGTCCTTGAGGGATACCTGGTAGGCGAGGCGGTACCGCTTGTGGGGTTCCACCACCTTTTTGCGGTAGTAGGCCCGCGTCTGCGCGTCGTCGTTGACGAAGTTGAGCCTGTATTCACCCACCAGCCGCTGCACGTCGGCCAGGAGTTGCCGGTACTGGAAGTTGCCGCTGGCCTTCACGTCGGCCAGGTCGGAGTGGAGGGAGAAGTCGCGCATCCCCTCGGGGCCGTCTCCTTTATGGCTGCTCACGTAGAGCGTATCGAAGCGGATGTCACGGTTGCCCAGCACCACGTACAGGTCGGTCAGGTGGGCCTCGCCGGTAATGTCGTCCTGCTCCAGCCCCTGCACGTTGAGGTCCACGCGGGTGCTGACCACGGCCTGCCGTTCGGTGAGGTTGAGGGCCTGGAGGTCGGCCTTTTGTAAATTGGCCCGCACGTTCACCAGATTCCGGCCGTTGCGCAGGTCCACCTCGCCCTCGGCCGATACGGTCAGGTTGGTGTCGGCGATCATCAGGGTGCCGCTGAACTGCTGGCGGCGCAGCGTGCCGTTCATGGTGATGTTGCGGTAGTCGTAGCCCCGCACCCCGAAGCGCCGCGCGGCGGCGTTCACGCGGAGCGTGGCCGTTTCGGCCGAAAAGCCGGTGCCCGCTACGCGGCCGTTCATGTCGAGCCGCTGCACCAGCCCGGGCCGTCCCGACAGCGTGCCCACGTCGAAGCCGGTGGTCACCAGGCGGCCCTCGTAGGAAGATTGGGCGGGGTTGTCGCGAATCTTGAGGTTGATGTCGGAAACGATTCGGCCCAGGTCGGTGTCGAAGCTGCCGTTGGCGACGAAGTCCTTGGGAAAGCCCAGGAACTTGCCCCGCAGCCGCACCGTGCCGAACTTCCGGATGGTGCCGTAGGCTTCCTGGCTGGGTACGTACTGTTTGAGGTCGCCGGCGACGATCACCGAGGGGCGCAGGTCGAAGTCAATGAAGGTGTTGTCCAGGTCGGGCAGGCCGGTAAAGCTGACGTTGCCGCGGATGGCGCTGCGGCGGCCAAAGGCCAGGTCGGCGTTGCGGAGGCGGAAGCGGGTCACCTTGCCGTTGAAGTCGCCCGTCACGAACCAGTACTCTTCGTAGCGGTTCAGGTAGGGGGCAAACAGGGCGAGGTCCTTGGAGTAGATGCGGGTCTTGTCGAGGTGCGCCAGGATGGATACCTTGTTGTTGAAGTCGCTCAGGTCGGCGGCGCGGTCGTAGCGGAACACCAGCGAATCGGCGATGTAGCTGTCGCCGATCCGGGCGTGCAGCTTGGAGAGCTGCATCTGGTGGCGGGTGTAGCGGAAAAACGCCTGGAGCCTGTGCACGTCGAGGCGGGTCTGCGGGTGCACGCCCGAAAGTTTTTTGATGTCGAGTTCAATGGTATCGGCCACGAGCCGGAAGTTGTTGGCCGAGCCGTTGATGCTGTCTACGGTGAAGTGCTGGTAGTCGAAGCCGTCGGCAATGCTGTCTTTGCGCTGGTCGTCGTAAGAAAACAGCACGTTATTCAGCGTGACGTGGTCAATGGAAAAGACGGGGGGCCGGCGGCTGCGGGTGGTGTCGCCGGTGGCCGTGAGCTTGTTGACGGCCAGGATGAAGTCGTCAATGTTGAGCGTATTGGTCTTGCGGCTCTTGACCAGCCGGACCCGGGCGCCGTCCAGCAGCACGTCGTCCAGGTTGATGTCGCGGCCCTGGAGGAGGGTGGTGAAGTGGAAGTCCACGTCGAGCTCCGGCACGTCAATCATGCGGTTGTGCTCGCGGTCCTTGATCACTACGTTGCGGAACGAAGCGTGGTCCACCCAGTGCACGTCCACCTTGCCGATGCTGACGGGGAAGCCGAGTTTCTGGGATACCCAGGCGGTGGCTTTGCCGGCCAGCCAGGTTTGCACGGGCGACGTTTGCAAAGCCAGCAGCGTGCCCACGACGACGACCACCACGAGGATGAGCACCGCGAGGAACGTCCTGACCGCTATTTTTTTGATAACTTGCAACATTGATCTTGCCCGTGCTGCTGCACCGTTTCCCGGAAGGGTATTCGTCTACCACTACATGCGTAATGCTTTTTCGATAAGGTTCGTTCTCTGTAAGTTACTGCTTTTTTTACCACCTAAATACGGAAGTGCGCAGCCCGCGTAAAAGGGTTCGCCCCCCGCCCTGCCCCATGAACCACGTGATTTTAGCCATTGAATCTTCCTGCGACGAAACGGCCGCGTCCGTACTGATCAACGGCAAAATTGGTTCCAATGTGATTGCGGCCCAAGCCGTTCATCAAAAATACGGGGGCGTCGTGCCCGAACTGGCCTCGCGGGCCCACCAGCGCAACATCGTGCCCGTGGTGGCCCAGGCCCTCGAAGACGCGAAGGTACGCAAAGAAGACCTGACGGCGGTGGCCTTCACCCAGGGGCCGGGCCTGCTGGGCTCGCTGCTGGTGGGGGCTTCGTTCGCAAAAGCCATGGCGCTGGCCCTGAATGTGCCACTCGTGGCCGTTCATCACATGCAGGCCCACATCCTGGCCCACTTCATTGACGACCCCCGGCCGGCCTTCCCGTTCCTGTGCCTCACCGTGAGCGGCGGCCACACCCAGATCGTGCGGGTAGACGGCTACCTCGACATGGAGATCATCGGGCAGACGCAGGACGACGCCGTGGGCGAAGCCTTTGACAAAACGGCCAAGATGCTCGGCCTCCCCTACCCCGGCGGGCCGCTGGTGGACCAGTACGCCGCCGCGGGCAACCCCAAAGCCTACGCCTTCCCGGGCGTGGACATGCCGGGCCTCGACTTCTCGTTCAGCGGCATCAAAACGGCCATTCTCTACTTCCTGCGCGACCACACCGCCAAGAACCCCAACTTCGTGCCCGAGCACCTGGCCGACATCTGCGCCAGCGTGCAATACACCTTGGTGAACATTCTCCTCAAAAAGCTGCGGAAGGCTGCTGCCGAAACGGGCATCCGCGAGATTGCCATTGCCGGGGGCGTATCGGCCAACCGGGGCCTGCGGGACGCCCTGAACGCGGCGGGCCGGGAACTGGGCTGGCAGGTGTACATCCCCAAGTTTGAGTACTGCACCGACAACGCCGCCATGATCGCCGTGGCCGCCTACTACAAGGCCCAGGCCGGCCAGTTCAGCCCCCAGGACGTAACGCCGATGCCACGCATGGAGTGGTAAATCAGTCGTAAGTGCAGAGTCGTAAGTAGAGACGCGATGCATCGCGGCTTCACCAGTCGTAAGTAGAGCCGCGAGTCACCGGGGCTGGTCAGGGGCAAGCCCGCATTCTTTTTTTCTTTGCGCCCTTTGCGCGCCTCCTTTGCGTGAAACTGCGGGGAACCTTTTCCTCCGGGTTTTGGGTAGAAATACCTCTTTCCGGGCAAAAACTACGACAAAAATGTACTTTCCGGCTACTCCTGCGCCATGTAAGAAAAACGCCCGCTCCGGCGTCAAAATCTACTTATGCACAACTTATACACATTTCTTCGTTTCCAATGTTAAGTTTTGTGGGTAACTCAACGCCTTGACAGGAAGTGTCTTAACAAATTAGAAACACTTTATCCCCAGCGAATTAGGGGTTATCAACAGGGGTGTTGATAAGAATGTTCAAAACAAGTTGCCCTCCAACTCTATCTTTGTTAAAGTCGCTCCGTTACGAGAAAGAGGAATTCCTGCCCGAGTAAGGTAACGACGAGCAATGGCCTGTCGCCCCTGCGTTTTAGTTTCCCATCCGATAACCGATTAGTAATTATGAACATCGCTGAAATTGAAGAACCCCTCCTGACGGAGAACAAGAACCGCTTCGTGCTCTTCCCCATCCAGCACGACGACATCTGGCAGATGTACAAGCAGGCCGAAGCCAGCTTCTGGACCGCCGAAGAAATTGACCTCTCGCCCGACCTGGCCGACTGGGAACGCCTCAACGACGGCGAACGCCACTTCGTCTCCCACGTGCTGGCCTTCTTTGCCGCCTCCGACGGCATCGTGAACGAGAACCTGGCCGTCAACTTCCTGAGCGAAGTGCAGTACCCGGAAGCCAAGTGCTTCTACGGCTTCCAGGTGATGAGCGAAAACATCCACTCGGAAACCTACTCCCTGCTCATCGACACGTACGTCCGCGACTCCCGCGAGAAGAACAAACTCTTCAACGCCCTCGAAACCGTGCCCTGCGTGGCCAAAAAGGGTGAATGGGCCCTCAAGTGGATCAACAGCGACACGTTCGTGGAGCGGCTCATTGCGTTTGCGGCCGTGGAAGGCATCTTCTTCTCGGGTTCTTTCTGCTCCATCTTCTGGCTCAAGAAGCGCGGCCTGATGCCCGGCCTGAGCTTTTCCAACGAACTGATCTCCCGCGACGAGGGCCTGC
>CADCTQ010000208.1:0-86804 GCA_902805615.1 uncultured Cytophagales bacterium
GGATCATGCCATTCTGATGAATTGACTCAGGAAATGGAAAAGATTCGACAATACAACCTTAATTGTCAGTTCATTTAATATCTGTATAGAACCAACGAAAAGTTATTTTCCAGGCTAAGGTAACCACACCTCATAGTGGTTGAGGAGCAACTGCGTGCAGTGGACATACTACTTCGTGCGTCAATCCGTCCTCCTAAGCAGCAAGTCAAGTAAGGGTAAAAAAAAAGGCTTATGTCGTTAAGTACGGCGAAGCCCTGTTCTCTCCGGGTAAAAAGCATTACGAATGCTTTAATGGCACGGCTGGCAGCGTCGGGCAAGGCAGGAATTGAGCCTCGGATAAGCGTACTTTCAGACCGGATCAAAGCGTTCCGAACCAAATGAGAAAAAATTTATCAAAAGGAATAAGACAATCAATATAGCTACTTGGAGTAAGACAACATAGTTACTTGTTGATTATCAGTTGTTTTACATAACTGAAAATACCGGACGCTGAAGCCTAATGTGTTGAATTAGGCCGGACCCGATGCATCTATCGAACTATGCCACCGCGCGGAAATAGCCCGGAAAGTTAGGGTGTAAGTGCCTGGTCCCTTTCCCGCGCCCCTGGCAGCACTTGTACATCTTCGCTGCCCGGGTTTTTGCTCCTGTTGCTGAGGAGCCCCCTCTCCACGAGAAACAACAAAAACAGGATTTATGCCATCTTACAACGACCTCCTGCGTACTGAGGCCTGGTATGTGATTTATACCATTCCCAGGAATGAGAAAAAGGTGCATCACGAATTGACGCAACGCCAGGTAGAATCTTTCCTGCCTTTACAAGCGGTAGTGCGGTTATGGGGAAACAGAAAACAAAAACTCGACGTGCCCCTCTTCCCAAACTACCTGTTTGTCAACATTGCCAGGGATAAGCTTTGGTCAATTCTCTCAATCAAGGGCGTTGTCAGGTACGTATCGTACGGCGGCGCCCCCGCGGCGATCAGCAATGAAGAAATAGAAATTATCAGAAAGTTGCTGGTATACAACGCAGAAATAACCACTAAAGAATTATACAATGTTGGCGAGCGGGTACGCGTAAAACACGGGCCGTTTGCGGGTTTGGAAGGCAAAGTGTTAGAGATTAAAGGCAAGACCAAATTTTTCATTGAGTTGGATAAGATCAATAGATTTCTCTCGGTCGACATTGGTTCAACCATATTGGAGAAAGTCGAAGTTTGCTAGGCCGCTCCGCCGTCCACGGGTAGGATTATTAACAGTACAGTTGATAGGAAAGTAAACCTATGAAAAAGGCCATCCTGATCGTACTCGGTACATTTATCCTTCAACTGGCGTTCTCATCCCCATTCCAGGAGCGTTTCAAGAGCCGTATCCCGCCTCCGCAGCAGTATGACTCTGCCATTACGTACGTACACGGTGAAAGCCTCGGCCGCCAACACTTCGACGGCAGGGGCGTCAAGATCGGAATCATAGACGTAGGATTTGAAAATGCCAACGAGCATCCCGCGCTTCAGGATATTTTTAAGGAAGGCCGCGTGGTGGCAGTAAGGGATTTTGTAAATCCGCAACGGAAGGATGCATTTTATGAACAGCAGGAAAAGGGTGACAACCACGGTACGGCTGTTTTTAAGTACATCGCCGGACGCGACAGCTTCCAACAGTACGGTCTGGCTACCGGCGCCTCATTTTATCTTGCAAGAACCGATAATGGAGCAAAGGATTTCCGCGCCGAAGAAAAATACTTTTCCGAAGCGTTGGAGTGGTTGCATAGCCAGGGCGTTAAGCTGGTCAATGTCTCGATAGGGTATAACTACGGTTTCGAGGACCCCCGTGAAAATTACCTGCCCTCCGAAATGGATGGCAAGACTTCGTTCATCAGCCAGGTGGCCCAGAAGTACGTTGACGAGTACGGGATGATCATCGTCAAGTCGGCCGGCAATGATGGCAGTACGCCCTGGCGGATCATTACCTTGCCGGCAGACGCTCCCTCCGTCATTTCGGTCGGCATCATTGACAAGCGAAAGTGCAAGGTGGGCAGCAGTTCGGAGGGGCCGGATTTCTTGCAGTACGTGAAGCCCAACGTGAGTTGCTTCAATACCATCCCGGGTACATCCTTTGCCGCCCCCGTGATCACCGGCATGGTCGCTTGCATGCTCCAGAAGCAACCCTCGCTGAAGCCCCGCGAAGTGATCGACCTACTCGAAAGAACCGGCCATTTGTATCCTTATACGAACAATTACCTGGGCGCCGGCGTACCTGATGCTTCCCGCGTGCTCGCCATGATGGACAACAAAAAGCAGCGATCCCCGAAGCAAGTCAGGGAAATAAGCGTCAAAGAGAACCAATTCCTGATCAACTCAAAGGAGCGCCAAGCCGTCCTGTATCACAAAAAAGACAAGTGGGTTGTTTTGCGGGAACAGCCGGTCAGCGCTGAAAGCGGGGCGTTCAGAATCGTCCGGCCAGACTCGATTGCCCGGGAAAAGCTGGTGGTGGATGACAAAGCCAATCTTAAAGTGCACGTGGAAGCAAAGAAAGAAATCGTCAGCAGAACCACCCTGGTTACCGACCGGGAGATGGTGGAAATAATCTGGCAATAGGCGGGCTGCTGCCCGGGTGAAAGCGTTGCGCAACCAATACGATCCTCCGCATTCGCTAACGTATTTTCGTTTTCAATGATCTGAATTTCTAATCAAAAACATCTTGTCCAACAAAAAATCATCTGATTATGTACGTACCGGAAATTAACGAAGTCAAAGAAGTGTTGGTTGATCTTACCAGTAAAGGCATTGTGCAGGCGTGGGAATTGCCTTATGAAAATCTGCTCACGCGCCGCAGTGCCGCCATCTTTTTCTTGACGCCCAGCGACAAGTACGCCGAATCCGTTTCCACGATATGGGAACACCTGGATAAGTATGAAAATTTCAGTTTTCGTGCAAACGAAGAGCAGAAATTGTCAAATCTCCAGTACCGCGTAACGTTTTCCCAGGAGGAAAAAGAAAAAAATGAAAGCAAGCAACTGGGTGAGCTGGCGCAAAACGCCTGATCACCGGCTCTAAAGAACATTTTGTGAATCATTAAACGCACAAGACCATGGAACATAACTATATCGAAGTGGAGGAAATCCCCGCTGTAAAGCAAATGGTGCTCCATCAGAAAGACAACAACCTCGACCGTCTTGATAACCTGGATGAACTTCCCGCCGAAGCCGCCGTGTACGCCATTTGCGGCAGGGTGAACGGGAAGCCGGCCAATGCCCGTTTCGTGGGGGTATCGGCCAACCTTCAGGCGTCCGTCAAAGAACACTTCAAAGGCCTGCCGGAGGGCAAAGAATGTTTCAAACAGTTTATGCAGTCAATCAAAACGAAGGTGATCGTGTACGAGCTGCTTTCGGGGGCTGAAGACCCGGAGCAGAAACGGAATGAATGGCAGCGGAATTTCAAGCCCGACTGCAACGAGGTGCTCAACGAGATCCATTGATCGAACGTGCATGATTTCCCCGATTAACAATAAAGTGTACCCATGAACAAGCTCATTCCAACCCTGGGAGTGCTCCTCTTTTCGGTTACCGGTTCTTTTGCCCAAACTAACAACGACCAAAGCATGCGTGACGACACCGTAGCGACTGCCATGATCCAAATGAATGCAGACTTGCATAAAAGCTTCGAGGCAAGGTTGATCAGGGAAAAGCTGATCTCGGACGTAAGCAATTACACCTATGATCTCACCAGTGAAAAATTTGTCGTCAACGGTAAGCCGCAGCCTGAAAAGGTCCACAAGGCTTTCCTCGCGCTGTACGAGTCCATTGCCAAGACACCGATGACTGCCGGGAAACACCTGAGGAAACAATAGCAGCATCACCTGGTAGCGTAACGTCATGAATGCCCGTTTGCGGGGGCAAGGGTTGCCGGTAACATGGCAATGCGGGTAGGCAACATCCGGTTCTAACGTGATTGCGTAATCTGTATGATCAAGTCCTTGAACGATTTTCTGGCCGGTAATGCAAAGGCATCCACCACGGGGATTACCTTCGTGGAAGGGGGCGCGTCGGATGAATTCCTCTCATACGCGCGGCTGTTTGACGAAGCCCGGCAGGTGCTTTACAACCTGCAGTTGCAGGGGGTGAAGCAGGGTGACGAGCTGGTGCTGCTGATGGAGGACAACCGATCGTTTCTCGTTGGCTTCTGGGCGTGCCTGTTGGGCAAGATGATCGCCGTCCCCCTGCATACCGGCAACCAGGACGAACACATCAGCCGCTTCATGAAGGTCTGGGGTGGGCTGCCTGCGCCGAAACTGTTAACGGATGAGGCGCACCTCAGCCGCATCCTTGAATTCGCCGGCAAAAGCGGCGTGAATGAGGCGGTAAAGGCAGACCTGCAACGACGCACCATGCTCGTCCGCGACGTCAGCAACGGGCACGCCATGGCCCCGGTTGCCCCGGGTAGTCCCGATGATCTGGCTTTCATTCAGTTCTCATCCGGATCTACTTCGGAACCTAAGGGCGTTCAGCTTACGCACCGGAACCTGGTTTTTAACTGCCAGGATATTATAGCCCGTTATCAGATCAACAGTTCCGACTCGTCGCTGAGCTGGATGCCCCTTACCCACGACATGGGATTGATCTGTTTTCACCTGACTTCCCTGCTGGCCGGCATCAATCAGTACATTATTCCCACCTCGCTGTTTATCCGGCGCCCTTTGCTGTGGATGGAGAAAAGCAGCCAGTACCGCATCACGCAAATTTACTCGCCGAACTTCGGCTACTATTACTTGCTTTCGGCGCTCGACAAAGAGAAAAACTACAATTGGGATCTGTCGCCCATCCGGCTGATCTACAACGGCGCCGAACCCATATCCCATCAGTTGTGCGATTCGTTTCTCCAAACCATGCGGCCGTTCGGGCTGAAGGAGAACACCATGTATCCCGGGTACGGCCTGGCGGAAGCTTCCGTAGCCGTTACCCTTCCCACCGTTCACGCCCCGTTCCGGTCCTATCACCTCGACCGCCGGCGGCTCAATACCGGCGACGTGATCCGTTTCTGCGAAAACGCCGGTGACGATACGGTCAATTTTGTCGACGTGGGCTATCCCATTGACCACTGCCGGCTGCGGATATGCGATGACCACGACCATGCTTTGCCTGAGTGTACAATCGGCCATATTCAGATCAAGGGAGAGAACGTCACCAAAGGGTATTACAACAATGAGCAAGTCACCCGGCAGGTTTTTACCCGCGATCAGTGGTTGAAGACCGGCGACCTGGGTTTTCTCATCGAAGGGCGGTTGGTAATCACCGGAAGGGCCAAGAACCTGGTCATTATCAACGGGCAGAATTACTATCCGCAGGACATTGAGCGCATCTGTGAAGGGGTAGAGCACGCCGGACCCGGCAGGATCGTGGCCTGTAGTGGCAGAAAGCCCGGAACGCACAGAGAGCAGCTGGTGCTGTTCGTTCTTTTCCGGCAGCCGCTGCCCGGTTTTATCCCGCTCGTGGTGCGCATGCGGGCGAAGCTGGCCGAGAAAATGGGCCTTGTTCCGGACGCCATCGTCCCCGTCAGGCGAATTCCCAAAACAACCAGCGGAAAAATCCAGAACTTCAAGCTCGTTGCCCAGTACGAAAGCGGGGAGTTTGACCAAGAACTGAACCGGATCGATCAGTTGCTGCGGGAAACCGCCCGTGACCTCTCGCCCGGGGAGCAGATCCTGGTCATTTGCCGGGAACTGACCGGCAACGGTGCCATTGCGCCCGACGATAATTTTCTTTCGGCGGGTGCGCACAGCCTCATCATTGCGCAAATGATCAGCAGGCTGCAGACCCGGTTCAACGTATCCCTGTGCGCGGAGGATTTATTCATCCACAACTCGGCCGACAAGCTCGCCGCGTACGTTGCGCAACGGGAAAAATCGCCGGCAGAAAAAATTACGCCCACTGAAAACAACGGTTATTATGATTTGACCCCGGCCCAGCGGCGCCTGTGGATGTTAAGCCAGTTGCCCGGCGGATCAGCGGCCTTCAACCTTTTTCACGGCAGCGTGATCAATGCCGCCGTGGATATCGTTTGTTTCGAGAAGGCATTGGTGACCCTGGTTGAAAGGCACGAAATACTAAGAACGACTTTTACGGCCCAGGAGGGCGTCCCCAAACAAAAAACCAGGAATGCCGGCGAACCCGGGTTCAAATTCGATTATGCCGACCTGAGGAAC
Organism: uncultured Cytophagales bacterium; assembly: GCA_902805615.1. GTDB lineage: Bacteria > Bacteroidota > Bacteroidia > Cytophagales > 172606-1 > CADCTQ01. The sequence continues at coordinate 6,196 of CADCTQ010000208.1, forward strand.
AGTGAGGTGACAATGGAAATGGTGCGGGCCTGGGCCGCCGACGAAGCAGCAAAGCCTTTTACGCTGGAAGAGGGTCCATTGCTGCGGGTACGATTGCTGCAGGTAACCGACTGCCGGTTTGTTTTCTTCTTTACCATCCACCATTTGATTGCCGATGGCTGGTCCCTGGCGGTCATTGCGCGGGAGTTCAGCCAGTTATACGCGGCGTACCGGGGTGGAAAGACGTGCCACCTGCCCGCGCCGTCCATTCAGTATAAAGATTTTGTTGCCTGGCGCCTCCATAAACTGGAGGAGTCGCGCCTGGAAGCGCACCGGCAATTCTGGCTGAGCCAGTTCAGCGACGAAGTCCCCGCGGTGGAACTGCCCGTGCGCGGCAACCGGCCCGCCGTACAAACTTTCAATGGCGGCAACGTAAGCACGGTCCTGCCGGCACCGGTGAACGCGGCGCTGAAGAAGCTGGGCAACCAGGAAGAGGCTACGCACTTTATGGTGCTGCTGACCTGCATCAACCTGTTATTGCACAAGTACAGCGGCCAGGGAGACATTGTGCTGGGAACTGATACCGCCGGGAGAACCCTGCTGGAACTTGAAGACCAGGTCGGGTATTACCTGAATTTCGTTCCGGTCAGAACGACGGTTACGCCGCGCGGTACCTTCACCGGCCTGCTAGCCAAGGTCAAGCACCAAGTCCTGCAAAATTTTAAACACCAGGAATACCCGGTTGAATACCTGGTCGAAGACCTGCGCGCCCGGGAGAAGAACACGTGGCGGCAACCTTTCTTCGACGTAATGGTATTGCTGCAAAACCACGGTGCCAATGCGCATTTTGAGGACCTGGTGGAAGGGACTGCCGGCGAGACCATCGAAATTCCATCGCGGCACAGTGTCGCCGATTTACTCTTTGAATTCACGGAAAGGGGGGAAGTGCTGCACCTGAATGTTCAGTTTAACCCGGATTTGTACGGCAGTGCATTCATTGAACAGTTAGTAGCGCATTTCCGCGTTTTGGTCAATGCCGTCGTGGCACATCCCGAACGGCCCATTGCTGCCCACACACTGATGGATGCCCGGGAAATGCGGCAGTTCGCCGATGGGTTGAACGATACGCGCGTTTCGTACCCCGACGAATCAGTGATTACCTTGTTCGAAAAGCAGGCCGCCAGGACGCCCGGCCAGGTAGCCGTTATTTGCGCAGAACGCGCCGTAACGTACCAGGAACTCAATGCCAGGGCGAACGTGCTGGCCCGTTGTCTCCGGGATGAATACCACATCGGCCGCGAGGACCGGGTCGGCGTGATGATGCAGCGAACGGAACACGTCATCGTAAGCATCCTCGCCGTTCTGAAAGCCTCGGCCGCCTACGTGCCGGTTGATCCTGGCTACCCGGGAGAGCGGGTCCGGTACCTCGTCAAAGACAGTGCCTTGCGGCTTTTGCTTTCGGACCGCACCGTCGAAGAGTCACCGGGAACCGACGTGGTGTTGGTGCAATCGCTCGCATCGCGGACGGGAATTGATGCCGGGAATCTCGACTTTCGGCCGGCTCCCCACGACCTGGCGTACATCATCTATACTTCGGGCACTACGGGGCAGCCAAAAGGGGTTATGATTGAGCACCGGGCGCTGGCCGATTACGTTTTGACATTTGCCCGTTATTTTAAAATAGATGAGCAGGCGTGCATAATCCACCAGGCATCGCTTTCGTTCGACACGGCCGTTGAAGAGATTTACCCCGTTTTGATTTGCGGCGGCAAACTGGTCGTTTCGCGCAACGGCGGCAGCGATGCGGAAGCGCTGGCAAGCGAAATCGAGCAGAACAAGGTCACCTTGCTAAGCGCCACGCCCGTGGTGCTGAACCAGATCAGCAACTACGTACCCAAATTGAGCAGCCTTGCTGCCATCATCAGCGGCGGCGACGTGCTGCACGTGGCTGACGTTGAAAGATTACTGCCAGTCGCCAGGGTATATAACACGTACGGCCCCACCGAATCGACCGTATGCGCGACCTACCAGGCCGTTGATTCCCCGGCCGATGTCGCCAGCATCGGAAAGCCGATTGCCAACCGGAGGGTATACCTGCTCGATGAGACCCTGGCACCCGTACCCGCCGGCGTAGTGGGAGAGATCTGCATCGGCGGGGCAGGGGTGGCAAGAGGGTATCTTAACCTGCACGAACTGACGGGGAAAGTATTTGTGGAGGACCCGTTCGTGCCCGGGGCGCGTTTATACAAAACCGGCGACTTGGGAAGATACCGGCCGGACGGCACGATTGAATTCCTGGGCCGGAAAGATGAGCAGGTAAAGATAAGGGGGTACCGGGTTGAACTACGCGAGATCGAAAACCTGCTCCTGCAACACGAGTCCGTCAGGCAGGCCGCCGTGGTTGCCCGCCAAATAGCGGGTGAACCGTGCCTGGTAGCCTACATCTGCCCGGTAGCGCCGGAAACGCAATGTGATTTTTACCAATACCTGTCGCGGCACCTGCCGGCCTACCTGGTGCCTGCCCATTTTGTGGTGCTGGAGGCGCTGCCCTGGTTGCCCAACGGAAAACTAAACAAGCGGGCCTTGCCCGAGCCGGCGCAACACGCCAACACCCTTTACGTAGCGCCAGCCACTGCCATGGAAGCAGCGCTTGCGGCGGTGTTCGAAGCGGTGCTGGGCACCGGGCCCATTGGCGTGCTGGATAACTTTTTCAGCCGGGGCGGGCATTCTCTGAAAGCGGTGAAGGCAATATCCCGCATCAGGGCGCTGCATAACGACCGGCTCGAACTGAGGGATTTGTTTGAGCATCCGACCGTAAGGGCATTGGCGAGTCGGGTTTCGGCTGGCCGGTCGGAAGCCGGTCACGGCATCCCTGTAACGGGAGAAATGAGCTATTACCCCGTCACTTACGCCCAGCAGCAACTGTGGGTGCTGCACGAGATGGACCCCGCCAGGGCGGCTTTCAACTTAAGCTGGGCGTTTGCCATGGATGGGCCCCTGGATGCAGGAGCATTCGAAAAGGTGTTCCAGGCGCTGGTGCGCAGGCACGAGAACCTGAGGGCTACTTTCCTGATGATCGACGGCGAACTGCGCCAGCGGATCAGCGCGGCAGACGACACCGGCTTTGCGGTCCAATACCTCGACTGCACCGGCGAAACGGTTGACGGCCAAACCGTGCAAAAACTCATTGACCGGAATGTCAGGGAGCCTTTTGACCTGGAGCGGGGCCCGCTGCTGCGGGTAAAGCTGGTGAGGCTGTCGGCCCGGCAGCACGTGTTCCTGTGCGCCTTGCACCACATCATTTCCGACGGATGGTCGATGGAAGTACTGTCGGGCGAGATCAAAGCGCTGTACCTGCAATTCCGTTCGGCGGGCGCTGCCCCATTGCCACCGCCGCGCATCCAGTACAAGGACTACGTTGCGTGGAAGCAACGGCTGAAGGTTGAATCGCAGAGGGCGTACTGGTTGAACGAACTGGCGGGGCCTTTGCCGGTCATCCAACTTCCCGTGTTCGGGCCGCGCCCAAAGGTCCGGTCATTCAAAGGCAAAAGCTTGGCATTCCAGCTTGGCGAGGGCACTTTGGCGGCGCTGCAACGGCTGAGCCGCGGCAATGACGCCACCCTGTTCATGGCAATTGTGACGGTATTGAAAGTGCTGCTCTGCCGGTATACCGGCCAGAAGGACATCATCATCGGGACGGATACGGCGGGCAGAAACCACCGGGACCTGGAGCCGCTGGTCGGGTATTTCCTAAACCCCATTGCAATACGGACGCAGTTGGAGGAGACCGAAAACTTTTGCGACTGCCTGGCGAGGGTGAAATCAAAAGTGCTTGGCGCCTTTGAGAACCAGGAGTATCCCTTCGACAAGCTGGTAACGGACCTGGCCCTGCCCCGCGACAGCAGCCTCCCGCCCGTTTTCAGCATCCTGGTGCTGCTCCATAACTTTGACCAAGCGCTGCGGTTCGAGGCCTTATCCGACGACCTGCGGATCGTTGCGTTGGAACAGGAGATCACGAGCAGCATCACCGATCTGCAATTCGAATTCGTTGAACGGGGAAGCGGCTTGTCCCTGAAGGCCAGATTCAATGATGACGTTTACGACGAGGCAGTCATCAGCCGGTTTGTCGGTCATTTCGAAAAACTGGTCAGGCTGGTGGACCATCATCCGGGCAAACCGGTGACGCGCCACGCCCTGGTCGAATATCCCCCGGTGGCGCATCTGCCCGGGAACGATCCCTTACCCCGCAAGCCGGATCAGGCCGACCCCTTGACCGGGCTGCTGGGCGGACTTGGTGCGGGGCGGGGCTCGCGGGTCGCCGTCGCATGCAACGACCGCGTACTGACCTACGCCGAATTGCATGAGCGTTCAAACCAACTGGCCCATTATTTAAGGGATTACTGCCGCGTACCGGTGGAAGCGCGCATCGGGGTGTTGTTGCAACGATCCGAATACCTGGTCGTCGCCATGTTGGGGATATTGAAGGCCGGCGCCTGCTACGTTCCCATCGATCCCGAGTACCCCGGAAAGCGGGTGAAGTTTCTCATTGAAGAGAGCAAGGTCTCACTGGTGCTGTCCGACCGGGAGTCGATGCGCCGGCACGATGACCTGCGCGACGAAAGATTCATCATCCGGGAAGACACGCAGGCGGCACTGGCCGGCTGTTCCAAACGCAATGTTCCCCTGCGGCACGCGCCGGACAACCTCGCTTACATTATCTACACCTCGGGTTCTACCGGAACCCCGAAAGGGGTGATGATCGAACATCATTCCCTGACCGACTACGTTGCTACGTGCATCGCTTATTTCAAACTGACCGCAGACGACGTGGTGGTGCAGCAGGCCTCGTTGTCGTTCGATACGGCCGTAGAGGAGATCTTTCCCATCCTGTGCGTGGCCGGTAAACTGGTGGTTGCCGAAGAAGGCGGACGCAACATTCCCGCGCTGGTCAGAACGATTGTTGCCAACAACGTTACGGTGCTCAGTACAACCCCCCTGGTGCTCAACGAGGTCAACCGGTTGGGTGACCAACTCCCGGCCCTGCGCCTCGTCATCAGCGGCGGCGACGAACTCAAGCCGCACTATGTTGACCAGTTGATCAAAAGGGCTACGGTCTTCAATACGTACGGACCAACCGAATCCACCGTTTGCGCCACGTACCACCAAGTGACGGAACCCGCCGGCGCAGCCGTGATCGGCGTCCCGATTCCCGGCCGAAAGGTGTACCTCATGGACGAAAACCGCCAACTTGTACCCGATGGCGTGGTTGGCGAATTGTACCTGGGCGGTGCGGGACTGGCCCGGGGATACACCGATCCGGTGTTTGATGCGGTTTTCATCGGGAACCCGCATTGCCCCGCCGAAAGACTTTACCAGACGGGCGACCTGGCCCGGGTACTTCCCGACGGAAGCATTCAGTTTGTCGGCAGAAAGGACCTGCAAATCAAGCTGCGCGGGTACCGCATCGAGCCGGGCGAAATTGAAAGTGCGTTGCGCGCGCATGCGTCGGTGGAGGAGGCCCTTGTCGTGGTTGGCGAAACGCCCGCGGAGGAGAAATATTTAGCCGCCTATTATACCGGCGTGTCCGTACCCGCCGGCGACCTGAGAAAATACCTCAAACAACGGTTGCCGTATTACATGGTGCCGCAATACCTGGTGTGGCTTGACCGGTTGCCGGTTACGTACAGCGGCAAGGTGGATCGCGCCAGGCTGCCCGTTCCGCGGGAGTCTGGAGAAAGCGCAGTGGAATACGCGGCGCCCACCACCTCTTTGGAAGAAAAGCTCCTGCAACTCTGGAAGGAAGTACTGAACCGGGACCAGTTGGGGGTGCTTGATGACTTTTTCGAAGCGGGCGGCCACTCCTTGAAAGCGGCGCAGGTGATTTCCCGCCTGCAACTTGAATACAACGTGGGCATCGGGCTGAGGGACTTGTTTGCAAACCCGACGGTCAGTGCTTTGGCCGCCGCGCTGGCGGCCGGCCGCCAGCGCAGCGGCCGGTCCATCCGGCCCGTGGAGGAGCAACAGTTTTTCAACGTATCGCACGGTCAAAAAAGATTGTACATCCTGAGCCAGTTCGATGACGGGCGGGCGGCTTACAATATCTCGCTGGCGTACCGGCTGCTGGGCCGCGTGGAGGTGAGTCGGCTGGAGCAGGTGTTTGTGGCTCTGATCGAAAGGCACGAGGCGTTGCGGACTGTTTTCGTAAGCGTCGGTGGAGAGATCAGGCAACGGGTCCTGGAAAAAGAGCAGGTGCGCTGGGCCATTGACTTCGAAAACCCCGAAAGCCGGGAAGGCACGGATGCGGAAGTCCGGGAAATCGCCAACCGGGTTGCCCGCCGCGTTTTTGACCTGGAGGCGGGACCGCTGCTGCACGTGAAGTTAGTTAGGCGCAGTGAGGATGAGCATTTGCTAATCATTACCGTGCACCACATCGTATCGGATGCGTGGTCGATTGAGGTGCTGGCCCGGGAGGCGATGCGCTTGTACACCCGCCAGGTGGAACGCCTGCCTCCTTTGCCGATCCAGTATAAAGACTACTCGGCCTGGCAAAATGGAAATACTGCCGCGGGCAAATTCGGGGAAGACCGGGCTTACTGGCTGGAACAGTTCCGGGACGAAGTACCCGGGTTGAACCTGCCTGCGGTTTATGCCAGATCGCACGGGAAGAAGTACGCGGGCAACACGGTAAGGTCGGTGCTGGGCCGGCAGGTGTCGGATGGCCTCCTAAGCCTTTGCAGGCGCGAAAAGGCAACGCCTTTCATGGGTATGCTCGCGGCCGTCTACGCAATCCTGTACCGGTACACGCAACAGGACGATCTGGTCATCGGCACGCCGGTGGCGGGCAGGGAGGGCGCGGACCTGGATGACCAAATCGGTTTTTACGTGAACACCTTGCCGCTGCGCGCGCGGGTAAAAGAGAAGGATTCGTTCGCTTCGCTGCTGAGGCGGGTGAAAAAGGTGGTGTCAGATGCCCTTCACCACCAGGCCTATCCGTTCGACCTCCTGGTAAATGACCTGAACCTGAAGTACGACGCGGGGCGGAATGCCATGTTTGACGTGATGGTGGTGTTTTTGAATGACCACCACCCGCCGGTTGCCGCCCATCGCGGAAGCATGAAGACCGAGGCGTTCAGGATTGATTCGGCATTCAGTAAGTTTGATCTTTGCCTGAACGTTATTGAGACCGGCGGCGAAATGGAACTGGCACTGGAATACAACACCGGCCTGTTTGACCAGCGCTGGATTGCCCGGTTTACCGATCATTTCACCCGCCTGCTGGCGTCCGTTGCGGCAAACGTTGACGGGCGGCTTGCGGCGATTGACTTTCTGTCGCCCGACGAAAAGAAAAGCCTGCTGAGCAAAAGCAGCGGCGGCCGCCTGCAAGCGGGTACGCCCGGGCTGTTGCACCAACTGGTCGAGGAACGGGCCCTGGCGTCGCCCTCGCAATGCGCGCTGGTCTGCGAAGAGGCCACGCTCAGCTACCAATCGTTAAACCGCCGGGCGAACCAGTTGGCACATTACCTGCGCACCCGGCACGCCATCGGCCGCAACGACCTGGTCGGCCTGTTGCTGGACCGGACAGCGGGGAGCGTCGTCAGCATACTGGGCATCCTGAAAGCGGGCGCGGCGTACGTGCCAATCGACCCTGCTTACCCCGACGAACGCATCAACTACATCATTGAGGATGTGGGCCTGAAAGCAATCATTACAACGACGGATGTACTGCGTGCCGGCGCCACCGCTCCGGTGCCGTCAGCAATCCGATTCGACGCCATCGAAAAGGACCTGGATCAGTATCCCCACGAAAACCCGGCGACCGTAAATGATTCGTCGGACCTGGCCTACATCATATACACGTCGGGGTCGACCGGCCAACCGAAAGGAGTTGCCATCGAACACCGCAACGCGGTTTCGTTCATCGACTGGGCAGGGACGGAATTCAGCAACTCTGTCTTTGATTACACCATCGCGTGCACTTCGTACTGTTTCGACCTGTCCATCTTCGAACTGTTCTATACATTGCACGCGGGCAAGACCGTTCTGCTCGTCCCATCCGGGCTGGACATTCCCAAACACCTTTCCAGGAAAAACCTGCTGATCAACACGGTGCCGTCCGTGGTTGAGGCGCTGATCGGGAATGGCTGCGACCTTGGCAACGTTACCGTGTTGAACATGGCCGGTGAGCCCGTGCCGTTGTCGGTAAAAAGGGCGCTGGACTGCACCAGGATGGAGATCAGGAACTTGTACGGTCCTTCAGAAGATACCACCTACAGCAGTTGTTACCGGTTTCGCCAGCAAGACCCGGTTGTGCCCATCGGCCGGCCCATTGCCAATACACAGTTCTACGTACTGGATGCTCATTTGCAACTGGTGCCGGAAGGGGTTCCCGGGGAAATATGCATTGCCGGGTCGGGGCTGGCGCGCGGCTACATGAACAAAGTAACGCTCACCGACGAGAAGTTCGTCGAAAATCCGTTCGCGGCAGGAACAAAGCTTTACCGGACCGGTGACCTGGGGTATTGGCTGCCCGATGGCAACCTGATGTTCGCCGGACGCAAAGACAACCAGGTGAAAATCCGGGGCTACCGCATAGAACTGGGCGAGATAGAGGGGGCGTTGCAGCTTCACCCGGCCGTAGCGCAAGCCCTCGTAACCGGGGTACAGGTGCAGGACGAAAAGCATTTGATCGCCTATTACACGCTCCGCAACGAGGCTGGGCCGCAACACATCCGGGCGTACCTGCAGGGAAAAGTCCCGCCGTACATGGTGCCCGCTTACCTGATGCCGTTGCAGGCGTTCCCCATGACCGCCAACGGGAAGATCGACCGGAAAGCATTGCCCAAACCCAACGTTGCTTCCCAAACCGGTTACGACCCACCGGCGACTGGCACCGAGTCCGTCCTGGTGAAGATCACCGGCCAGGTGCTGGACCGGTCATTGGTAGGCGTGCGGGATAACTTCTTTGAAATCGGCGGGCATTCGCTCCGGGCCATGCAGTTGATCGCCGGCATTTACAACCATTTCAGCGTGAAGGTCACCCTGCGCGAAATATTCAACTACCCGGCCATCCGCGACCTGGCCGTACTGATCGAAACAAAAGCCAGGTCGCAGCACGAAAAGATTCTTCCCGTCGAGGAACAGGCGCACTACGGCGCCTCGAACGGCCAGCGGAGTGTATGGCTCATTCACGAGCTGGACCGCGCCAACGTCGCCTACAACATGTCGTCGGCTCATCTGCTTTCCGGCCCCCTGCAAGTGGACGCCCTGGAGAAAGCATTCCGCGCTTTGATCCGGCGGCACGAAAGCCTGCGCACCTCTTTCGTGGCCGAAAACGGGTATCCCAGGCAGCGGGTGACCCCGGCAGACCAGGTGCACTTTACGCTCCGGTACACTGCTATACCCGAAGACGTTGCGCACAAAGAGGTGGTACTGCACCAGGTATGCCGGCAGGAAGCAGATACGGTTTTTGATCTTGAGAACGGACCGCTGATGCGGGCTAACTTGATCCGGGTGCGCGACCGTGAACACTGCCTCGTCATTACCCTGCACCATAGTATCTTCGACGGGTGGTCTTCGGCGGTTTTCGTGCAGGACCTGACCGCCCTCTACCACCTGGCGCAACAAGGCAGCACCGGGTCGCTGCCCGCACTGTCCATTCAATACAAAGACTTTACCGCGTGGCAATCCCGGCAGTTGAGCGGCCGGCAGTTGATGCACCATCAGCAGTACTGGCTTTCCCGGTTCGGCGGCGGGGTGCCCGTACTGAATTTTCCCCTGGACTTCCCCCGGCCCGCCATCCGGACGTTTAACGGCAGCGTCACCGAAACCGTGCTGGACCAGCAACTGGCTGGCAAACTTGCCGGCCTGGGCGCGGAACGGAACGTAACAACGTACATGACCATGCTCGCCTCGGTTAACGTACTGTTGCACTTCTATACCGGCCAAACCGACATCGTGGTAGGGACGCCAGTATCGAACCGGGCGCACTCCGAACTCAGTAACCAGATCGGGTTTTATACCAACACGCTGGCCCTGCGCACGACCCTTTCGGAAAACGACAGTTTTGCGGCTTTACTGGACCAGGTCAGAACCCATACCCTGGATGCCTTCGAGCACCAGATGTACCCGATGGATTGCCTGCTGGAAGACCTGGGCGTCCAGGGGCCGGCCCGGCGGTCGTCACTCTTTGACGTGATGCTCGCATTCGAGTCCTCCACCGAAAGGCATGGGCCGGTCAGCGGCGACTTAATGATCCGGGAGCACCGGGTTTTGCAGCCGACGGCCAAGTTTGACCTGATGTTCGGCGTGGTTGAAAGCGCCGGCCAACTCACCGTGAAGGTCACCTACGCTTCCGACCTGTTTTCAGCCCTGAAAATGGAATTATTGAACGACCGGTTCGTCGCCTTGCTCGGCGCAGTGGCCGATAACCCGTTCATCACCATCAAACAGCTTGCGCATTTTCTGCAGGATGATGCCTTGGCCGTGGAAAACCTGGACGTGGGGCTTTCACTGGAAATTGACCTGTAATCCTGCCCGGGCGCATCCCGCCGCCTGATTGTTCCTTCCGGAAACAGATTGTACCTACCCGTAACCTTGGTGCCGGGGTAAAGCCGCCCCTTGCCGCCGCTCTTTTCCTTTCAATTACTTATTTTCCCGCAGGTCCCGTATGAGTTCAACAGGAATACAAAGGCAACGCGCACTGGAGTACTGGTTCAATAAGGCGAAACACCTTGCGTTGCCCCCCGCAGGCTTTTCTCCCGCCGGGGAGAAAAAATGTGCCACCCTTGCCTTTCCGGCGGCGCTTTCGCAAAAACTGAAAGCCGTTTCAAAAGGAGATGCTGCGGTTGAACTGGTGGTGTGCATGGCGGCGCTTTTTGTGCTGCTGGAGAAGTATAATGTCCGGAAGCCCGTTGTAAGCGCGGTCAACCTCCGTAATCAACCGCCCGACCCGCACGAGCCGCTTGCCTTTTTCAGTGCGGACTGTAGCGGTACCCGTACCGCGAAGGAAGTCGTCGGCACGATCCAACAACAATTCGGGGAGGCGGTGCGGCATGATTCCTACGACTTGGTCCTGCTTTCCGAAATGCTCACGGTGAACAACGCGGGCTCGATCAACTCGTTTTACGCCACCGGGATCGGCCACCGCGCATTCAACGACTGCTCCCCGGAAAGCAAAAGTAAGTTCTCGCTGTACTTCGACATTGCCAGCCAGGACGAAGCCTTCGCGCTAACTGTGTACGTGAGCGCCGATCACCAGTTGGGGCACTTTGCCGGGCAGGTTGGCCGTCACTTTATGCGTTCCCTCCAGGTTGTTCTCACCAGCGCTACCCAGGTATTGAGCCGTTTTTCACTCCTCGATGAGGGGGAAGTGAACGCCCTGGCCGCCGGCAGCAAACGAACTGTTGCCGGCGGCAGCCTGCACGCGTTGTTTGAAAGCCAGGCCTTCACATTTCCGGATCGCCCGGCGGTGGTGGATGGCGCGCGCACCCTCACCTACCGGCAACTCAACGACCGTGCCGACCGCCTTGCTGGTTACCTGCAATCGCAGTTTGCAGTTAAGCCCGGAGACGCAGTGGGATTGCTGCTGGATCAGTCTCACTGGGCAGTAATCGGAATCCTGGGAATCCTAAAGGCAGGGGCGACCTACATTCCCATTGATCCAGCCCATCCCGAGCAACGGATTGCGTACATGCTGCGGGACGCGGCGCCGAAAGTGCTCATTGCCAATGCAGTACCGGGCCATGCCGACATTCCGGTCGTACTGCTCGGGCGCGATTGGGACAAGATCGAATCGGCCGGACCCCTGCTCCACCACCGGGTTCCGGCCGATGCCCACCGGATTGCCTACGTGATTTATACCTCCGGATCAACCGGCACCCCCAAGGGGGTTCGGGTTTCGCACCGGGCAGTGGTCAACTTGGTGGAAGGCCTCGTAAGCGTGATGGGCCACGCGCAGGACTGGAAGTACGTTGTAACGGCTGCCCTTACGTTTGATGCTTCCGTCAAGCAGATTTTCGTCCCCCTTGCCATCGGCGCGGAATTGCACATTCCCGGTGAGCGGGAAGACGTCGGCGCCCTGGTGCGGTACCTGCGGGACAAACGCATTGATGCCGTGCACGCCACGCCGCTTTTCTGGCGGGAAATCCTCGAAGCGGTGCGCCATTCGGGCACGAAACCAGACCTCAAATGCATTTCTTCGGGCGGCGACAGGCTTTCTGCCCGGCTGGCCAATGACCTGCGGCGCTGTTTCGGTGAAGCCCGATTCTACAACACCTACGGCCCCACGGAGGCGTGCATCAATTGCCTGGCGCACCAGGTTGAAGGTCACCAGGAAGGTGGCGTGCCCATCGGCCGGCCGCTGCCCAACTACGAGGCGTACATCCTCAATGACAACAACGAGGTGTTGCCCCCCGGCGCAACCGGCGAGTTGTGCGTAGCGGGCGAAGGCCTCGCCGCCGGCTACCTGCACCGGGCGGACCTGACGGAGGCAAGCTTTGTGGACAACCCCTTCGCCTCTTCGGGGAAACTATACAAAACCGGCGACCTGGCCCGCTGGCTTCCGGACGGTACGGTCGAATTCCTCGGCAGAAAGGATAATCAGGTTAAGATAAGGGGAGTACGGGTTGAACCCGGCGAGATCGAAGCGGCGCTCATGGCGCATGAACAGGTCAGGGCCGCCGTGGTGCTTGGTACTGCGCGCGATTCGGCGGACAACGTGCTGAAGGCCTACATCATCCGGGTGCAGGGCGGCGGGCCGCTTGACTACCCGGCTTACCTGAGGCAACTGCTTCCGGATTACCTGATCCCGGCGTATTTCACCGAGATGGAAGCGTTTCCCCTGACTGCGTCCGGCAAGTTGGACGTTGCGGCGTTGCCGGAAGCTGCGCTGACGCACTACGCCGCGCCAGCCAATGAACGTGAGCTGACCCTGCAACGCATCTGGCAAAAGGTTTTGCAGCGCGGCCGAATCGGCGTCCACGATAATTTCTTCCAACTGGGTGGGCACTCCCTGAAAGGCGTGCAGGTAATCGCCCAGGTGAACCAGGCCTTGGGGACGCAGTCGAGCCTGCGGGACCTGTTCACGCACCCGACCATTGCGTCGCTGAGCACGCACCTGGCGTCGTTTTTGGGCGGGGAGCCCTCGGCAATCCCCGTTGTTCCCGCGGCCAGGTACCATCCCCTTTCGAACGCCCAGCGCAGAATATGGATCGCCCAGGCGGCCGGTGGCGGTTCCGTCTACAATATTCCCGGCGTGTACGAGTTGAAAAACCTGGACGTCAAAGCCTTCGAGGCGGCGTTCCGGGAGATTATAGAAAGGCACGAAAGCTTACGGACGACGTTTGCCGTAGTGGACGGCATTCCCCGGCAGGTAGTGCACCCTTACGAAGCGCTGGACTTTGCCCTGGCCAGGATTGACCTCCGATACCGGGCAGACGCCCGGGCGCACTGCGCAAGACTTGCCCATGACGAAGCCACTGCGGTTTTCGACCTCGAACGCGGCCCGCTTGTCCGCGGCACGCTGATCGCACTCGACGAGGCCACCCATCTCTTGCTGCTGACCCTGCACCACATCATCAGCGACGGATGGTCCATGGGGGTGATGGCCAACGACCTGCTGACGCGATACGGGTCGTTGAAGAACGGTGACGGTCAACCGCTCCCGCCACTGCGCATGCAGTACAAAGACTACACGGCCTGGTTCGAGGCGAGGCTGAACGCCCCGCAAAGCGGGCGCAGCCGGTCTTACTGGTTAAAACAATTTGAGGGCGAACTGCCCGTCCTCGAACTGTCGGCGGGTACGAGGCCCCCCGTAAAGACCCTGCGCGGGGCAAGTCTCGAATTCAGGCTGGAACGGGAGCTGAGCGAAGGGTTACACACGCTGGGACTGCACCACGGCAGCACGCTGTTCATGACGTTGCTGGCGGTGGTCAAAACCTTGATCTACCGCTATACCAACCAGAAGGATTTGATCATCGGCACCCCGGTGTCGGGGCGCCTGCACGCCGACCTGGAGAACCAGGTTGGGTTTTACGTCAACACAATCGCCCTCCGCACCCAGCTTGCCGGCGACGAAACTTTTGAACACTTATTGCGGCAAATCCGGGCAACAACCCTCGATGCGTACGAGCACCAGGAGTACCCGTTCGACCTGTTGGTCGAATCGCTGAAGCTTACCAGGCACCCGAGCCGGTCGCCCTTGTTCGACGTACGGGTGGAGGTACAGCAGGGCACGAACGTAAACCTGCCGGGGTTCGGCGAAAACGGTTGGCGCGAAGCACGGGAACTGCTGAGCCATACCACTGAGAGCAAAGACGATCTGCACTTTCTGTTCTATGAATCGGCCGAAGGGCTTGCGCTGATTGTCACCTATAACACCGACCTGTTTGCCGCGCAGTACATACAAGCAATGGGCGCGCATTTTAAAATGCTCGCCCGGAGCATCATCAGCGACCCCCGCCAGCCGATCCGGGCGTTGGCGTACCTCACGGAAGGTGAGACGGACGAATTGCTCCACGCATTCAACCGCACCCAAAGCACTTACCCGGCGGATAAGACAGTGGCGCAACTCTTCGAGGAACAGGTGCAGAAAAATCCCGCGGCAGTGGCAATCGTGCATAAAGAGCACGTACTCACGTATGATGAATTGAACCGGAAGGCCAACCAACTTGCGCACTACCTCAGAAATGAACACGGCGTGGGCTGCAACACCCTGGTGGGCGTGCTCATGAACCGGTCGCATACCCTGATCATCAGCCTGCTGGGGATTCTCAAGGCCGGCGCCTGTTACCTGCCGGTGGCGGTCGACAGCCCCGAAAAACGCCGGTCCTACATCTGGAGCGACGCGAACGTGGACGTGGTGGTTACCGAAACGGAATTCATGTTCGCACTGGGCGAATACAGCAAGGCGATTGTGGCGGTTGACCTCCAGTTGCCGGCACTGGAGGTTGCCGACCACAATCCGGGGCCTACGAACTCGGCCGAAGACCTGGCCTATATCATCTATACCTCGGGATCTACCGGCAAGCCCAAAGGGGTGATGATCACGCAGAGAAGCATGGTGAATACCCTCACCTGGCGGAATCGCTACTATCACTTTGACGCCGGGGTAGTAAACCTCCAGTTCCCGTCTTATTCGTTCGACAGCTCGGTCGAGGATATTTTCTGCGTTTTGCTCTCCGGTGGCCGCTTGGTCATTCCCGACGAGCGGGAAAGGACGTCCGTGCCGTACGTGGCACAATTGCTGAAAGCGGAACGGGTCACGCATTTTTTGATTACGCCCTCTTTTTACAAGGCCCTGCTGGCCGAACTGAACCACCAGCTCTCCGGATTAAAAGCGGTTACCATTGCGGGTGAGGCAGTTACCACCGACATTGTCGAGAAGCACTACCAGTTGCTGCCGGGGGTGCCCTTGGTGAATGAGTACGGCCCGACTGAGAACGCAGTCTGTTCATCGGCCACTGTGCTGGAGCCGGGCAAGGCGATTACGATAGGCAAACCCATTGCCAACGTGCGTATTTGCGTGCTCGACGAAAACCTGGCACTATTGCCCAAAGGGGTTGTCGGGGAAATCTGCGTGTCGGGGCCCGGGTTGGCGCGGGGATACCTGAACAACCCGGAGATGACCGCTGCTAAATTTCTGCCCTCGCCGCTGCCCGGCATTGACAGGATCTACCGGACGGGCGACACGGGCCGGTGGACCGACAACGGCGAACTGGTTTTCCACGGCCGCAACGACGACCAGGTCAAGATCAGGGGGTACCGGGTAGAAGTCGCCGAAGTAGAGAATGCGATCCGGGAGGCCCCGCACGTGCACGATGCCTTTGTGCTGGCCCGAAAGGGAGAACCGCGTACACTGGTGGCATACGTCATTGCCGGGAACGCGGGGGATGCGCACGCGCTGAAATCATTCCTTGCGCGGCAACTGCCGGACTACATGATTCCGGCGCACTTCGTCTTCGTGGCATCATTTCATTTGACCATTAACGGAAAGATTGACCGGCAGGCGCTGCCCGACCCCGAAGCGGAACCAAGCCGGGTTCGTACGCTGCCGAGGAACCGGATCGAGGAATGCCTCGTGGAGATTTGGCAGGACGTGCTTGGCAAGCAAGCGGTCGACGTGTACGATAATTTCTTTGTTTCCGGCGGAGACTCCATCAAGGCCATCCAGGTTGCGTCGCGGATGAACACGGCCGGGTACAGGATTGAGGTGGCCGATATTCTCCGGCAGCCGGTAATTGCCGAACTTGGCCCGCTGGTAAAGGTGGCCGGCGCATCCGCAGACCAGGGAGCGGTAGTGGGTCCGGTGCCGCTTACCCCCATCCAGCAGTGGTTTTTCTCGACGTACGACGAGCACTGTGCGCATTACAACCAGGCTGTACTGCTGCAGACGCGTAGAAGGCTTACCCGCGAAGATACCCTGGCTGTCTTTGATAAACTGCTGCGGCAGCACGACGCCCTGCGAATGGTCTTTTACAAAAAGGAGGGCCG
The DNA here is from genome assembly GCA_902805615.1 of uncultured Cytophagales bacterium. GTDB lineage: Bacteria > Bacteroidota > Bacteroidia > Cytophagales > 172606-1 > CADCTQ01. The sequence goes on from CADCTQ010000208.1 coordinate 22,663, forward strand.
GTGGTTCCAGGAAAACAAAGGCACCGGCACCGACGTTCCCCTGATCGAGTACGATCTTTCCGGCCATTCGGAAGGAAGCCTGACCCATTTTTGCCAGAAGGTCCAGTCTTTGCTGGACCTGGGTGAGGGACCGGCCATCCGGGTTGGCTTATTTCACCTGGCCGAAAGCGATAGACTGTTTATCGCCGTTCATCACCTGGTCATTGACGGCGTGTCGTGGCGCATTTTGTTCCACGACCTGGGCGTGCTCTACGAGCAGGTGCTGAGCGGCGCACCGCTCGCGTTGCCGCCCAAAACGAATTCGTTCAGAGACTGGGCCGCGTATTTGCAGGATTGCCGGCAGCGGCAGTTGTTCGACCCGGAAGCGGACTACTGGCAGCGGGTGCTGCGGGCGCCGTCCGGAACATTGCAAAGGGATTTTTCCGGTGGGCAAAACACTTTTGCCGAGGAAGCAAGCGTGGGATTCTCGCTCCATGCGGAGACAACCGGGCAACTGCTCAGGGAGTCGCACCGCGCGTACCGCACCGAAATCAACGACATCCTGCTGGCCGCATTGGCCGGCGCCCTGTGCCAGATGTGGCGCAGCGACCAGTTCCTCGTCTGGCTGGAAGGGCATGGGCGCGAAGCCCTGGCGTCCGGCCTGGATGTAACCCGCACGGTAGGCTGGTTCACAACCGTTTATCCGGTGGTTCTGGAAATGATGCCGGACCCCGGGGCCCAGATCATCACTACCAAGGAGAACCTGCGGCGCGTTCCCAACAAAGGGGTTGGATACGGCGTGCTGAAGCAGCTGGCCAGTGCGCCCCTGCCCGAGCCGGCCGGCCCAAAAGTTCTTTTCAATTACCTGGGGCGGTTTGACGAAGACATTTCAAAATCAACTTTCACCATCGCCGGCGAGTCGGCCGGCAGCGCCGTGGGGCGCACGATGGACCGGGTGTACGACTGGACCATTACCGGCATCGTGTCCGGCGGCCGGCTCGGGATCAGCGTGACATTCAGCGACCAAATGTATGACGCTGCGCTCATTCGCGCGTTCTGCGGGCACTACCAGGCAGCACTCGAAAGGTTGATTGCCCACTGCTGCGCGTGCAGCGAAGAAGTGCTGACCCCCAGTGACTTCGCATTCAAAGCAATAAGCACCGCGGAGTTGGCGGCGATGGGGGCGCAGTACGGCAAAATTGAGGACGTATACACCCTCTCGCCCATGCAGCAGGGGTTGTTGTTCCAGTCGTTGTTAGACAAAACCTCCGGGGCCTATTTCAACCAGATGTGGTTTGATGCGGCGGGCGAGATAGACATTGCGCTGGTGGAAGAAAGCCTCAATACCCTGACCAACCGGCACCCGGCACTCCGGACGGCGTTTTACCGGGGTGCGTCGGAGCACCTCCAACTCGTTTTAAAGCACCGGCAAACCGAATTCAGGTACGAAGACATCCGGCATTTGGAGGATTGGGAAACCAAACAGGCCTACATGGAAGCGTCGCGGGCAGGGGACAGGGAACGGGCTTTCGACCTGAGCAAAGACCCGCTCATGCGCATGGCGGTTTTCCGGTGGGATGACACGGCTTACCGGTACCTGTGGAGCCATCACCACATCCTGATGGACGGCTGGTGCGTGGGAATCCTGGTATCCGAGTACATGACTATATACGAAGGCTTGTTTCACCGGAAACCGGTTCATTTGCCGCCGTCCACCGCATACCGGGCATACATTGAATGGCTCAGCCGGCTCGACACGGCCCGGTCGTTGCGCTACTGGTCGGCGTACCTGAAGGAGTATCACGAACTGGCCGCCGTGCCTGCCGTACGCGACCACGCGCAAACCCGGGAAAAGTACCACCCGGAAACGATCACGTTTCAGCTGAGTGCCGCAGAGACGGCCGCGCTGGGTGCCCTGGTAGGCAAATACCAGGTTACGTTGAACACAATCGTGCAAACGATCTGGGGTTGCCTGTTGGGAAAATACAATGGCCGCAAAGACGTGGTATTCGGCGCGGTTGTTTCGGGCCGCCCCGCCGCCATTCAGGGGATTGAAAAAATGATCGGCCTGTTTATCAATACGATTCCCGTCCGGATTTCCTGGACGGCCGAAACGACGTTCGAGGCGTTGATCAAACAGGTCCAAGCGGCCAACCTTGCAGCGGAGCCCCACCATTACTGTTCCCTGGCAGACATACAGGCCCAAAGCGAATTGAAGCAAAATCTGCTCGATCACCTCCTCGTGTTTGAGAACTACCCCGAAGAAAGCAATGTCAACCGGGACCGGTCCGGCGCTTTGTTCGAGGTGTCCAACGTGCACGTGCACGAGCAAACAAATTATCACTTCAACCTGCTGGTTGCCACGGGCGAAGCACTAACAATCAAATTCATGTTCAACAACCGCGTTTACGACCCCCGGTTTGTCGGCAGGATGGCCGGCCATTTCAGGCGGTTCGTCGAACACGTGGTGGGGCATCCGCAGGTCCGCATCGACGCCGCAGACGTGCTCCCGCCCGCCGAAAGGGAGGCCCTGTTGAACGGGCAGTACGTTCCGGGCACCTGGCCGGGCAAGCAGAGCGTTGCCGAGCTGTTCAGCGAACAGGCGGTAAAGTGCCCCGGCGGCATTGCGGTCGTAAGCGAAGACACCGTGCTTACGTACGGGGAACTGGACCGCCAAACCGATCAGTTGGCCCGGTACCTGCAAACCGAATTCCGGGTGCAGCCCAACGACCTGGTAGGCGTGCTTGTGGACCGGTCGCCGCTGATGATCGTGGCCCTGCTGGGGGTCCTCAAATCGGGGGCGGCCTACGTGCCGGTCGACCCCCAGTACCCCAGAGACCGAATTGACTATATCCTGTCCGACAGCAATCCCAGGTTGGTTGTCACGCAGGATAAATTTTGCAACCTCGTTGGCAGCAGAACTTTCGTGCGCATCGAAGACATCCCGGGCCGGGATGCGGGGCCTGCCCGGGCCGCCGGCCGCCCGGCCGCCGAATCGGTTGCCTACGTGATTTATACTTCCGGCTCTTCCGGGCGGCCGAAAGGCGTGGTGCTCACGCATGCGAACGTAACGGCTTTCGTGGGGTGGGCGCAGGAAGAATTCCGGCATTCGCAGTTTGACGTGGTATACGCGACTACCTCTTACTGCTTCGACCTGTCCATCTTCGAGATTTTCTACACCCTGAGCGTTGGCAAACGAATCAGAATGCTCCCTTCCGGGCTTTACATCCAGGCATTTCTGGACCAGGACCGGCGGGTCCTCATCAACACGGTGCCTTCCGTGGTGGAAGAGCTGGTGGGTTCCGGGGCGGACCTGCGCAACGTCTCGGTGTTGAATATGGCCGGGGAAGTCATTCCCCGCAGCCTCATCAAAAAGATTGACTGTAGTGCGATGGAAGTCAGGAACCTGTACGGCCCGTCGGAGGACACCACCTACAGCAGTTGTTACAGGATCAGGAGCGGCGATGCGGACATTCCGGTTGGAAAACCAATTGGGCAGACCCGGTTTTACGTGGTAAGCGAAGACCTCGCGTTGCTTCCTCAAGGCGTGCCGGGAGAAATCTGCATTACCGGGGCGGGGCTGGCGGCCGGATACCTCAACCAGGCGGAACTCACCGCCTCGAAGTTCATTGAGAGTCCCTTCCGGGCGGGAGAAAAACTGTACCGAACCGGCGACATCGGGTACTGGATGGCGGACGGAAACCTGATGTACGTGGGGCGTAAAGACAACCAGGTAAAGCTGCGGGGCTACCGGATTGAACTGGGAGAGGTTGAGGCCGCCCTGATGAAAAATAAGCTCGTAAAGAACGCCATTGTTTCCTGCAGGTTGAACAACCGGCAGGAAAAAGTGCTGGTGGCCCACCTGGTTGCAGAGGCAGGGTTTGGGAAAGCCGAGGCCGATGCCTTTCTGCAGGCGGCGCTTCCATCCTACATGATCCCCGAACAGCTTGTTTTCCTGGCGGCGTTCCCGTTGACCCCCAACGGTAAAATTGACCGCAGCGCTTTGCCGGATGCACCCCTACCGCCGGCAAGTGCCGAGGCGCAGCCAGAGGACGAAACCGAGCGGAAAATTGCCCGGATATGGGAGCAGATACTGGGGGTGCGCGGAATCGGTGCCCACGACAATTTCTTTGCCATCGGCGGGCATTCACTGAAAGCCCTGCAGGTCGTTTCGAGAATCAACAAAGAATTCGGAGTTGACCTTGAAGTCCGTACCATTTTCGAAAATCCCGGGCTGCGTAACCTCGCCCACGAACTCAAACGAGCCCTTTGGGTGCTCGAACCGGCGCAGGAAAATACGTTCAGTACAACCATGCATAACGAAATCATTTTATGACAGAAAGTCAATTGATTGATGCGCTGATTGCGGCCGGCATCAAGGTGCAGTTGCTCAATAATGACCAGATAAAGATTACGGTTCCCGACGGTCCTTACGACAAAGAGTTGCTGGAAAAGCTGCGGCGGCAGAAATCCGGGGTGGTCGAATACCTGAAAAAGATCGGCAGAAGACGCGCCGGTGCCCGCGTGCTGGCCATCGAGGAACAGGAATACTACAAGCTGTCGAACGCCCAGCAGCGGGTGTGGCTCAAAGCCCGCCTCAGCAACCAGGAAAGCATCGTCCACAACAGCCCGTTGTCGTACAAGATAAAAGGCTTGGATAAGAACGCCTTTGCGTATGCTTTCCGGCAGTTGATCCACCGGCACGAAATCCTGCGGACGACCTTTATCACCGTAGCGGGCCAACCCAGGCAAAAGGTGCACGACAGCGCCTCCTTCTATTGCCGGATCGGGGAGGCAGACCTGCGCTGCGACCCGGATCAGGAACAGTCGCTCAACCGGTTGATGGCCCGGGAAATCAACGCGCGGTTCGACCTCGGGCAAGGGCCGCTGGTCAGGGCGACGCTGGTGCAGGTGGAGGACGACGAGCACGTGTTCCTGCTGGTCATGCACCACATCGTTATGGACGGGTGGTCTCTTGCCGTGATCGTGAACGAATTGCTGGCGCTGTACCAGGCGTATTGCCTGCAACGCGAGGACCCGCTGCCGCAACTGCAACTTCAGTACAAGGACTTCGTGCATTGGCAGCACAGGGCCATTACGCAGGAGGACGAAGCGTACTGGCTCGGTGAGATCACCGGCGACGTGCCCAGGCTGGCGCTGCCGTCTGATTTTCCGCGGGGCAACCCGAGCAAGTTCAACGGCGGTCAGGTAAGGGTTTTGGTGCCGGCCCGGCAGGTGGGAACCCTCCGAACGTTTGCCACGGCGCGCAGCACGTCCCTGTCAACCGTTGTGTACTCGGTGTTCAGCATTTTACTGGCGCGCCTGAGCAATCAACCCCAATTCCTGGTTGGCGTCGCCAACGCCAATCGGAACCACCTTGACCTTGAACACCTGGTAGGTTTTTTCGTCAATACCCTGCTCATCAGGAACACCATCGATGAGTCCTGCTCGTTCGAAGCGTACGTGGACCAGGTAACGCAACGGATGCTCAACGCGTTGCAACACCAGAATTACCCCGTTGACTTGCTGGTGGAGAAACTGAATCCCGAGCGAACCGCCGATCACCAGTCTTTTTTCAACGTCGTTTTCAGCTTCCAGAATTTTGGCGACCTGCGCCTGCCGGCAGGAAACGCGAACGACACCGCGGCGACCCTCCGGATCGAGGCGTTCCGGAATGATTTCGATTCGATGGAATTCGACCTGGTCTTTACCGTCATGGAATCCGACGGCGGCCTTTGGGTAAGCTTGCGCTACGACAAAGACGCTTTTTCCGCCGCATCGGTGGAACGGTGGGCGGGCATGTTTATGAAACTGGTTGCGCAGGTGTGCGACAGCATGCCCGCCGGACGGCTCCGCCTGGCCGATTTGTCCGTGCTGGCGCCGGACGAGCATGAGCGGCTGGTCAACGCCTTCAACGACAACCGGACGGCGTATCCCCGTACCGCAACCGTTCCGGGCCTTTTTCGCGAAGTCGTTGCAAAACACGGGGACAAACCCGCACTTCAATACCGGGGAAAGGTCTGCACCTACCAGGAACTGGAAGACCGGTCGAACCAGGTAGCCAATCTCCTGCACCAGCACCAGGTACAGACCGAAGACCGCGTTCTCCTGTTGATGGACCCCTCCGACGAGGCCATTGCCATCCTGCTGGGCATTCTCAAGGCTGGGGGGGCCTACGTTTTCATCAATCCGGATTACCCGGTCCGGAGAATCAACTACATCGCCGAAGACACGGGCGCAAGGATCATTTTTTCCGAAAAGAAATACCTGCCCCTGATCGGGGAAATGCAGAAAAGCGGCAATGCTCCCGGCACCGTAGTGTACGTTGACGATGAAGCGGACCTTGCGCACCTGAACGGCCGGGATACCCGCTACGCGCCGCCCGTGGTCACGGGCGACTGCCTCGCGTACATCACGTACACGTCGGGTTCGACGGGTTATCCCAAGGGCGTATTGGTGGAGCATCGGGGCGTGGTCCGGCTGGTCAGGCAAACAAACTACATTGATATCCGTGACACCGACACCGTGGCCCAGACCGCGCCCATCGCTTTCGACGCGTCCACGTTCGAGATCTGGGGGGCGCTGCTTAACGGCGCCAAGTTGCACTTGCTCGACCCGCATGCGCTGCTGAATGCGAAGCTCCTGCGAAGTTTCATGCGCGACAACGGCATCACCATTTGCTGGCTGACTTCCTCCCTGTTCAACCGGCTTGCCGACCTGGATGTCGAAATCTTTGCCCCGTTGCGGACTTTGCTGGTGGGCGGCGAGGCTTTGTCGGCGGCCCACGTCAACAAGGTACTCGGGGCGCACAAAGCCCTCACCCTCATCAATGGATACGGCCCCACGGAAAACACCACTTTCTCCAGTTGCTGGCCGGTTGAGCGGGAGTACGCCGCGGACATTCCCATCGGCAGGCCGGTAGCCAACAGCCAGTGCTACGTGCTCGATGACGCACGCCGGGTACAACCGATTGGCGTCGTGGGCGAGCTTTTTGTCGGGGGCGACGGCCTGGCCCGGGGCTACCTGAATGCTCCCGAGTTGACCCACGCAAAGTTTATCCGATCTCCCTTCGGGGGAGGGGAACGGTTGTACAGCACCGGCGACCAGGTGCGCTGGACGGAAGCGGGAATCCTTGAGTATAAAGGAAGGCGTGACCAGCAGGTGAAGATACGCGGATTCCGCATCGAGTTGAAAGAGGTCGAAGCGGTGATCAAACGCATCCCCGGCGTACGGGAGGCCGTCGTGGTGGAAGACCGGGACCAGGACCAGGAAAAATACCTGCAAGGCTATTTTACGTCGCCGGAGCACCTTTCGCCGAACGACGTCAGGAAACAGATTGCCGGGTTCCTGCCGGCGTACATGGTGCCGGCGCAAATGCTCCAGGTCGATGCCATTCCGTTGCTGCCCAACGGCAAGGCAGACCACCGGGCACTGCGAAACCTCAGGTTGCAGCTTAAATACGACCTGGCCGGCGACATTCAATTAAGCAGCACCGAAACAACCCTCCGGGCCATTTGGGAAAATATGCTGGACCGGAAGAACATCCGGCCGGAAGATGACTTTTTCGAACTGGGCGGCCACAGCCTCAAAGCCGTCATGGTCGCCGCCTTGGTCTCGAAAGAGCTGGGAATCGACGTCGACATGAGTGCCCTCTTTAAGCATACGACCATTCGCGCCCTGGGCCGCGCCCTGGATGCGCAAATTCCGCAGAGGGGCCACGAAGCGATTCCCGGCATTGAAGAACAAGCCCACTACCCGCTTTCCCACGCGCAAAAAAGACTGTGGGTGCTCGAGCACGCCGGTACCGGCACGAGTGCTTACAACATGGGGTTTGCCTTCCTGCTGCGGGGGGCGGACTACGCCGTACTGGCCGGTGCCTTGCAGCGGGTGGTTGCCAGGCACGAAATCCTGCGGACGGTATTCAAAGTCATTGACGGCGAACCCCGGCAACGCGTGCTGCCACCGGATGTGCCGTTCCGGGTGCCTTGCGTTGATCTCGGGCACCTTGCCGATGGGATATCGTTGGCGAGGGAATCCGTTAAACGGGATGCGGACACCTTGTTCGACCTGGAAAACGGCCCGCTGCTGAGGGCGAAGCTTATCCGGGTGGATGACCACGCGCACGTCCTGTTCCTGGGGATGCACCACATCATTGCCGATGGCTGGTCAATGGATGTGCTCTTCAAGGAAATTGCCTCCTCCTACAATGCCATCCTGACGGGCGAGCCCTTGACGCTGGACCCGCTCGCGGTGCAGTACAAAGATTTTACAGTGTGGCAGAACAAGCAACTCAGCGACGATCACTTCAGTGCGCACCGGCAGTACTGGCTCGACACTTTCCGGGGCGACATTCCCGTACTGCCCTTGACCACCGACCGCCCGAGGCCCGCGCGGCAAACCTACCACGGCGACAAAGTAAGCATTGACCTCGAACCGGCCCTGTGCGATCAGCTGAAAGCCATGGGGGTGGAGCGTTCGGCCAGTCTGTTCATGCTGCTGCTGGCGTCGGTGAAAACGTTTTTGCTGCGTTATACGGGGCAGGAAGACATCGTAGTGGGTACGGTTACCGCCGGCCGCAGCCACGTGGGGCTTAACAACCAGATTGGGTATTATCTAAACACGCTGCCCCTGCGCACGCGGTTGTCCGGCCGGGATACGTTCCTGGACGCCGTTGGCAAAGTCAGAAAGGCAACCCTCGACGCATTCAACCACGAAGGGTATCCTTTCGACAAACTGGTGAGGGAGCTTGCATTGGACCGGGATCCCGGCCGGTTTCCGTTATTCGACGTGCTGGTAGCCCTGCAGAACGCCCCGGACGCGTCGGCCAGTTACCCGATGCACAACGTACAGGTGTCGGCTTTCGATTTCGGCGCCACGCAGCACAGTAAGTTTGACCTCTCATTCATCTTTTCGGAGCAGGGGCCTGCGGTCACCTGTGCGGTGGAATACAATACCGATCTTTTCGACCCGAACCGAATCGAGCGGCTGGCCCGCCACTACTTGCAGTTTCTGCGGGCAGTGCTGGCGTCGCCCGAAGCTGCCGTTGCGGCCCTGGCTTACACCACCGGAACCGAGCGCCGCCAGTTGGTGCAGCAGTTTTGCGGGGGAGAGGCTGTCGCCGTACCAAATTCTTTCATCGAAACCTTCGAGCAACGGGTTGCCGCCCACCCGCAGCGGGCCGCGATCCGGTACCAGGACCGCTCCATCAGCTACGAAGCATTGAACGCGGCGGCCAATAAAGTTGCCAACCATTTCCGGCAACAGTACGGGATCAGGCCCGACGATCTGGTCGGCGTGATGGTAGAACGGTCGCCCGAACTAATCATCGCGTTGCTGGCAATCCTGAAGTGCCGGGCGGCCTTCGTCGCCCTGGAGACAGCGTTTCCCAGGAAAAGAATGGAATATATGCTGTCGGATACCGGCATCGGCTTACTGGTAACCGGTTCTGACAACCTGTTCAATCTCGACTTTTTCCAGGGCAACCTCTTCTGCATCGACCTGGAGCTGCCGCAGTTGGCGTCGTCGGCCGAAAACCCCGCGGCCGATCAGACGGAAAATCCGCTGGCTTACGTCCTGTATACTTCCGGCACTACCGGCACCCCCAAGGGCGTGCAAATCGGCGCGGCCAGCCTGATGAATTACTTACAGTGGGCAAACAAACGCTACCTGGGTGACCTCGATAAGGCAGTGTTCGCCGTGTTTTCGCCGGTAACTTTTGACCTGACGCTTACCAGCATCTTTGCGCCGTTGGCCGGCGGGCATACCTTGAGGATATTCCCCCACCATTTGCCGGTGAACGAAGTCCTGTCAGAAGTGTTCGGCCACGGGAGTGATGTTGCCGTGGTGAAGCTGACGCCCTCCCACCTCGACCTGCTGAACCTGTTAGACCTGCCCGAAACGGACGTGAAGAACGTGATCGTCGGCGGGGAAGCCCTGCTCGACCGGCACGTACAAACCCTGCGAAAGCTGAATCCTTCCGTCAAGATCTTTAACGAATACGGACCCACCGAGACCACCATCGGCTGCACCGTAGCCGAAGTGCTCGGGCAAATCCACATTGGCCGCCCCATCGACAACACCAACATTTACATCCTGGATGCGGACCTGCAACTGGCGGCCGTGGGCGTGCCCGGAGAGATTTGCATCGGCGGCGCCGCGGTCGGCGAGGGGTACTTGAACCGGGCCGAACTGACTCAGCAAAAGTTCATTGCCTACGCGGGGGAAGACGGCCGCACCGACCGGCTCTACCGGTCAGGCGACATGGGATACTGGACGCCCGGTGGCGACATCCGGTTGATGGGCCGGAAGGATGCGCAGGTAAAAGTGCGCGGATTCAGGATAGAAACCGCTGAGGTGGAGCGCGTGCTGGTGAATCACCCGGCGGTAGCCCTGGCGCACGTGTACGTTACAAAGGACGCAACCCGCGAGCCGCGGCTCAGCGCGGCGATCCACCCCACCGACGACCAGGCGTTTACGCTGAACCGGTTGCTGCACCTGAGAAAGCACAATCCGAAGGCCGCCGACAAACTGTACCAGTTGCCCAATGGCATGGTCGTCTGTCATAACAACAAGAACGAAACGGACCTGGTGTATTTCGAAATTTTTGAAGACCTCACCTATCTCAAATACGGCATCGAGATCAACGCCGGGGACGTGGTCGTTGATGTCGGGGCCAACATCGGTCTTTTTTCATTGTTCGTAGGCAACCATTTCCCCGGCACCAAAATCTACAGTTTTGAACCGGTGGCACCCGTGTATGAGGTGCTTAAAGTAAATTTATCGCTGTACGACATCCAGGCGACTCCTTTCAATGCCGGCATGGGCGATAAGCGCGAAAAAGTAACCTTTCAGTACTATCCCAACAACACCGTTTTATCGGGGCGTTTCGGCAGCGCGGACGAAAAGGTGAACGTCAAGAAGTACGTTCAAAACCGCGCCGCCTTCGACCGGCTCAGTATTTCCGATGACCAAATCGACGCCCTGATTGAAGAACGGGTGCTGTCGGAAGAAGTGGAATGTGAGCTGACGGCCTTGTCCGACTTTATCCGTGAGCAATCCCTGACCTGCATCGACCTGCTTAAGATCGACGCCGAGAAAAGCGAGCTGAACATCATCCGGGGCATCCGCGAAGAGGATTGGCGCAAGATAAAGCAGGTCCTCATCGAGGTGCACGACATCGGCGACAGCATCAGTGAAATAGAATTCATCCTGAGGGCGCAAGGCTTCCAGGTTCAGCGGGACCAGGACGACCTGCTGCAAGGCACCGACATCTACAACCTGTATGCCTCCCGCAAGCCGCTTAAAGACAAACACGCCGTACTAACACCCGCCAAAGCATTCAATGCAAACGGCAACTGGACCCTCGGCGATGCCCTTATCAATGAGCTGAAGGCTTTCTGCAAGGACTACCTGCCGGAATACATGATTCCGTCCCAATTCGTTCTGGTGGATCACATTCCGCTGACGGCCAACGGCAAGCTCGACCTGAAGGCCATTGGCGCAATGGAAACGCCGCAACCGCCCACCGTGGACGAAGGGTACGCGACCTGGACCCATACCCAGAAGGTCCTGGCGGCGATCTGGACCGGGATTGTTGGCAAGCAGCACGTCAAATTATCGGACGACTTTTTCAAAATCGGCGGGCATTCCCTGAACTCGGTTCAGTTGATTGCCAGGATTCAACACCACTTCAACAAGGTGCTTTCGGTAGCGGATGTGTTTAAGCACTCCACCCTGGAGCAGCTTTCCCGAATCGTTGAGGCAAAACCGGCGTCGGCTTCCAATCCGATAACCCCCATTGAGGAGCAGGAGTTTTATGAGATGTCTCACACCCAGAAAAGGATCTGGCTGTCGAGCCAACTGGAAGAAAACCGCCTCATCTACAATATACTCTCGGCGCACGAAATCAAGGGGCTCAACGTGGACGCTTTCATGCGGGCCCTGTCGTGCATCATCCTCCGGCACGAGATCCTGCGGACCACTTTTAAGGAGTTGAACGGGGCACCCCGGCAGTTCGTCAACCGTGCCCCGCAGCCGGCCAGTTACGTGTGCACGATCAAACTACCCGCTGAACAGCGGAGAGAGCTGATCAAAGCTGAAGCGGCCCGGTTGTTTGACCTGGAAAACGGACCGCTGTTACACGTTACCATTGCCGATGCGGGCAACGACAGCCACCTGGTCGTGCTGACGATGCACCACATCATCAGTGACGGATGGTCCTTGGACGTTTTCTTTAAGGAGTTCATTGCCTTGTATGACCTGATCGTGGATGGAAAAGAAAAAGCAATGATCCCCCTGCGCATCCACTACAAGGACTACACGGCGTGGCAGAAAGCGCAACTGAACGGGGAGGTTTTTGAGCGGCTCGGGTTGTTCTGGCACCACAAACTAGGCAAACAGATCGTGGCGCTGAATTTCACGCCGGATTTTCCAAGGCCGGCCATCCAGACCTTCAACGCGAACAGGATATCAATGGTGCTCGACAGCGAGCTGACCCGGCAGATCAGGAGTTTTACGCGCACACGTGACACTACTCTGTTCATGATGTTCACTTCGGTCATGTACATCCTGTTCCGCTACTACACCGGGGAAGATGACATCATCATCGGAACGCCGGTGGGAGGCCGGGAGAACCTGGCCCTCGAAAATCAGATCGGTCCGTACATCAATACGTTGCCCGTACGCTTCCGGACCGACGTGCAGGCAGATTTCGAGCAGCACCTCAAAAATGTGCGCGCGGATATTTTGTCGATGTACGATCACCAGGCTTACCCGTTCGATCTGATGCTGAATGCGCCCGGGGTGACCATTGACCGGGCGCGGTCGCCCCTGTTCGACGTAGGGTTTACCTGGCAGAATACCGACGGGATTTCGGGCGAATCAGCGTACAAAGCCCACCGGTCCCTGGAGATTGAGGGGGTAGAAGTACAGGCAGAAAGGGTTAAGACCGACTTCTGGTTCCACGCCTGGGAGGAGGGGGAGTCGGTAGTTTTCAGTCTCATGTACAACGCCAATCTGTACAAAAAGGCCACGTGCGAAAACCTGCTGAGCGATTACAGAACGTTGATTACCCAGCTCATCCTCAAGCCCGGGGTTCCGGTTGAAGACCAGTTGGACGGATTGCGCCAGAAAAAACTGGATCGGCAATCGGCCGCGGCGCACAGTGCCTACAACAGCAACCTGCAGAAGCTATTGCAGTTTACCACAACCCAGAAAGACTAATACCCATTCGTTGTCGGTTGCTGGCAATGACCAGGTTTTCAACGACGGCAGTCCGGTCAGGTACGCAATTCTAAATTCATTTCATACTGATGCATACGATGAAAAAGAAAGCCTATATCGCTCTTTCGAAAATACCGAGCGCCGGCAATGGACTATTCGCCAAAATGATTATTCGGCCCAACGAACTGATCGAAGACAACGCAGTCGCAGTCACGCGTTACGACAACCCTACCGCCCTGCGCCTGATGAAAGAGTTTAACCTCAACTACGTGGAAGACCAGTACCTGGCCTTCGAATGGGGGGAGCGGGAAAAGTACCTGACGTTCTGCCAGGGACTGATCCAGTACGTGAATCATTCGGACGCACCCAATACCCGGGTGGAGCGTGACTACGTGAATAACCGGCTCAGGCTTTACTCGTTGCGCGAAATTTCAAAAGACGAAGAATTTACGCACTACTACGTGGACCGCGACGAATACATCAAAAACAACAAGTTCTGACTGTTGAGTACCCGGACGAAATCCGTTCGGGGTACAATCAGCAGTGCTCCGTTGCTTGCTATTGCGCTGCTATCCGAACAACGAACCACTCGTAACCAGCAACTAAACCTTGAACCAGTAGTCCTTCTGAAATTATGGATATGGAACAGCAACTCTTCTTAAAACCCAATGTAGTCATCGAACCTTTGTTTGATAAATGGTACGCCTGGCCTCACCTGATTTCGCCCGCCACTGCCGCACTCAACATCCTTGACCGGCATTTGAAAATCATGAACTCATACGTTCAGGCGCCCCAGATCCACGCCGCGGCGGTTAAGAATCCGAAGATGTTGGGAGGGCCGTTCATGGACCTGGGCGGCAAGCGCGTGGAGGAAGTAAAGGAACTGAAAGCCAACACCCTGGCGCGGCAGCAGGACCTTATTGAACTGGCCCATGCCATCAAGCAACTCAATAAAATGCTGAAGGAGTCGGCAAAGGGCTATTCGTTGGAAGGTTTGTACGAAAAAGTCCCTGATCCCCTGAAAGGGTACGTTGAACTGGTGTATGACCTGAACCACAATCCCTCGTTCAGATTCTACGAAAGCCTGTTGTACAACAGCAAGTATTATAAACCATCGTCGCAGAGCGTTGCCCTGTGGCTGACCGAAAACGACGAACGTCCCTTCGTGTTAAGTACGCCCCGGCTGCCCGACGACAAGGTACTGCACCTGGACATGCCGTTCGCCCACCCCGGCATTGATGAATTGTCGAAGATGAGGCGGCTGCCCAACACCTTGTCGCACATCCGTAAAGTGTTGCCGCTTTCCGGAAAGGATGAAAAACTGCTGGAGACTTTTTTTACGACCGATCCCTACATTCCTTACAAAAAATACGAGGGCGACAGCATCAGGATGCGCTACTTCGGGCACGCCTGTATTCTTATCGAGACGAAAGATGTCTCCGTGCTGGTGGACCCGTTGATCAGCTATTACGGGTACATGAGCAGTATCAATCATTTTTCCGACTACGACCTTCCCGATACCATTGACTACGTGCTCATCACGCATAACCACCAGGACCACATCCTCTTCGAGACGCTGCTTCCGCTAAGGCACCGGATCAAGCACCTGGTGGTGCCGAGAACAACCAGTGGCGCGTTGCAGGACCCCAACCTCAAATACATGTTCAACGCCATTGGCTTCCGCAACGTCATTGAGATCGGCGACATGGAGCAACTCACTTTCAGTGATTGCGTGATCACGGGTATTCCTTTCATCGGTGAGCACAGTGACCTGAACATCCAGGCTAAAATCTGTCACCACATCAGGATCGGCCAGTTCTCGGTGCTGTTCGTGGCTGATTCCTGCAACATCGAACCGCGGTTGTACCAGCACATTCACGCCCAGACGGGAGACGTTGACGTCTTATTCCTCGGAATGGAGTGTGAGGGGGCGCCGCTTTCCTGGTTATACGGTCCATTGCTGCCCGAGGAAATGGAACGCGACAAGGATTTTTCAAGAACACTGTCAGGCTCCAATTTCAAGCGGGGAAAGGCGCTGGTAGACGTCTTCAACCCCCGTGAGGTGTACGTCTACGCCATGGGACTGGAGCCCTGGCTGGAGTTCATCAGCAGCAAACGGTACACCGACCAGGACCACCCAATCAAGGAGTCAGGAAACCTGGTGACCTATTGCAGAAGCAAAAATATCGTTTCTGAACGCCTGTTCGGGGAGAAAGAGCTGATGCGTGAAAAATACCTTGAACCCGCGCTGGTGAACTAGCACCTTTGGCCGTGAACGAATTCTTCGCCTGACTCTAAAACAAGCACTATGACAATTTGCGGAATAAAGTTGACTCACGATGGGGCAATTGCGCTTATCGATAACGGGAAGTTGATTTTTTCCATTGAAATGGAAAAACTTGACAACAACAAGCGCCACGCAGCTTTTAACCTGACGCTTGAAAAGATCAACGCCCTGATGGGCGAGTACGGGTACAGCCTGGACGAGCTGGACCGCCTGGTGATCGACGGCTGGGGCAATGAGCTGAACCCCGCCGGCGACGGAAGCAAAAACTATTCACTGGACGTGAGTTTGCGGGGAACCGACAAACTGACCATCGGCCTGGCCTCGTACGGCCACTTGGTGGCCGATGAAGACCTGCTCAAAGGCTTGGCCTTTCATTACAACGTGGATGGATTTGAGCTGAGATACAACAGCTACCCGCACGCCGCCGGGCACATCTTAGGCGCTTATTGTACAAGCCCCTTTGCCAGTCGGAACGAAGATTCCTTCGTGTTGGTCTGGGATGGCGGCATGCCCCCGCAGCTTTTTTACTACCGGTGTCAAGAAAATAAAGTAGAAAATCTCGGCCCGTTATTCCTGCTGATGGGATTCATCTACATTAATTTTCCCCATGCGTTCGAACCCTTCAGCAAGTTGCCCAAGGACCTCTCGATTGCCGGCAAAGCCATGGCCTACATCGCACTCGGCAACGTGCAGGGTGAACTGTTACAAGTGTACAGGCAAACGTTCGCAGCGGTGCTCAACGAGGCGAAAGACCTGCGGGTGACGCCCGAGCTGTGCGTCATTGTAACGCAGGAATTCATTAAAAACGCCACGACCCCCGCAATCAGGAGCCAGTATACGTCGGATGACATGCTCACCACCTTTCACGCCTTCATGGAAGAATTGCTGGTTGAAAGCATCGGACGGAAAGTAAAGGACTATCCCGGCTATAAAAGGAATCTGTGTTTTGCCGGAGGATGCGCCTTGAACATAAAATGGAACAGCGCCCTGCGCGAAAGCAAGCTCTTTGAAGGCGTGTGGGTGCCGCCTTTTCCCAACGATGCGGGCAGCGCCATCGGTACCGCGTGCTGCGAGATGGTCAATCAGGGTATGCGCAGCCTGGCGTGGAACGTATACAGCGGGCCGGCCCTGAGGGTATCCGGGATGGACCAAGGCTGGCAAGCGGCCAAGTGCTCCGTTGAAGAACTGGCACGTATGCTGCACGAAGTAGGAGAGCCGGTCGTCGTCCTGAACGGACGGGCAGAACTAGGCCCGCGTGCGCTTGGGAACCGAAGCATTGTAGCGCCGGCGACTGACTTTGGCATGAAGCAACTCCTGAACACAATCAAGGTCCGGGAGCATTACCGTCCCGTGGCTCCGATCTGCCTGGAGCAGGATGCACCCGCCATTTTTGACCCGGGTTCCCCCGACCCTTTCATGTTATACGACCATTTGGTGAGGCCGGATTGGCTGGCAAAGATCCCGGCCGTGTGTCACCTGGACCAGACGGCCCGCCTGCAAACGGTAAACGCTGCCGATAACCCGGTCATTTATAACTTGCTGACCTGTTACAAGGCGCTCAGCGGAATTCCCCTGTTGTGTAACACCAGCGCCAACTTCAAAGGGAAAGGTTTTTTTCCCGATGCCGAAAGCGCGATGACGTGGGGAATGGTCAACTACGTTTGGAGTGAGGGCATTCTGTTCACGAAAGCCGGAAAAGACCAATGGACGGCAGTAAGTCGGCTGCAATCAGAAAAAATATAACGTTCCGGCGTTTGCCGCCGGCACATGCGGCTGCTTCACGCCGTCCGGGCGCCGGCCACACTGCCAAAACAGTGCCGGGCTCCCGCAGTCTGCTGAATTACTAAAATCAAGTGAAATGGAAACCCACAACGCATTGGCTCTGCCTGAAAATACGCTCCGCCCGTTTCTGTGGGTGGAGCAGCAATCTTGTGCGCTCCGGACGCGTGCCGGGCTACCCGGAATACCGGCGGGCGACATACCCGGATTGCCTCTGGTGATCGCCGCGGGAAACAAAGACGTTGATTTAAGCGCCTGGATGAGCGAGAACAGGGCCGAACTCCGACAACTGCTGAGGAAGTGCGGCGGGATTCTGTTCAGGGGGTTTGGTATCCGGTCCTCGGGTGACTTCAAGGCTTTGGTGACCCAGTGGAGTGGCAGACAGATGGAATACTTCGACCAAACTTCCCCCAGAAGCCTGATTGACGACGCCGTGTATACCTCCACCGACTACCCGTCCGATCAACGCATCAAAATGCACAACGAGCTTTCGTATGCCCACCGGTGGCCGCTGGAGATATTCTTTTTTTGCGTGCAGCCCGCCGACGCAGGGGGCGAAACGCCCATCGCCGACTGCCGGAAAGTGCTTTCGAAATTAAGCAAAAGGACACTGGAAAAATTCTCGGCGAAAGGAGTGATGTACGTCAGGAACATGATTGATGGCCTGGGGCTTTCCTGGCAGCGGGTTTACCAAACGGATGATCCCGAAAAAGTAAATGCACACTGTACCAGGAATGGGATCCGCTTCGCGTGGAAAGGCGAAGATCACCTTAAAACGGTTTGGACCAGGCCGGCGGTCGGCAAGCACCCGGTTACCGGTGAAGCCACCTGGTTTAATCACGCCTATTTCTATAACATTCTGTCAACCAACCCTTTGTTGCTCGACTTGGTCGACGATAAGGACGAGTTGCCATTTAACACCTATTACGGCGACGGGTCGGAGATTGAACCGGAGGTGATCGAAGAGATCGGCGGCGCGTTCGACAACACCCGCGTCACGTTTACATGGGAGACGGGAGACCTGCTCCTGCTGGACAATATGCTGACTGCGCACGGCAGAAGTTCCTACACGGGTCAGCGTAAAGTTCTCGTTTCCATGTGCGAGCCCGTGTTCTGACGCCGGTTTTGCAAATGCAGTGTACCCCCGCCTAAGTATTATTCATTGTGTGAAAAGTTTGCTGTATGCCTGATTTCGTTGTAAAAAGCCTGCGGTCACCTTCCCAACGCTGGATCGAAAACCATTCTAACCACGCGTTAGGAACCCTCATCCGACTTTCGCTCCGGGAAGTCCCCGAGGCTGACCCGTTTACCGCATCCTTCCGGCAGTTATTGTCGCGGCATCACATCCTGAGCGCCAGTGGCACTGATCCGTACCAGGAGGCGCCGTCGCTGGAGGTACTGGACAGGGCCGGTCTGGCCGCTGCCAATGGCCGGGAAGCAGACCCGTGGCTTGGGTTCAAACGGCGCATTGTGAACGAACGCGCCTTCAGGGTGTGGCTGGTAAAATCTGCCGGCGGGGCCAAAGTGTTTTTGTACCTGCCCGCGGTCATCGGCGACGCCGCGTCGGCGGTGCACCTGTGCCGGGAGTTGATCGGGTTTTACCGGGGCAGTGAAACTTTGCCAACTTCCGCGCCGCCACTGCAATTTGCCCAGTACGCCGCCTGGCACAATGAGCTTTTGGACGAACCCAACGCGGAAGCGGAAATGTTTTGGCAGCAGTTCTCCGGCCGGATGCCATTGCCGAGAAAACTTACCGTTGAAAAAAATGGCGGACCAGAAAGGGATTCGTTACTGGACAGCATCCGGTTTGCGATTCCCGGGGGGGACAACGTGCGCACCCCTGCGGGCGGGGAGCGCCTGCCCGGGGAGTCGTTTATGTTGACCTGCTGGAGCGTCGTGCTTGCCCAGTACCTGGTGGAAGCAGATTACGTGATGGGCAGAATCGGTTCCGGGCGTTCGTATGATTTGTTTGAGAATATTACCGGTCCTTTTTCGCGGCCGTACCCCGTGAATATAGCCTTTCCTGCGTCAACGACGTTCGCAACGGCGGTACGGGAAGTAACGGCCCAGTTGGCCCTCGCCCAAGCGTGGCAGGACCACCTGAACCTGGAAAAGTTTAACCCGCCCCCAACCTCGTCCGCCGGTTCCTTCTTCCCGTTCGGTTTTGAGCTGATTCCCGCGGATGAAACGTTACGCCAGTTTACGGACGAATGCATAGAAGACGTGTATACCCTGTGCGAGCCGTTCAAGCTGAAATTGCTGGCCTTGGCCGGGAAGGCTGACGTACAGTTTCAACTGTATTTTGATCCGGCGCTTTACGACCGCGAATTCGTGGTGGTGTTGCGGGACCGGTTCACCCGTGTTTTCAGTAAAGCGGTTTCCGATCCGGAGGTGACCCTGACCGACCTGCGGGCGGCTACCGCCGAGGATCTGCAATACATTGCGGCGCACGCCGGATGGAACGACGACCGCCCCGGATTAAAGGGCAACTTTAAGGAATTGTTTGAGGAGCGGGCGCTGACGACACCGGACCAGGCCGCCGTTTCTTACGAGGGGCAACACCTCACGTTCGGGCAACTGAACGCCCGGGCCAACCAACTGGGCGCGTACCTGCGGCGGCATTTCGGCCTGCGGAGCGAAGACATCGTTGCCGTGAAATGTGAGCGCTCCATCGAGATGATTGTTGCATTGCTCGCCGTTATAAAGGCCGGCGGCGCCTTTCTGCCCGTGGATGGGCAATCACCGGAAGCCAGGTTGAACAGCATCCTTGCCGACAGCAACGCCAGGCTACTGATCACGTCCGGGGATACCGTTGAGCGCAACGTCACCCGGGTGGACCTGAAAAGGCAGGAGGAAGAAATTCAAAAAGAGGACGTAGGCAATCTGCCGGCCGCCATCCGGCCGTCTTCCGGGGTCTACGTCATCTATACGTCGGGTTCAACGGGGCAGCCCAAGGGCGTGATGGTCTCTCACGGGGCATTGGTCAATTACCTGACCTGGTTTATTGATGCCTACCAGATCGGTGTCCGGGACAGAACGCTGGTTTTGTCATCGGTGGCCTTCGATCTTACGTACACAAGTTTGTTCTCGTCGCTGCTCGCCGGGGCTTCGCTACACCTATTGAAGGAACGGGAACACTTTGATGCAGAAGACATGACCACCGCCCTGATTGCGCAGGGGATTACCTACCTCAAGTTAACCCCTTCCCATTTTGGCCTGCTGGTGAATGATCCGGCGTTCGAGGAGCAGCGGGAAAAATACCGGCTGCGGCTGGTTATCCTCGGGGGAGAGGAGATCAACGTCGCTGACGTACAAAAGTACATGTCCGGCAACCCCGATTGCCTGTTCGTGAATCACTACGGGCCTACCGAAACAACCATTGGAGCTGCCGTCAGGGAGATCAGCAGCCATACCCTCGGGACGTTCGCGCAAAAGCCGGTCATTGGAAAACCAATCCGGAACAACAAGGTGATCATACTCGACGATGCCGGCCGCGTTGCGCCCGTTGGCGTACCGGGTGAAATTTGCATTGCCGGAGCGGGCCTGGCCAACGGGTACCTCAACAGTCCGGTACTCACCGGCGAGAAATTCGCGTGGTTTGATTCCGGTGCCGGATTTTTCAATCAGCGCCTCTACAGAAGCGGCGACGCCGGTTTCCTGCTGGCCGATGGGAACATCGCTTTCCTGGGCAGAAAAGACAACCAGGTGAAAATAAACGGCTTCAGGGTGGAGACCGGTGAAGTGGAACATGCCCTCGAAGGGTACCCGGGAGTCGATAAGGCAGTGGTGATCCCCGTGAAGAACACCGCGGGAAAACATGAGTTGTACGGCTACCTGTGTGCCGGCAATGCGGTGACGGCGGCCTCGCTCAACGCATACCTCCGGGAACGCATTCCGCAGTACATGATTCCCAAAGACTACAAAAGAGTGCCTGCCATTCCCCTCACCCCCAACGGGAAGGTGAACCGTAAAAAACTACTGGAAATGCCGGCCGTCCCGTTGGTGCGGGAAAACGCCGTTGAACTGCCGGCGAACGAGGTGGAGCAGAAACTGGTGGAGGTCTGGAAAAGCGTGTTGAACTGCGACGGCGTGGGCGTGAATGATAATTTCTTTCACGTCGGCGGCGATTCGATCAAAGCCATCCAGGTTGCTTCCCGGATGCACGCTTCGGGATACAAACTGAACATCCGGAATTTGCTGAAGTTTCCCGTGCTCAAGCAAATGGCCACCAAGGTTGAGGTGGTCCGCCAGGCACCCGACCAGTCGAGCGTACAGGGCGTAATCCCGTTAACGCCAATCCAGGCCAGGTTTTTACGGAACATAAAGACCGACCCGAGTCATTATAACCAGTCGTTTCTGCTCCGGTTTGACCAAACGCTGGACCGGAGGACCGTCGAAATACTCTTCGACAAACTGCTGGCGCACCACGACATGCTGCGGGTTACCTTCCGGAGAGAAGGTTCGCGGTACGTGCAACTGGCCAATGGCACCGGTCAGCGGCTCGCCGTTGAGGAAGTTGACCTGGCAGAACACCCGGATGCGGCGTCCCGTTTTCAAGCCCACGCAACCGACCTCCAGCGGCGGCTTGCTATCACCGAAGGTCCGCTGGTCAAAGTCGCGCTCTTTCATTTTGCCGGCCACGCGAAGCTGTTGGTGGTGATCCACCATTTAATTGTTGATTTCGTGTCGTGGCGCATCCTGCTGGAAGACCTCAATACCCTGGTGCAGCAGCATCAACAAGGCGCACCGTTGCAGTTACCGCCCAAAACCAGCTCCTACAAAGCCTGGTCGGAGAGCCTGCTGGCCTACGCCGGGTCGGATGACTTCGCCAGGGAGAAGGGCTACTGGGAAAATCAGGCGCAGCTCGACGTACCGGCCATCCAGCCTGACTATGCGCAGGCAACGAACCTGACCAGGGATGAGGCATCCGTGTCTTTCGCGCTTACCGAGGCGCAAACCCACGTGCTCCAGGCCAGGATAAACCCGGCGTTCGGAACCAACATGAATGACGTATTAATTACCGCGGTCGTCGTGGGTTTCAGGGAAGTATTCGGGCACAACCGGCTGTCCATCGACTTGGAAGGACACGGCCGGGAAGATATTCAGGAGGCCGTTGATACCAACAGAACGGTCGGCTGGTTTACCAGCATTTACCCGGTCGTGCTCGATGCGTACGGCAAGGGGAGTCTGGTGGAGGAGCTGGTAAACGTTAAAGAGACTTTGCATAAAGTCCCGCGCGGGGGAATCGCCTACGGCGTGATGCGTTACTTGGGCAGCGAAGGCGTTACACTCCCCGGGAGAGAGCCCGCTTCGCAAATAATTTTTAATTATCTTGGTCAATTTAACAGTGAAATAAGTCAACTTTCTTATATATTAGCTAACGAAACGAAGGGCGTCGAACGCAGTGGTCGCCAGGACCTGCTGTACGAATTCAGGATTGGCGCCATCTCGGTAAACGGAGTAATGCATGTATCCATCCATTACAACAAGAACCGCTACCGGGAGGCTACGGTAAATAGGATTTCGGCATCGATGAAGGAAGCGATGACGAAACTGGTTGCAGTGGCCGATGAAATCAAAGGACTCACTGTAACTCCGAGTGACTTTACCTACAAGGATCTATCCGTAGATGACTTGGAGAACATATTCAGTTAGGTTTTAACCTTCCCTGCCATGATCAAAAGTTATTTCAAAACCGCGTTCAGGTACCTTCAAGCGAACAAGCTGTTCACCCTCGTAAACGTTTTTGGCCTGGCAGTGGGAATGGCAGCATTCATTTTGCTGCTTCAGTTCAACGCCTTCCAGCTAAGCTATGACACTTTCAATAAGAGAAGTGCGGATATTTACAGGATTGGTTTGGGTATTTACGGGGAAAGGAAGGAACACATTATTGACGATGCCACCAATTTTGCGTTTATCGGCGAGGAACTTAAAGAAGACTTTCCGGAAGTTGAAGCCTTCTGCCGGATGAGGAAAGGGTCTGCCGTCATTTCCTACAAAGACCTGTTGCTCAGTGAAGATTTCGACGAGGGCGCCTTGTACTACGCCGACCCCTCTTTTTTCAAGGTCTTCGACTACGAGCTGGTCCGGGGCGACCGCGCCAGTGCGTTGAGTCACCTCAACAGCGTAATCATCTCGGAGCCGGTAGCCGAACGGTTTTTCAAGGGCGAAGATCCCATGGGCAAAATCATAAAAAGCAACGCGGAAAACTTCACGGTTACGGGCGTGATCCGCGTGCCCAAAAATTCACATCTTCAGTTTGATTACCTGTTCCCGCTCGATAAATTCTTCGAACAGAAAAAGGACCTGTCCACGGAAGAGGGCAAAAGAAAGTGGAGCGGTTATTATACCTACGTACTGCTGGGCCCGGCGGCCGACGTCAAAACGTTTGAGTCAAAGTTGCCGGCCTTTTACCGGCAGAATTGTTACAAGGAAGAATGCAATAACAAACTGATCGTTCAGCCGCTGGAACGAATCCACCTGTACTCCCACATGCAGGCGGAAGCCTCCGCCAACGGGGACGGAAAAACGGTATACTTTTTAACCGTCCTTGCCTTTTTCATCCTGGTGGTGGCCTGGGTAAATTACATCAGCCTTTCCACGGCGGGGGTCAGCAAAAGGTTTAAGGAGGTAGGCGTCAGGCTTTTGCTGGGGGGCAGGAAAAAGACGCTGATGATGCAGTTCCTGTGTGAATCGATCCTGATCAACCTGATTGCCGGAATGATTGCGTTTGCCGTCGTGAGCATCGGCTGGGTCTACCTGGAAAGGTACGTCCAGGTTACGCTGTCGTTCAGTGTTCTTTCGAATGCCTATTTCTGGCTTGTCGTTGCCCTGATCCTCCTGGCCGGCGCGATTCTGTCCGGCCTTTATCCTGCCTACGTATTGTCCTCGTTTGAACCGGTGGCAATGCTGAAAGGCACCATTAAAAACGTGCGGGGCGTCTCTTTCAGAAAAGTACTTACCTCGGTTCAGTTCGTGTTTTCCATCTTCCTGCTGCTGGGTACCATCATCGTTTCGCAGCAGGTCCGCTTTATGCGGTCCCGCGACCTGGGTTTCTCGCTCAATAACGTGCTGGTAATCAAGGTGCCCGGCGACATCCAGAAAGACTTTAACAACCACGCCGTATTGAAAAACAAGCTGCTCACCATCGCGTCGGTTGACGGGGTGAGCGGTTCCACCCTGGTTCCCGGGAAGCACTTCAACCTTTCGGAGGGAAACGTTAAAAAAGTAAACGCCGAGGGCGACGGGGTTTCGTGTAAACTGGTTTTTATTGATTCGGATTTTCCGAAGGTCTATTCGATGGACGTAAAGCAAGGGAAGGAATTTTTCAATACTTTTTTCACGGCTCCTGCCTACGTTTTGAATGCAGCCGCGGCCAAACTGTTCGGGATTGAAGACGTGCGCGCAGTCAACCAGAGCCTCGACGTGTGGGGCAATAAGCTCAACGTTGCCGGCATTATCGAGAACCACTACCAGAATACCGTCAAAGTGACGCCCGAGCCAATCGTTTACATATGCGTTCCGCCCCGTCACAGCAGTATATTCTACGTTTCCGTGAAACTAAACAATGCACCCACGGAAATGACGGTGAGGGCAGTTGAGGCGGCTTGGAAGGAAGTGTTCCCCCAGGTTCCCTTCGAGTTTTTCTTCGCGGATGACGTCTACAACGAACAATACAAAGACGACCTCCAGTTGAATAAGCTCTTCAATATTTTTGCCTCTTTGTCCATCGTTATCTTCGCTTTCGGCCTTTTCAGCCTTTCCCTGTTCACCGCTTTGCAGCGAACCAAGGAAGTAGGGATCCGAAAAGTACACGGCGCATCGTCGTTCCAGATCGTGATGCTCTTTCTGAAGAATATAACCATGCTGGTGCTGCTCTCCTGTTGCATTGCGTGGCCTTTCACCTACTTCCTGGCCGACAGCTGGCTGGCGAATTTCTCGCAGCGGGTACCCATCGCCTGGTGGTGGTTCCTGTTGTCGGGCCTCATCGTCCTGATCATTTCCTACATTGGTGCTGGTTACTACTTGGTGAGGGCGGCAATGGCAAGCCCGGTGAAATCCCTGAAGTACAACTAGCGTACAACCAAGGCACGGTTGCCGGGCGGTAAAAAAAAGCCGGCAACTGACCAGCCATTCCTGTTCTTCCCGCCTTTTACTTCCGGTGTCATCGCCACCGCAGTTCGCGCGTGGGTATGGCAAACTGCTGCCCCGGGAGTTTGTGCCGGCGCCCGCCACCCTAGCTCGCGCGGGGGTATGGCCGTGTGAGCTATTGCTTCAAAAAAGCTTGATTCGCCCTTTTCTTCGCCCTTGCAGAAAGGCGATGCGGCTTCTCATTTGGATAAAAACCACTACCCGGTATGTTGTCGAAGGAAAACATAAAAGACATTTATGGATTATCTCCCTTGCAGGAAGGCATACTTTTCCACAACCTGCTTGATGCCGAAGAGGACACCTACTTCCGGCAGTCCGCCTACAGAATTGAGGGATCGCTGGACGTGGAGGCGGCCAGGAAAAGCTTCAACGGTTTGTCGGCCCGTCACGACGTCTTAAGGACCGTGTTCAACTACTCGAAGGGCATGAAGCCGCTGCAAATTGTACTGAAGCAACGCGACGTGGATTTTTATTACGAAGATTTGCGCACGCTTAGCCCGGCCGGCAAGGAGCAGTACATTGAGGAATTCAAGAAATCGGATGCTAAAAAATCTTTCGACATCACCAAGGATGTTTTAATCCGGATATCGATCTTCCGGCGCGAAGAGAACAGCTACGAATTGATTTGGAGTGACCACCATATTTCAATGGATGGCTGGTGCAGAAAAATTCTTTACACGGAATTCGCGCAACTCTACATTGGTCACCTGAAAGGCATCCCGGCTGCCTTCCAGCCGGTTACCCCCTTCAGCGCGTACATCAAGTGGATTGAGAGCCGGAATAAGAGCGCTTCACTGGCGTACTGGTCCGGCTATCTGAAGGGGTACGACGTGCCCGTGGAGATCCCCCGGCTGAGGATTGCCGAGGGTACAACCTACAAAAGCGAGGTCGTGAGCCGCCCGCTGACTGAGGAGAAGACAAGCGCATTGAAAGCGCTGGCGAAGACATTCGGGACCACCTTAAACGTGCTGTTCCAGGTAATCTGGGGATCAATCATCGCCAAATACCACAACAGGAATGACGTTGTGTTCGGTGCCGTCGTATCCGGCAGGCCCCCGGAAATACCCGGGATCGAGTCGATGGTAGGGCTGTTTATCAATACAATACCGGTCAGGGTACAGTTTGCCCACGACCAAGCCTTCGACGACGTATTGCTTCAGTGCCACCAGCATTTCACCGAGGCCGAGTCGCACCACTACTGCCAGCTCGCCGACATACAATCCGCCTCCGAGCTGAAACACAAGCTCTTTGACCACATCCTTATTTTTGAAAACGTTCCGGTCAGCGAGTCCGATGAAGCGGCCACCGATGCCGGCCTTGGGTTTCAACTCTCCCATCATGATGCACGGGAACATACCAATTATGACCTCGACGTGACGATTGGCATTGGTCAGCAGTTGACGCTGCAGATTACTTACAATGAACACGTGCACGACCGCTGCTTTGTCGAGAACCTGTTTGAGCACTTCGGGAACGTGGCCGACCAGGTGCTGGCCAATCCCCGCCTGGGCATGAGCCGCCTCAAACTGATCTCCCCGGCTGAAGAAGCCCAGGTATGCTTTGGGTTCAACAAGGCCGAAAAGCGGTATGACGGCGACCTGACAATCATCGGGCGGTTTGAATACCAGGCGGAAAAGAATCCGGGGGCACCGGCGGTCATTCACAACGGCCGGCAATTGACCTACGGGGCGCTTAACCAGCAGGCAAACTGCCTGGCGAATTTCCTAATCGGGTCCGGATTCAGGAAGGGAAGTTTTGCGGGGGTTTGCCTGGACAGAGGCTTGGACCTCGTCGTTGCCATGCTGGCTATTGCAAAGGCAGGGGGCGTATACGTGCCGTTCTCTACCGGTCATTCGGTTTCCAGAACGCACCTGATGATTGAGCAGAGTGAGGTTTCCGTTCTTTTTGCAACGGCCCGTTTCGTGAACGAGAATGCGGAATTTCTGCAAAAGGGTAGCTTCCCGGAGACCATTGTGCACTTTGCGGACCACGGCGGCTGGAAGGCTCCGGACGAGGTGCTGGCGGAACGCACCGTATCGGCGGCTGCCATTTACGCATCGGGCAACGGCAATAATCCGCCTGCGGGTTTGTTGCAGGCGGATAACCTGTACATGATCTATACCTCCGGTTCAACCGGAACGCCCAAAGGCGCCCTTATCCGTCAAGACGGCGCCCTGAACCATATATTGGCTGAGTTCGAATTCCTGCGATTGAACGGGGCTTTAAGGATCCTGCAAAGCGCCAATATTTCGTCCGACATTTCGGTCTGGCAGATACTGGCGCCCCTCACTTGTGGAGGCGCCACGGTGGTCATCGATCACGACGACCTGCTCGAGTACGACAAACTTTGTGAGGTCATCACCGGGGGAAAGATAGACCTGATGGTACTGGTCCCTTCCTTTCTGGTGGGATTCCTGGAGTACCTGGGCAGCGCGGCCGGGCCTGCAAACCGTTTTCCGGACCTGAAGTACGTACTGGTCGGAGGGGAAGACGTTACGGTTGGTTTGGTCAACGCGTGGCTTCGCCTTTTCCCCCACGTTCCGGTAGTGAACGCCTACGGGCCTGCCGAAGCTTCCGACGACGTGCTGCAAAACATTGCGACGCAGCCATTGCCCCCGGGAACCCGGAAATTTCCCATCGGCAAGCCGTTGTCCAACATAAACGTTTTTATTGTCGACAATGCCATGAACCTGCAACCGGTCGGGGCCTGCGGTGAGATATGCGTTTCCGGCGTAGCCGTCGGCGCTGGTTACTGGCGGGACGAGGAACGGACCAGGCAGGCTTTTGTGCCTAACCCTTTTGCGGGAACGCTGGGCGATACGATCTATAAAACGGGTGACATCGGAAGGTGGTTGCCGGATGGCAACGTCGAATTCTTCGGCCGGGCTGATCGCCAGGTTAAGATCAGGGGCCACCGGATTGAACTTGAGGAAGTGGATTTTGCCCTGAAATCGGACGCGGCGGTGATGGATGCGGTCACCGACGTGCGAAAGAACGAGCAGGGCAACCAAGTCATCGCTGCGTACCTCATACCGCGGGTGAAGCCCGGCGAAGCAGCCCGGGAGCAGGCGTTTATCGACGCCGTCCGCAATAACGTCAAGGGAAGACTGCCGGAATACATGCGGCCGGCCTGGTACGTGGTGATGGATCACTTTCCCGTCAACCGGAATCACAAGGTGGACCGGAAGGCATTACCCGATCCGGTATTCGGGCGAATCCACGGGGCGGCGGAAAACCTGCACCCGAAAACGGAGGTGGAACGGGAACTCCTCAAAATCTGGTCATCGGTGCTGGGCGTGAGCCACCCGGGCCCGACCGACAATTTCTTCGACCTGGGCGGCCATTCCCTGAAGGCCGTCCAGCTGATGATGCAGATTCAGAAGGTGTTTGGTCATAAGATCAGTTTAAAATCCATATTTTCTTACAGCACGTTGCGGGAGCAGGCGGCGTACATCGAAAAAGCAACGGTCGTCAAAAGGTCGGGTCCCGGCAACGCGGAGGCCTACCGGCTTTCCCCGTTCCAGAAACGGGTCTGGGTAATCGACGCTTTCCCGCACAGCAGCACGATCAACAATCTTTTCTTTGCCTACCGGTTTTCGGGCCTCGACCCCGCCGTTTTCAAAGCGGCGTTTCACCACTTCATCCGCCGGCACGACGTACTGCGGAACACCTTTTTACTGGTGAACGGGGAGCCCCACCAAACTACCAACGAGACCGACGCATTCGGCGACGACCTGCTGGCCGGTGAGGTGCATGACCCACGGCAACTGGCGCTGCCCGAAATGGCAGCAGCCGAGTTGATGCGGCCGTTTGATCTGCAAAAAGGGCCTTTGTTCCGCGCAAAGCTGATGAACGTGGGCCGGGAAGAATACCTGTTCGTCTTCTGCCTGCACCGGATCGTTTCCGAAGGGCTTTCGGAACCCGTGATCATGAAGGACCTGGTGCGGATGTACCGGAATCAACTTGACGCCCACGCGGAAGGGCGGCAGGCAGCCAGCAAAAAGCACAAGGAAACCCTCGACGACTTCTACCAACGGCTGCATGGCGGCTTCTTCGAAAAGCAAAAATTATTCTGGCGTTCGAAGTTGGATGATGACTTGCCGCGCCTGGAAGTGCCGCACGACCTGCCGCGCCCTGCCGATAAGTCTTACCGGGGCGGTACGGACGTAATGGTGTTGGATGAGCAGCTTTCGGACGAGATTGCAACGCTGGGGCACCGGTTCGGCATCACCACCGGCGAGTTGCTGGTGTCGCTGTGCAAGGTGTTATTGTACCGCTATACGGGGCAGACGGACGTCGTCGTAGGATACCTTCCCTGGATGGAAGCACCGGCCGGTGGATCGGGCCGCAATCCGCTGGCCAGCCCGCTGCCGCTGCGCACAACGTTCGTTGCCGGTGACCGTTTCGAAGGCCTGCTTGCCAACGTACGTGCCGGGGTTTCGGACCTCAAAAACAACTTCCTGTATCCCTTCGAGCTGATCATTCAGGATTTGCAGCTTACCCGGGACGTCAGCCGGGCGCCGCTTTTCGACGTGGTCATGGCCGAGAAAAGGGAGTTGGTGTTTGGCCCGGAATCCGAAGCGTACCGGCGGGGTGTGGCAACAAGGGAATCCGTCGAGATCCCGTTTTGCAGCCACGACCTGATCATCCATTTCGGCAGGAACGCCCGCGCCATCGTTCTGGAGATCGCCTACAGTAAAGACTTGTTTTCCCCCGGCTGGATTCAGCGGTTCAAGGCCCACTTTGCGCAACTGGCGTCGGCGGTGCTGAGGGCGCCGGCCCAGAAACTGGCGGAACTGGACTACCTGACGGAAGCCGAAAAGCATGCGGTGGTATCATCGTTTAATTCCGGACCGGATCTTTACCCTGCGGGGAGCGTGCTGAAGCTGTTCGAGGAGCAGGTCCGGGCAACCCCCGGTGCGGTCGCGGTGCAGTACGGCAACCAGGGGCTGACGTTTGCCGACCTGGATAAGCAAGGGCGCCGGCTGGCAAACCGGATGGCGGCTGAATACGGCATTGCGAAGGGCGATTTCGTGGGCATCCTGGCAAGGCATACCGACCAGATGATCGTTGCGTTGGTCGCCACGCTAAAACTAGGCGCCGTGTACATCCCCATCGACGCTGAATCTCCGGATAACCGCATCCTGGCAATCGTGCGGGACGCCGCGGTCAAATTACTCATCAGTGACCGGCTGGTCTCCCCGGAAATCGGGCATGCCGTGGCAATGCTTCAGCTGGGCGGCGCGATGGACGAGGTCCCCGGTACGCCGGATGCACCAATGCCGCCGGAAATGCTGCCCGACGACGTTGCGTACGTACTGTACACTTCGGGAACGACGGGGCGGCCCAAGGGGGTGATGGTCACGCACCGGGGACTAAGCAACTACGCGCAATGGCTCGGCGAAAAATTTGAAATCGGCCCGGGCGACCATACCATGCTGCTGTCTTCCTTTGCGTTTGATCTCGGGTATACCAGCCTGTGGGGAAGCTTGCTTTCCGGAATGACGCTGCACCTGGCAGATGATCTTCTGATCCGTACCCCGGAACGTTTGATTGCCTACATCGCCGAAAACAAGATCACTTTTCTCAAACTTACCCCATCCCTGTTTCACGTACTTTGCCTGGGCGCCAATTTCGGTACGCTGCAAAGGAGCCACTTGCGGTTCGTCCTGCTGGGCGGCGAAAGTCTTCACCCGGCCGACATTCTCAAATTCAAACAGGTAAACGATAAAGTAGTCTTCGTTAACCACTACGGACCCACTGAGGCGACCATCGGGTGTATCGTTAAAGTGCTGGACGATGCGTACCTCCGGAATTTCGACGGAAACCCGGTGATTGGGACGCCGATCCGCAATGCACAGTGCTACGTGCTTGACGACCAACTGAATGTATTGCCGGCCGGCATCCCGGGAAACCTGTACGTAGCCGGCAGCGGATTGGCCCGGGGGTACCTCAACAACCCCGAATTAACGCGCACAGCGTTTATCAGCCCGGACTTTCCCGGAGGAAGAACCCTGTATAAAACCGGGGACAAGGCAAAGTGGCTTCCCACGGGCGAGATTGTGTTTTTAGGCAGGGGCGACAGCCAGGTAAAGATCCGCGGGTACCGGGTGGAACCGCTCGAGGTACAAGCCCTCCTGCAAAAGTTGCCCGGCGTTGACAAAGTTGCCGTTGTTGTTCAGAAGAACAACCAAAATCAGAACGTCCTTGCCGCGTACCTTGCCACGCGCCGCCCCAACGACATTGCCTACTACCGGAAGTACCTGGGCGAACACCTGCCGGAGTTCACGATTCCGGCTTACTTCTACGAAGTCGAAGAATTTCCCTTAACCCGGAACGGGAAAGTTGATTTGCGGACGTTGACGGCAGCCAGTAAGCCGCTGGCGTCGGCGCAGGAGCGGGTTGCGCCCCGGACGGCAATCGAACGTGAATTAGCGGCAATTTGGGAAGAGGCACTCGAACGGACCGCAGTCGGGGTGTACGACAACTTCTTCGAAATTGGCGGGGATTCGCTCGTGGCGGCTTACATCATTGCCGTCATTCACAAGAAACTCAACGTGCTGGTGAGCCTCGGCATTTTGTTCAGGCACCCGACCATTGCGTCGCTGGCGCAGGAGATCGAACAATTAAAGCCGGACCTCTACGAGGAAATACGGCCCGTCGAAGAGCAGGAATTTTACGGTCTGTCGCACGCCCAGAAAAGATTATGGATCGTAAATCACATCGGTGGCAGCCAAAAGGCCTACATCATGCTCTGGCCCTACGTACTCGACACCTTGGACCGCAATGCCTTTGAACGGGCCCTCCTGGCCCTCGTGCGCCGCCACGACATTCTGCGAACCGTCTTTCTTACCGTAGACGGCGAACCCCGGCAGAAAGTCCTCAGTCCGGAAGCATTTGCTTTTAGGGTGGAGTACGTCGACCTGCGCGGCCACGCGGGGCAGAACGAACGGGTGCAGCAATACGTAAACGACGAGCTAAACCTACCGTTCGATTTTACCAGGGCCCTGCTCAGGTGCAAGCTCATCCAGGTGGACCAGCAGAAATTCGTGCTGCTGTTTACCATGCACCACATTACCTCCGACGGCTGGTCGGAGTACATCATACAAGACGAAATACTAAAGCTGTACCATGCTTTCCGCAACGGGGGGCAAGATCCGCTCGCGCCCCTGCGCATTCAGTACAAAGACTATTGCGCGTGGCAGAACGTGCAGCTTTCCGGAAGCCGGTTGAAACGGCACCAGTCGTACTGGCTGAAGCAATTCGAGGAGCCGGTATCCAGGCTGAAATTGCCCACCGATTTCCCGCGGCCGGCGCTGCAGACGTTCAGCGGTGCAATCCATTTTTTTCGCATCGACCCGGAGTTGCAGCAACGCCTCAATGGGATGGCCCGCGAAAACGGGGCGAGTCTGTTCATGACCTTGCTGAGCGGGGTCAGCGTGCTGTTGTACAAATACACCCACCAGACGGACATCGTGCTCGGCACGGCAGCCGCGGGCCGGGACCACGTGGACCTCGGCAGCCAGGTCGGTTTCTACGCCAACATTTTACCGATCAGGTTGCGGTTCTCCGACGCAGGAAGTTTTCACCAACTGCTCACCGATGCCCTCGACGTAACCCTGGAAGCATTCGAACACCAACTCTACCCGTTTGACCTGCTCATCGACGATCTTAACCTGGAACGGGACCTGAGCCATTCTCCGTTGACCGACGTAATGGTGGTGATGCAGAACATCGCTTCCGGCGATGAAGATGCCGGCAACCTGGGAGACGTGTCACCCGAGGCGCTCAGCGACGTAGAATATGCCGCGGCAAAATATGACCTGATCTTCACCTTCCGGGAAACGGCGGGAGGCATTCAGGCCAAGGTCTCCTACAACACTGACCTGTTTAAAAAGGATACCATCGAACGCTTGTCCGAACAACTGATCATTCTGCTGAATGAGATCGTCAAGGACCCGGCGGCCCCGGTGGTGGCGCTGAATTACCTCAGCGAAAAAGACTCACGAGACATTCTTTTCGGGTACAACCATACTGCCGTTCCTTATCCGTCGTCTTCGTCGCTGCCGCTGCTGTTTGAGCAAACCGTAAACGCCAACCCGGACGCAGTCGCACTGGTCAGTGAGCACTCAACTCTTACGTACCGCCAGCTGAACGAACGGGCCAACGCAATTGCCAACCACGCGCGGGATGTTTATCGAATCGGGCCCAACGCGCTGGTAGGCCTGATGATTGACGAACCCGAACTGGCCATTGTTTGTATGCTTGGCATTGTCAAGGCCGGCGCTGCCTACGTGCCCATTGATCCGAACTACCCGGCCGAAAGGAAAAAATTCATTCTTGACGACACCAACCTCGGGGTCCTCATCACCAGGGCCGGACACGGGCGGGACCTGGCCTCGTTTTACACCGGGGCCTTGCTGGAAGTAGACGCGGAACGGGATGACTGGGTGGAAAACGGGAATAAGACGAACCCTCCCGTTGTCAACGGGCCGCATGACCTGACCTACGTGATATACACCTCCGGCTCTACCGGGCAGCCCAAAGGGGTGATGGTTGAACACCGGAGTGTGATCCGGCTGGTACGCAATACAAACTATATCTCCGTTGAACCCGACGACCGGATTCTGCAGGCATCGCCCCTGGCTTTTGACGCATCGACCTTCGAAATCTGGGGAACCTTGCTCAATGGCGCGTCTTTGTACCTGACCACCAAAGACACTTTGCTGTCTGCCCAGCGACTGGGCGCTTTTCTGAAGGCAAGCGAAATCACCAAAGCGTTTCTCACCACGGCACTCTTTAACCGGCTGATCGACGCGGATGAAGACATTTTCGCCGGGTTGAAGGTGCTTTTGGTCGGCGGCGAAATCCTTTCCCCTTCTCACATTCAAAAAGCCCGGAAAAGTGCCTCCTTGTCCATCAATAACATTTACGGCCCGACGGAGAACACTACCTATTCAACTTACTGGGAGATCACAACCGACTACGCGCACAACATTCCCATCGGCCGGCCGATAGCCAATAGCACGGCCTATATTCTCGATGCCCACCTGAACCCGGTGGGGACAGGAATACCCGGTGAGTTGTACGTAGGAGGGGACGGCCTGGCCCGGGGGTATTTGAACAATGCAGCCCTCACCGCGGAACGGTTTATCGGCAACCCTTTCGTACCCGGCGACCGCCTCTATAAGACCGGCGACGTGTGCCGGTGGCTGAGTGACGGGGCAATTGCCTTCCTGGGCCGGAATGATGACCTGGTCAAGCTGCGGGGTTACCGCATTGAGCCGGGTGAGATCGAAAACAAGTTGCTCGAGCATCCCGGCGTCAACGAAGCGATTGTGGTCGTCAACAGCGATCCGGCCGGCGACAAGTACCTGGCGGTATACTACACGACCCAAAGGGACCTGCCGGTGCACGAGGTAAAGCACTTTCTGACGACGTCTTTGCCCGCCTACATGGTGCCGTCTTACTTCGTTGCATTGCAAGCAATGCCGTTGAACGCAAACGGCAAGATTGACCGCACGAAGTTGCCGGCGGCGAATGTTTCCGGGGAAGACGGCGGAATTGCCAGCCTGGCTACGCACAATGAAACCGAAATGCAACTGGTCGAAATCTGGAAAAATATTCTTGGGAAAGACCAAATCGGCGTGCACGCCAACTTCTTTGAAAGGGGCGGCCACTCCTTAAAAGCCGTGCAGCTGATCACGCAGGTGCACAAGTTGCTGGACGTAAAAATCGAGTTGAAAGATATTTTTCTGGCGCCTACCGTAGCGTTGCTGGCCGGGGTGATAGCCGGCAAAGCCAGACAGGCGTACCAGGAGCTGGATGCAATTGAAGAACAGCAGCATTACCGCGTCTCGCACGCCCAGAAGAGGCTCTGGGTGCTCAGCCAGTTCAGGCGCGCAGACAGCAGTTACAATGTTTCGTCCGCTTACGAACTCGAAGGACTGGATTTGCGGGCTTTTGAAAAGGCCTTCGAAACGATTGTGCAGCGGCACGAAATCCTGCGTACCACGTTTATTGTGGCCGACGGCGAGCCCAAACAGAAAGTCCACGACCTCGCGACCATTGCGTGCAAGCCGGAACAGGTTGATCTCACCGGCCTAGTCCACCCGGCGGAAGTGGCCCGGGAGATGGCCGACAATGAGAGCAGCACCCCTTTCGACCTGGAAAGGGGGCCCCTGATCCGTTGCAAGCTGCTTAAGTTGGGGGATCGCAGTCACATGCTCCTGCTCACCATGCACCACATCATTACCGATGGAGATTCCGCCGGCGTGTTCATCAAAGAATTCTTAGCGTTGTACTACGCCTTTAAGAACGGCACTGTCCCCCGGCTGCCCCCGTTGAACATCCAGCACAAGGATTATTCCGCCCGGCAGAACGGCCAGGTAAAGCAGGGCAAACTGGATGAACATCGTGCGTATTGGCGGGAGAAGTTCAGGGACCATGCCGCCAACTCGGGGATACCCGTTGACTACGAACGGCCCAAACTCCGGTCGGTGCAGGGAAGCCGCGTGGGAACCACCCTGCCCGCGGAACAAGCCGCCGGCCTCCGGAGCATCGGTGAACAAAGCGGCACCACGTTGTTTACGACATTTCTATCCGTCGTGAACGTACTGCTCTACAAGTATACTGACCGGTCCGACATTACCATCGGAACGCCCGTCAGCAACCGGGAATTAAAGTCTTTGGAGAATCAGATTGGGTTTTACGTCAATCTTTTGCCCCTGAAAAATGAGGTCCGGGGCGATCTTACCTTCACGGCGTTTCTGCAAACCGTTAAAAACAATTGCATTGAGGCGTTCAGCCACCAGGCGTATCCTTTTGATTTGCTCGTCGAAGACGTGGTCAAACTGCGCGATCCGAGCCGGCACCCGTTATTCGATGTATTGATCAACGTCAGGCTGTTTGAACGGCCGGCTTCGCCCGACGGGCCGCATTCGTTCGATCAGGACCTGATCATCAGAAATGTGGATGCTGACAAAGGAGAAGAAAGCAAACTGGATTTGCGCATCGTGTTGCAGGACCTGGGCGATGAAATGCAGATTGAAATCTACTATAACACCGATTTGTTCAAGAAAGAACGGATCAATGTCCTGTTGGGCAAGCTCGAAAAGTTGATCACGGAAATTGTTTCCGGGCCAAACCGGAAAATCGATGATTTAACGGTGAACCCTCCCCACGAGAGCACCCGGAAGGCAAAGAAATTCAAGGCCGACTTCACATTCTAACGTTTCTTTCCTGCTTCGTTGCTGGCATCGCCGTCAATGCGCGTTTCCGCGCAGCCGGGAAGCTTGTCTCATGCCCTTTGGACAAACTGTTCTAAAACCACTCTTTATGATAAAGGAAGAAGGATTGGTCAACTATGACCTGGCAGAAGATTATTGGCTAAAAAAAGTAAAAAACGTCGAGTGGCGCCGACTCCCCGTTTTTCATTCCGGAAAAGCGTACGGTTCCGGCGCGGGCTTGGAAGAGTTCAGGTTTCCTTTTCCGCCGAAACTTTCCGCCGAGCTTCGTTCCAAGTCAAAGGATACGCCCTCCAACGTGTACTTGTTGCTTTTAACGGCATGCAACATCTTACTGCATAAGTACTGGCAACATCCCGACGTACTGGTCGCCACTACGGGGTTTGCTGACCAGGAAGAAGATGCCGCCGAAGACGTCCTCCTGTTTTTTAGAAATTCTATCACCGATGCCACCACGCCGCGCGAACTGCTCAACAACGCGCTGGATGATCTGAACCTGGCCTATGAACACCAAAGATTCGACTTCGAATCCCTGGTGAAGACGTTCACGGCCAATGAAGCGGGTGATCTACACGCGCTCTACCAGGTGGGACTGGTTTTAATGGGCTTCAACCGGGTAAACAAAAACGGGCTGCTTGACCGGCTCAAGCTCTTGTTCAGGATTGACCAGGAAGACAGTGGTTTTGGGCTGAGCGTACAATATGATCCCGTCTTCTTCGACCGGTTCATTGTGCAGCAGATGGCCCGGAACTTCATCCACCTGATCGGCGCGGCCATGAAGGAGATTGACCAGCCGGTTGCCCTGCTGAGCGCAGCGTCACCCGAAGAAAAACTGCACCTGCTTGGAACACCGGAGCGGATCACCCCGCTCCATCCCGGATGGTCCGTTAAAGAACTGTTCGAGCAACACGCCGCGGCCAATCCGGACGGCATTGCCCTGCGGGCCGCGGAGGTACGCATGACCTTTCGGGAACTCAATGAACACACCAACCGGATTGCGCACCAGTTGCGGGAGCAATACCAGGTGATGCCCGGCGATTTTGTGGCCGTCATTTCTGACAGGGCGCATTTGGCGGTTATTGGCATGCTGAGTGCGATCAAGTCCGGGGCTGTATTTGTACCCATTCCCGTGGAAATGCCCCGGGAGCAGGTCGCGTACGTGCTCCGCGATACCCGGGCCAAGGTCCTGCTGACGGATTCGCGGCTGCTTTTTCATCTTACCGACCTGACTCAGTGCGAATTGTTCGCGCTGGACCTGCAGGTAGCGGCCGAAGCCGATGGCCGCAATCCCGAACTTTCCCTTTCCCCCGAAGACCCGCTTTACGCGATTTATACGTCCGGCACCACGGGAGTGCCCAAGGGAGTGCTCATCAGGCACGGGGCTTTGCTCAACTACGTGGGCTGGTTTACGGAAAAATTCGGCCTCACGCCTCAGGACCGGACGGTCCTCCTCTCGTCGTACGGGTTTGACCTGGGCTATACCAGCATTTGGGGAAGCTTGCTGAACGGCGCCGCCCTCCACGTGGTGGACAACCAGACCATCAAGGACCCCGACCGCCTGGTTGCTTACTTAACGGCGCACGAAATTACGTTTATCAAGCTGACGCCGTCGTTGTTTTTTATGTTGATGCAGGCGTCCAACCGGCATCAGTTAACCACGAGCAAGGTTCGCCTGGTGCTGTTGGGGGGGGAGGAAATTAACGTAAAGATCATTGCGGATTATAAAAAACTGAAA
Source organism: uncultured Cytophagales bacterium (assembly GCA_902805615.1). Classification (GTDB taxonomy): domain Bacteria; phylum Bacteroidota; class Bacteroidia; order Cytophagales; family 172606-1; genus CADCTQ01. The sequence goes on from CADCTQ010000208.1 coordinate 61,061, forward strand.
GGCGATACCGTTTTCGTCAATCACTACGGCCCGACGGAAGCAACGATAGGCTGCATCACGCACGTGATTGATGATGGGGAACTGACGCAATACCAACCGCAGCCCGTCATCGGGCGCCCGGTAAAGAACGCCAGTTGTTACATCCTCGATACCCATTTTCAGCCCGTCCCCGTCGGGGTGAAAGGGGAGCTTTGCATCTCCGGGCCCGGCCTGGCCGCGGGCTACCTGAACCAACCCGAGCTGACGAACGAAAAGTTTGTGAGCAATCCGTTCGCGAAAGGAGAATTTCTGTACCGCACCGGCGACCTCGCCCGGTGGTTGCCGGAAGGGACGATCCAATTCCTGGGAAGAGGAAAGGGCGATGAGCAGGTTAAAATACGGGGGTACCGGGTGGAATTGTCCGAAATAAAAAAAGTGCTGGAAGAACATGCCGCCGTCCGGGACAGCCTGCTGATCGTCCACCAGGATTCCGAAGGACACAAAAACATCGCGGCGTACGTGCTCACGGCCGCTGAACCGAAAGAGTTGCGGGAGTACCTGACCAGGCACCTGCCCGAGTACAAAGTGCCCGCTTACCTGATGAAGTTGGATGCCATTCCTTTGACGCCTAACGGGAAGATCAATTTCAAAGCGCTGCCCGATCCCCGGCAGGAGGCAGGCAGGAATCATTTCCAGGTACCACCCCAGAACAAAACCGAAGAAACCCTGCTGGAAATCTGGCAGCAGGTGCTCGGCCGCCAGTACATCGGCGTTACGGATGACTATTTCGAGTTGGGCGGCAATTCGTTGAAAGGCGTGCTCATCATCAATAAAATGAGGTCGCACTTTAAACGGGACCTGTCGGTTGTTGACTTATTTGATTTCCCCACGATCAGGGCGCTGGCCGGCCACCTGCTGAAGGAGGAAACCGGGAAGGCCCGCGGTGCGGAAACGGGTGGGGAGGCCGGGTTCGGGAATGCCATCCGGCCGGTGGAAAGCAGCACGTACTACGAGGTTTCCCACGCCCAGAAACGCTTGTGGATTGTTTCGCAGCTGGGCAACGAGGGCCTGGCCTACATCCAGCCGAGGGCGTACGTGCTGAACGGCGAACTATCGGTGGAGGCACTGACAAAGTCCTTCAAGACGCTGGTAGAAAGGCACGAAGTATTGAGGACAACTTTCGTTTCGGTGGATGGCCAACCCAAACAGCAGGTCCACCCGGCGGCCTCCTCCGGTTTTGCCGTAAAATGCGTTGACATTGAAAAAGAACCGGAAGCAATTCAGTCGGAAACTGTACGGGAACTGGTCCGGCAGGACGCAACCACGCTTTTCGACCTCCAGAAAGGGCCCCTGCTGCGGGTGATGCTGGTCCGCAAGAGCGCACAGTGCCATGTGCTGTTATTTACGACGCACCACATTGTTTGCGATGCGTGGTCGATGCAGATCATTGTCGATGAACTGTCCACCTTGTACGGCCACTACAAAAAAGGTGGTTTGTTCAATCCGCTGCCGCCGCTGCCGATTCAATACAAAGATTACGCCGCCTGGCATAACCAGCAGGTGATTGAAAATGCGGATGATGCGCATAAAGCTTACTGGATCGGCCAGTTTGCGTCCGGCATCACAACCCTCGACCTGCCTACCGATTACAACAGGCCCTTGGTGAAGACCGTTAACGGGAAGACGGTGCGGAGGGTGCTCAACGAGCGTCACGTTGCCGCGCTGAAGGGGATCGGCAACAAACAGGGCGCCAGCTTCTTCATGACGATCCTGGCAACGATCAACGCGCTGTTCAACAGATACGTCAATAAGGAAGACATCGTCATTGGGGTTCCGGTTGCGGGAAGGTACAACGCCGATTTGAACAACCAGGTTGGGTTTTACGTCAATAACCTGGCCATCCGCACCCGGTTCAGCAGTGAAGAAAGTTTCGAAGCGTTGTTGACGAACGTCAAGCAAAGGTCACTCGAAGCGTTCAGGCATCAGGCCTACCCCTACGATTTGCTGGTTGAAGACCTGGACCAGCAGCGGGACCGGAGCCGCAATCCCTTGTACGACGTTGTATTGCTGGTGGAAGAGGCCGGCGACCCGGCGCTTGAGCGCAGCCTGGAAGGGATTGAGATTGAGAATTTCCAGACTGATTTCAACGTGAGCTGGGTCGACTTGCGGATCACCGTGGTGGAGCGACCGGGGAAGGCCGTCATCAACGTTGATTACAATACCGACCTCTTCGAGGAGTCACGGATTGCGCGGTTGTTGACCTGCTACGAGGTCCTGGTTGGATCCATTGTCGACGCCCCCGGGAAGGCCTTGTCAGCGCACGCATTTTTGCCCGCCGACGAACGGGCGTTGCTTACGGATGCGTTCAATGCAACCCGGCGGGAATTTCCGGTGAACGATACGATTGTTGACCGGTTTGAGGATTGCGTCCGGAAGTACCCGCAGGGCGTGGCCGTCTGCTTCGGCGACGAGCGGCTGACCTACGATGCCCTGAACGGGCTGGCCAACCGGCTCGCGCACCACCTGATCCACAATTACGGCACCCGGCCCAATGAAGTCGTGGGCATCCTCCTCGACCGCTCCGTCAACGCGGTGATCAGCTTGCTGGCCGTGCTCAAAGCAGGCGCGGCGTACACCGTGATTGATCCGGCGCTGCCCGATTCCCGGAAAGCCTACATCTGCTCCGATCTCAACGTAAGATCAATCCTGACGGAATCCCAGCATTTATTTCAATTGTCGGGCATTGATGCTGCCCTGTTTGCCGTTGACATTCAGTTGGCGCAGCTAGAGGAATCCCCCGAGAATCCCGGCAGGATCTGCAGCCCTTCCGACCTGGCCTACGTGATCTATACTTCCGGTTCCACCGGCAATCCCAAAGGGGTGATGCTGGAGCACATGGGGATCGTGAACCTGGCCCTCTGGCAACAGCACGCGTTCAACCTTACCAGCCAAAGCCGCGTCCTGCAGATGTTTTCGTACAGCTTCGACGGGGCGGTGGGCGAAACATTCATGGCTTTGCTGAACGGCGCCACCCTCTGCATGGCCGATACCACCAGCCTTTCGGCGGAAGGAATGATGAAGTTCATCAACGAGCACCGCATCAACGTGGCGGTATTCGTTCCTTCCTTCCTCAAGCAGCTTGATCCGGAGGAGCTAAGGGTGCCCGACTGCTGCATCGTTTCGGTAGGAGAAGTGTGCACCCCGGAACTGGCCGCCAAGTGGAGCCGCCGGTGCAAGTTCATGAACGCCTACGGACCGACCGAATACAGCGTATACTCCCACTACAACGTGGTGAATCCGGACACGCTGTCGGGTAAAGTACCGGCAGTTGCCATCGGCGGTCCCATCTTCAATACCGCATCGTTTGTGCTGGACAAAAACGGGGAGCCCGTTGCCATCGGCCTGGACGGCGAACTATACCTGTCGGGGGTAGGGATTGCGAGGGGATACGTCGGCAAGACGAGCGAAACCCTGGCAAAATTCGTCCCGAACCGATTCTTCCTCAAGGATGTATGCCGGGATCACGGCCAGGTCGAAATGCCGGAATCACTGGCGGCACTCGCGTCGTTCCGGGCGGCCTGCCGGGAGAAACTACCCACGTCGGAGCGCTGGGGCTGCGCCATACCCGACATCCTCAGCAGTGAGTGCATGCCGCTGTACATGAACCGGCTCGATGCCGACCTGCAGCAGGAAGTGAACCGGATTCTGGAGGGGTATCTCACCAACCGGGAAGGCTACCAGGGGTACTGCCGGTATTTTATGGAAGGCTTTTACGGAACCTATGAATCGTGCGGCATGACCGGCGAGGTGCTCCGGTGGATTCTGCCGTTTGCTGACTTTGGCGGGAAAAAAGGGATAGACTTCGGGTTTGGTAACGCGGAAGTAATGAAAACCCTTGCGGAACTGGGCGCCTGCATGAAGGGGTTGGACTGGAGCCCCTACTTCGTGCAAAACGCCCGGCGGGCCGGGTTGGATGTGCACCTGGGAAAGATAGACCAGGATTTGGAAAGCCTGCTGGACACCTGCAACCTGGAGACCGGCTCATTCGATTTTGCAACCTCCACCTTGTTGCTGGACCGGCTCGAGAAACCAACCCATTTTATCAGTAACCTCTTTACTTTGCTCAAGGTGGGCGGCCGTTTTGCCATACAGACGCTTTTGCCGGTGCAGTCGGAAGACGATGGGGACAACGACCCGAAAATCGTATACACTGCCGAAAACAACCGGATCACGCCGGGCAGAAACGTCGAGGAAGACAAGTGGTACCTCACGCAGTTGCTCTACGAGTACGGCGCCGGGCACATCGAAATCTGCCAGATTCCCTATTCCGTCGTGAGCCGGGACGGCCTGCAGGATTACCAGATGTGGAGCTTCTACGGAACGAAGGCCGAACACGCAGCCCCGGCGTTGAGGAGCCGTTTGAGCAGGATGTACAAGACGGGTGACGTCGTCCGCTATTTGCCCAACGGGCACCTGCAATTCCTCGGGCGCATGGATCACCAGGTCAAGCTGAGGGGGTTCCGCATCGAACTCGGCGAAGTCGAAAGGGCCATTACCGAAGACCCCCGCATCGAAGACGCGCTGGTAACGGCGCAGCACGACCAGGGGCAGGAGCAGTACCTGGTGGCGTACGTAGTGCCGAAGGAAAAAATTGATTTCACGGCGCTCCGCGAACGGCTCGCCAACCGGCTGCCGGGTTTCATGCTCCCCGCTTATTTTGTCGGCATTGATAAATTTCCCCTGACAGCCAGCGGCAAGATCAACCGCAACGCCCTGCCCAACCCCGCCGCACCGGCGCAACGGCAACACGAAGGGTACGTGCCCCCGGGTACGGCGTTGGAAAAGCAACTGGCGACTCTGTGGGAACAGGTACTGAACAAGGAACGCATCGGCCTGCGCGACAATTTCTTCTTGCTGGGCGGCCACTCCCTGAAAGCAATCCAGGTCATATCCAGGGGGGCGAAAGAATTCGGCATTAAGCTCGACCTGAAGGACATCTTCAACAACCCTACGATAGCAGCACTTGCAAAAATTGCCGGTGCTCAACATCGCAGGCAGGCCCCCGTTGCACCAATTGCCGAGCAGGATTATTACGCGGTTTCTCACGCCCAGAAGCGGCTTTGGATCCTCGACCAGCTCGGCGGTAAACAGGCCGCCTACAATATACCCCTGTCCTACGTCATGAGAGGGCTGCGGCCGGAGCGGTTGGAGCAGGCATTCGCCGTGCTGTTGCAACGGCACGAGAGCCTCCGGACCGTCTTCGTGCTCGTGGATGGGGAAGTAAAACAGCGGGTAAAACCATTCGGCATGCTGGCGCCCTGGCTTGAGCACCATGATCTTACCGGCCGGGAGGACCGGGATTCGGTGGTAGCAACCCTGGCGGCTGCCGAAGTTGCCACGCCGTTTGACCTGGAGCAGGGCCCGCTGCTGAGGGTCAAGTTGCTACGGGTTGAAGAAGATGCCTTCGTCTTGTTGCTGACCCTGCATCACATCATCGCCGATGGCTGGTCGATGGATATGCTCGTGCGGGAGATCCGGCAGTTGTACAATGCCGCCGCGGCCGGCGAAGCGCACCCTTTACCGGCTTTGTCGGTTCAATACCGGGATTACGCGGCGTGGCAGAACGCGCTGCTCAAACGGGGCGGGTTCGGCAGCATGGAATCTTTCTGGCTGGACCAGTTCGACGCACCGCATCACGGCGAGTTGCCCGGTGATTTCCCGAGGCCGGGCGTGCGGACCCACGCCGGCAAACGGCTGAATTTCACGCTGCCACCGGAAGGAAGCAAAAAGGTAATCGAGTGGGGACGGGAATTCGAAACAAGCACTTTTATCGTGCTGTTGGCCCTGGCAAACGTATTGTTGTACAAGTACACGGGTACCGCGACGGTGGTGGTAGGAACCCCGGTGGCCGGCCGGGACCAGCCGGAGCTGGAAAATCAGATCGGGCTTTACCTAAACACCATTGCCCTCAAAAATACGCTGCCCGAATCGGATCCGTTTGCCGACACGCTCCGGCAAGTGAAAGCCAGCACGATCACTGCCTACGAAAACCAACTGTATCCTTTCGACCTGTTACTGGAAAGACTGGACTTCAAGTGGGAGCCCAGCCGGTCACCGTTGTTTGACGTACTGGTGACGTTTCAGGCCGCGGCCCCGCCGGATGCCCCCACCATGGAAGGGGTGACGATCACAAACTACCAAACCGCTACCCAGGCGGCCAAGTTCGACCTGACCCTCGACTTCATCGCGTCCGGTGACGATATCAGCCTGAGCGTTTCCTACAACACCGATCTGTTCACCAGGGGCCGGGTGGTAAAAATACCGCAACACTTCGCCCGGTTGATCGAAGATGCCGCCCGGCGGCCCGAAGCGGCGATCCGCGACCTGAACCCGTACGATGAGGAAGAACAGTTCATGATCAACCTGTTCGGCGGGGTGTCCCGGCAGTGCCCGTCCGGGGTAAACCTCGACGTGCATTTTACGGACGGCGGCAATGTAAGCGCCGGCGGGAAACAGATCATCGAAGCAATCCACAACAGGTTTCATCTCGACTTGAGCCCCGCGGATTTAAAGATTTTCAACACGCCAAACAAACTGCTCAACTACATCCGGCAGGTCAAACTGCCCGGTGGCAACGCCCCCTCATTCAAGGCCCGGATTCGGAATTGAAGACGCGGCTTTTCCATTGCAAACGCGGGTGCGCCCGGCAACAAGTCAATATTTTTCTTCCGGACTTTACTGAAAACCAAACACCGTCTTTATGGAGTCACACCAGTTTTACCTCAAAACAAATGTTCAGATCGAACCTTTGTTCAATCAATGGTATGCCCATCCTTTACTAATCGCTCCGGCAACGGCCTCCATGTTTCTCGTCAATTCGCACCTGAACATCATGAAGTCTTACGTGCAGATGCCCTCGGCCCACGCGGCAGCGCTGCAAAACCCGGACATGGTCGGCGGGCCGTTCATTGATTACGGCGGTCAGCGGGTAGGGGAGATAGAAGACCTGGTCAACCAGACCCAGGCCAGGTGCGCCGACCTGATTACCCTGGGGAACAGCATCAAAAAGCTGTTCAAGCTGCTGGGGGACAAGGCGAAAGGGTACCCGTTGCTCGAGCTTTACAAGGACATCCCGGCGGGAATCAATGGATTCGTTGAGTTGGGCTACGACCTTGACAACCATCCTTCGTTCCGGGTCATTGAGCGGCTTTTGTACAAGAGCCCGTATTACCGCCGGGACCTGCAAAGCATTGCCCTGACCGAGATTCACAGCGACGACCGTTCCTTTATCTTCAGCACGCCGCGCCTGAAAGAAGAACACATTGTGCACCTGCCCATCAGTTTCAACGATGAGCGGATTGACTTTCTGAGTGAATTAAAGCATAACAAAAAACCCTACGGGGAAATACTGGAAGTGCTTGAGGTGCCAAAAGCAGATGAAGAAACGTTCAGCAGCCTGCTCACTACGTTGCCGCCGGCTCAGCCGCAAACCTACGCGGAGGAAAATGTCAGAATCCGGTATTTCGGTCATGCCTGCGTACTGCTGGAAACCAAGGGTACGTCCGTGCTCACCGACCCGCTGATGAGCTACAAGTACCAAACCGAGCTGCAACGATTTACCTACGAGGATTTGCCGGCGGTGATCAACTACGTGGTGATCACGCACAACCACCACGACCACATCGTCTTTGAAACCCTGCTGCAACTGCGGAAAAGGATCGGGCATATCATCGTGCCCCGCAACAACGGTGCCTTTCACGATCCTTCCATGAAGCTCATCCTGGAGAACCTGGGTTTCAGGAATGTCATTGAACTCGATGACCTGGAAACCCTGGAGATAGAAAACGGCAGCATTACGGCGGTGCCGTTTTTCGGCGAACATTGCGATTTGAACATCAGAAGCAAATCCACTTACATGATCAAGCTCAGGGGCAAGTCGCACCTGGTTTGCGCCGACTCGAACAGCCTCTCCCCGGAGGTGTACAAGAATGTTCGCAAAATGGTTGGCAACGTGGACAAACTGTTCATTTCCCTGGAGTGCAAAGGTTCCCCCATGTCCTGGGCCTACGGGGCGTTGTTCCCCAACCAGATCGACAGAAAGCTCGATCAGCTCCGGAGAGCCAACGGGTCGGACAGCCGGGCTGCCCTGCAAATGATTGACATCTTCTCGGTCAAACATGTCTTCTTGTACGCCATGGGGCTGGAGCCCTGGCTCAATTATTTCATGGCGCTCCAGCACGGGCACACCGAAGATGCATCGTCCGAGACCGACAAACTGCTGGAAGTATGTTCGCGCCAGCAGGTAGATGCGGAGAAGCTTTTTGCGAAAAGGGAGCTTGTCCATTGACCCTGCGCGGGGGCCCGGCCCGCACCGGCCGGCATCGGCGGGCCCTGCCGCGTTCAGCGTTGGTACTGAGACCATTGCCCGTACTGCATTCTGTACCATTACCCATATCCCAACCCTATGACTGACTTTAGCAAATACCACTTGGGCTCCGACGCCGCCATCATCACCGGTGAACTGCCGGGTATGAAGTCCAGAATGCTCCTTCGCCAGCAGGAATTGATGGAGGGGAAGATCGTGTCCTATCCCCGCCGCATGCCCATTGCGATGAAAAGAGCTTTAGGCGCCATCATCGAAGACGTAGACGGCAACCGGTTCATTGACTTCTTTTCCGGATGCGGCGTGCTGAACGTCGGGCATTCGAATCCTGACGTCCTGGCGTACGTACGGGAACAACAGGATCATCTCATTCATGCCCTTGATTTCCCCACGGAGAACAAGATGAAGCTCATTTCCAAGCTGCTGGGCGAATTGCCGGCCCCGGCACGGAACGAGTACAAGGTGGCATTTGTCAGCCCGTCCGGTTCGGATGGCGTGGAAGCCGCAATCAAACTGGCCAAGCACTACACGGGCCGTTCCACGATACTGGCATTCCAGGGGGCTTACCACGGAATGTCGGCGGGGTCCCTGGCGGTCACCAGCGATGCCGGGCATAAGGAAGGGCTTCATGCACTCATGCCCGGCGTGCAGTTCGTGCCCTACAGCTATTGTTACCGGTGCATGTTCAAATCAAATGCCGCCAACTGCAAATTCGATTGCTTCGAATACTTGAAGAACCTGCTTGAGAATTCGCACTCCGGGGTGCCTAAGCCCGCCGCCATTTTACTGGAACCCGTGCAGGGAGAAGGCGGCAACGTCGTACCGAAGGATGGCTACCTTGAACTGGTCATCGACCTTGCCAAACGCCACGGCGTGGTTACAATTTTTGACGAAGTACAGACCGGGTTCTTCCGGACCGGCGATTTTACCGTTTCTAATTCCCTGAGCCTGCTTCCTGACATCATCATCATGTCCAAAGGGCTGGGCGGCATCGGTTTCCCGGTTTCGGCGATCCTGTACAGCAAGAAGATCGAATCGTGGGGGCCCGGGTTTCACATCGGCACTTTCCGGGCAAACCAGGTGAGCATAGCGGCAGCCAACGGCGCCCTTGACTTCGTCAATAAGAATGACCTGAAAAGGCACGTCGGCCGCATCAGCGCCTACCTGATGGAAAAGCTGCGCGGGTTGGCCGCTAAAAGCAAATTCATTGGCGAGGTCAGGGGCAAGGGCCTCTTGATCGGGATCGAGTTCGTGAAGGACAAGAACACGAAAGAGCCCTATCCCGAAATAGTGAGGCGCTTCAGGAACGCGTGTTTTGAAAGCGGACTGCTTTTTGAAGTGGGCGGCCACTACCAGAATGTCGTCCGGATTGTACCCCCGCTCATCATCAACGAGACCCTGGTTGACAACGCACTCCGGATCATGGAGACAAACTTACTGGCGGTTGAACGCCAGGCCGAAGCAGCTCCCGAGGAACAGGCCACGGCCGTGAGTCTTTCCTGAGTAAGGGTACTGCCCCCGCGTTGTGCGCACGCGTGATCCTGGCACCAGCCTCAATTTTCCCCGAACAAGAACAACCCGTTTGACATGAAAGAAGCAAGAACTGCTGTTAATCAAGCGTTTGATCTGCAAAAGAAAATCCATACCGCCCCCCGGGCGGATCCGCAGAAATGGTTATCGGACGGCTCGCTGCTGATCAAAATAAATCATCCGGTAGACACGCAGCGGCTGCAACGGGCGTTGGATGAACTGGTTCGCCGGCACGAGGCTTTGCGAGGGAAGTACGAGCCGGGACCCGAACGAATTGCCGGCACCACGCGCGGGGCGTCCGGGTGCCTGATCGACGACCGGACGGCAGCCATTACCCCCATTGAGGCCCTTGCAAAGCCCGTACCGCCGGGCCAAAGGTTGCCCGGCAACGTTCCGCCGCTCAGGGCGTCCCTGTACCAGGACTCGCCCGGTACGTACGTGCTTCTCATCAATAAGCCGCGCGGCCTCGCCGACCGCTACTCAGACCGGTTGATCGTACTGGAACTGTCCCGCCTGTACCACGACGGCTTTTTGCCGGAGGCACCCGTGCAGGTCACCGAAGTCGTTGAGTGGCGCGACGAACTTGCAGCGGGTGATTACGGCGAAAGTGTAAAAAAATACTGGGTGGACCTTTTCCGTTCGGGGTTGCCGGCGACCAGTTTACTGCCAGCCCCTGCGGTGCGTCCGGATTCGCCGCCGCAATACCGCCGCCACCGTTTTGAGTGGGACGACAAACAACTGCCGGAAATAGACCGGCTGGTCAAAGGATCGGGGCTGGGCACGGAATCCCTGTTGATTGCCATGCTGGGCGTACTGGTGCACAAGACGAAAGGGACCGGTGAGATCACCATCGCGTGCACCTTCGACGGCCGGGGCCAACCAGAACTGCGGTCCACCGTTGGGGACCTCGCGGGCAACTTCCCCATGAAAAAAACGATTTCGCCGGACGCGCGTTTCGCGGAGTTGTGGAAGGAGACGCACGAAAATTACGCGCTCCTGGCCAGGAACCAGTGGTTTCCGTTGCCCGGCGGGCCCGACGCCCCGGCCGGCACGTACAATGTCCGTTTTGAATACAACGACGCCGCCGGTGCCGACGCCGGAAACCCCGGATGGGAAATGTACGACCAGCCGGGCGTTGGCGACGAGACCGGGGAGGTATCGTTCTCATTTACCCGGCGGCGTCATGCCCTCTCTGCCGATGTGACGTACGACGGCAACCGGTGCACCCCGGCGGAGGCGGAGCGCCTGGAGGCGTATCTGCGGGCCATCCTCAAGGCGGTTGCCGACGATGAGCAGACAACCGTTGCGAACATCTCAATTGTCAGCCCTGCTGAAAAGAACAAACTACTGCATGACTTCAACGATACCGCCAGGCCCTACCCAGCCGGCAAGGTCCTGCACCAACTCTTTGAGGAGCAAGCGTCCCGCCGCCCTGACAAAGTTGCCGTGGTATTCAACGGGAAGTCAGTCACCTACGCGGAATTAAATGCGCGGGCCAACCAGTTGGCCCATTTCCTGCGCGCAACGTGCAAAGTCACGCCGGATGCCAGGGTGGGAGTGCTGCTGAGAAAATCTGACGCGGTGCTGGTGGCGTTACTGGCCATCATGAAGGCCGGCGGCGCCTACCTGCCAATCGACGCCGATACACCGGCGAGGCGGATGAACTACCTCATCAGCGACGGTGGAGTGGGCGTTTTACTGACCGAGAGCGGGTACGGCGAGGAGCCGGCCGCTGCCTGCCAATCAACGATTTACCTCGATAAACGACGGGATGAGCTAGCGGCTTTCCCCGGCGATAACCCGGCGTTGGTCAACAGTCCGCGCGACCTGGCGTACGTGCTCTATACCTCGGGGTCGACCGGCGCCCCGAAGGGTACCATGCTCGAGCACGCTGGCATCGTGAACCGGATTCACTGGATGTGGCAATACCTCGGACTGGATGAAACGGACATCATCCTCCAGAAAACACCGTATACGTTCGACGTTTCGGCGTGGGAGCTTTTCATGCCGGTTTGTTTCGGGGCGAGCCTGGTGCTGTGCGCCGAGGCCGACGTGTACGACCCGGAGCAGTTGATTGACCTGGTGCACCGGCACCGGGTTTCGGTGATCCATTTCGTGCCCAGCATGCTCAACACGGTGCTTGACGTGGCCACGGCCGGGCACGTTGAAAAGCTAAGCAGTCTGAAGCACGTAATCACCAGCGGGGAGGCCCTGCTGGAAAAGACGGTAAAAAATTATTACGGCAAACTGCGGGCGCCGCTGCATAATTTGTACGGCCCAACGGAAGCTTCCATCGACGTCAGCTACTTCAGAACGAGCCCGGACGACGTAGTGATTCCCATCGGAAAACCGATAGACAACATCCGGCTGCTGATACTGGACCAGCACCTGCAACTGGTACCCGTGGGCGTTGAGGGGGAAATCTGCATTTCGGGAATAGGCGTTGCCCGGGGATACCTCAACAAAGAAGCGCTTACCAAGGATAAGTTCATCCCCGACCCGTATTACGAAGGCGAGCGGCTTTATCGTACCGGCGACATCGGCAAGTGGCTCCCGGACGGCAACGTGGAGTACATCGGCAGGTCGGATCAGCAGGTGAAAATCCGCGGTTACCGGGTAGAACTGGGAGAAATTGAAAATACCCTGCTGGGCCATGAGGCGGTCGAAAACGCCGTCGTACTGCCGAAAGGAAAAGACAACGACTACCTGGCGGCATTCGTCAAATGCCCGGCCTACGTAGACATGGCCGGGCTGAAGCAGTTCCTGCACGAGCGGTTGCCCGCTTACATGGTGCCGGCCGAATGGATACCGGTCGAGGCCTTTCCCAGTACGCCAAGTGGTAAGATCGACCGGAAGGCGTTGTTACACTTGCCGGCACCCGGCGGGTTGAAAAAGAAAAAACCCGGCACCCGGGTTGAAGAAAAGCTGGCTCAGATCTGGTCGGAAGTGTTGAATCAGGAGGAAGTAGGCCTGGACGACACTTTTTTCGACCTGGGCGGGCATTCGCTCAAGGCCACCCGGATTACTGCGCGCATCAGCAAGGAACTCGGCGCGAGGGTGGAGCTCAGGTACCTTTTTACCAACCCGACCCTTGCCGAACTGGCGGCGAAAGTCATGCAGTCGCGGATGCAGCGAGACGAAGACATACGCCCGATTGAGGATCAGGAGCATTACGGGATTTCGCACGGGCAGTGGCGGTTGTGGATACTGGATAAAATGGAGGGGGGAAGCCTGGCCTACCTGATTCATTCCGCCTACAAACTGGTGGGATTGAACCGGGCTGCCTTCGAACGCACGTTGCTCGCCTTGGTCGAACGGCACCAGGTCCTGCGTACCACTTTTGTTGAAGTGGACGGCCAGCCGAGGCAGCGGGTGCACGCGCCGGGTTCCTTCGGTTTCAGGGTGGATTATCGGGACCTGAGAAGCGAGCCGGATCAGCAAACCCTGGTGCGCAACCTGTCGGGTGAGGAGAGCCGCACGCCTTTTGCACTCGACCGGGGTCCGCTGCTCAGGTGCCGGCTACTGCGCACGGAAGAAGACGAGTACATCTTCCTCTTTTCGATCCACCACATCATTACCGATGGCTGGTCGATGGAAGTAATCGAAAAGGAAATTTTTACCCTGTACCATGCTTTTTTGAACCAGGCCGGTAGTCCGTTGGCGGAACTGGACATCCACTACAAAGACTATACGGCCTGGCACAACCGGCAACTGGCCGGCGACAGCGGGACCGGGCACCGGGACTTCTGGCTCGGTCAATTCAACGATGAGCTACCGGTGCTTGCCCTCTCAACGGATTACAGCAGGCCGCCCAGGCAAACCTTTCACGGCAAACGCATCAGTCAGAAGTTCGCAAAAAGTGCGGTGGACGGGTTGCGCCGGTTAAGCCACGAGCACCAGGCCAGTACGTTCATGGTACTGTCCGCCGTTACCAACGTACTGCTGCATAAGTATACGGGTCAGCGTGACATCATCATCGGCTCGCCGGTTGCCGCCAGAGAGCGCCTTGAATTTGAGAACCAGGTAGGTTTTTACGTCAATACGCTGCCGCTCCGCTCCCGCATTGACCCGGATGCACCGTTTGCCGAACTGTTACTTGCCACCAGGGAAAAAATCCTTCAGGCGTATGAGCACCAGGTGTATCCTTTTGATAAGCTGGTGAACGAACTTGGGCTGAACCGCGACATGAGCCGGGCGCCCCTGTTCGATGTCGTACTGATCTTCCAAAGCAATGACGATCATCCGTACGCGGACCTGGATAAAACCGTCGTTACTGCCGTACCGGTAGCGCACATTGTGACCCACAGCGACCTGAGGATCTTGTTCAGGGAATCCGGCGGGGAGATCACGGTCAGCATCGACTACAATACGGACCTGTTCAGGGAGGAAAGGATCACCGGGCTGATCGGGCACTATACCAACCTGGTAACGGCAGTGGCGGAAAATGCGGCAACGCCGGTCCGGGCGCTTTCCTGTCTCTCACCGCGGGAGAAACAGCAGTTGGTGGTGGAATTCAACGCCACCGCGCGCGACTTCCCCCGCGATAAAACAATCGTGGAAATGTTTGAAGAGCGGGTGAATAAAAACCCGGAATCCCCGGCGTTGCGCTGCAACGGCCGGCAGTGGACCTACCACCAGCTGAACCTGGAAGTAAACCGGCTGGCGAACTACCTGCGGGACAAATACCGCGTCAAACCCGGTGACATCGTGGGGCTGATGGTGGAACGGTCAGAGCGTAGCCTTATCGGTATTTTAGCAATTCTCAAAGCGGGCGCCGCTTACCTGCCCGTGGACGCTGAGTATCCGGAAGAGCGAAAATTTTACATGCTCGAAGATGCCGGCGTAAAGCTACTGCTTACGGAGTCCGCCTTCATGTTTGATTTTGGCAATTACCCGCACCCATTGAACGTCTTTGTCATGGACATCCAAACGGCGGAGCTGCCAAGCCAGGTCACCAATCCGGCGCCGGTCAATTCGCCGGCGGACCTGGCTTACGTGATCTACACTTCCGGTTCCACGGGAAAGCCGAAGGGCGTAATGATTGAGCACCGGGCCAGCGTGAATATGGTCTGTGACCAGGTTCGTCAATTTTCCGTTGCTCCCGCCGACTGCTTACTGCAATTCGCTTCGCTGTCATTCGATGCTTCCGTATACGAAATCTTTATTGCGCTGTACGCGGGCGCCTCGTTGTGCATTGCCGACAAGGACACAATCAGTGATCCCGACAACCTGACGCAGTATTTGCGGGACAACGGGGTAACCATTGCTACCTTGCCGCCGAGCTACCTGGGCACGCTGGGCCCGGCGGAACTGAATTTTTTGAGGGTGATCATAACGGCCGGCGAAGCCGCAGTGGCAAAGGACGCCGCGGCTTGTGCTTCGTTTTGCGATTACTACAATGCGTACGGGCCCACGGAGGCCGCCGTGTGCGTGTCCGTCTACAAGGTTGGTAAAGAAATAGCCGGGTCTGCCAGCGTTCCCATCGGGAAGCCCATTGCCAATACGGAAATTTATATTCTTGACCAGCATGACCAGGTCGTGCCCCTGGGCCATGATGGACAGATGTGCATTGCCGGCCAGGGACTGGCCCGCGGGTATCTGAACCAACCGGAACTGACGCACGAGAAATTTGTGCCGTCGCCGTTCCAACCCGGTAAAAGAATGTACCGCTCGGGCGACGTGGGCCGGTGGCTGCCCGGGGGCGACATCGCCTACAATGGCCGTCTCGACGACCAGGTAAAAGTCAGGGGTTTCCGGATCGAGCTGGGAGAGGTGGAGAACCGGATCCGGCAGCACGAAGGCGTGGACAACGTATTCGTGTGCCCCAACGGCGACCGGACAGACCTGGTCGCCTACGTGATCTACAAGGAAGACCACCCGGACGCCGACCTCCGGGATTACCTGAGGGCGCATGTGCCGGAGTACATGATTCCCGCATTTTTTGTAAGCCTGGATCAGTTTCCGTTGACCATCAGCGGTAAAATTGACAAACGCAGTTTGCCGGCGCCGCAGGTGGCCGCCGGCGGAGACGAAAAAGAATACGACGCGCCGGCCGATGATTTTTCGATAACACTGGCTGCTGTCTGGCGTGAGGTGCTGGGTACCGAGCGAATTGGCGTGCACGACAACTTTTTCGAGATCGGCGGAAACTCCCTCAAGGCAATCAAGGCTTATGGGCTGATCAATAAAAGCTATCCCGGCATCATAAAAGTTTCCGACTTGTTCGCCCTGGGAACAATCCATGAACTTTCGCACGTCGCCAGAACGCGCGGTATCGGCAATGTGCCCGAGCAACAATTCGGGGATGGTGAATTCGTAAGAGTTACAATCTGATCGGTATGGAAAAAGAAATAGCAATCATTGGCGTAGCCGGCAGGTTTCCCCGGGCCAATCACATTCACGCGTTTTACCAGAACCTGCGGCACGGTCGTGACTGCGTGCAGAAAATCGACGAACGCAGGTTGAGGAACACCAGCATCCCGGAAGGCAATTACCAACTGATGGGTTACCTGGACGACATTGACCAGTTCGATTACAAGTTTTTCAATTTGTCGAAAGCGGAAGCCGAGCTGATGGACCCGCACCAGCGCATCATGCTCGAAGTCGTTCACGAAGCCCTCGAAAATGCCGGGTACAATACCGACGACTTCAGCGGGACCCGAACCAACGTGTACGCATCCTGCCCGGCGCTCAATTATTATTTACACCTGGACCGGATCGAAGCGGCGGCAATCGTGGGAAATTTAAGCGGCATGGCGGCCGGGAGGATTGCGCGGTTTTTTAACCTGATTGGCAATGCCCTGCAGGTTGATACCACTTGTTCTTCGTCCCTGGTGGCGGTTCACATGGCGTGCAACGACATCCTGCACGGGGAGGCCGACCAGGCGATTGTCTGCGGTGCCCGCCTGGTCCTGTTCCCAAGCGTTAATTCCGGAAAGTCGCCCTTGGGCATTTCGTCGCCCGACGGCAAAGACCGCGCTTTTTCCGCTTCCGCGAACGGTACGTCAACGGGGGAAGCCTGCGGCGCCGTGTTGTTGAAGCCGTTGCAACTGGCAAAACAGCACGGGGACAACATCCACGCGGTAATCAAAAGTTCTGCGGTAAACCAGGACGCCAACCGGTCGGCGTTCCTGACGGCACCGAGTAAGACCGCCCAAACCGAAGTGATCCGGCACTCCTGGGCAAAAGCAGGGATTGACCCGGAGTCCATCTCGTACGTGGAAGCGCACGGGACCGGCACCCGGCTGGGAGACCCCATCGAAATTGACGCATTAACGGAAGCCTTCTACGGGTACACCCGCAAAAAGCATTTCTGTGCCGTCTCTTCCGTCAAGACCAACATCGGGCACACCGACACGGCCGCCGGAATATCGGGCCTGCTCAAAGCCACCTTGTCGATCAAGCACAAGGAACTGTTTCCGTCACTCCATTTCGATCAGCCGAATCCGATGATCGACTTTGCCAATTCGGCGGTTTACGTAAACGACAAACTCACGGCTTGGGAGGCTGGGGGGGCCGCCAGGAGAAGGGCCGGGGTGAGCGCGTTCGGCATGAGCGGCACCAATTGCCACGTAGTGCTCGAAGAGGCGCCCGAACCGGAGCATCCGGCCAACCCGGTTCCACCGGGAAAATTGCTTTTTACCTTTTCGTCCGGGGCGCTGGCGGGGCTGCTCAGCGGCCTGGAAGCATTCGCGCAGTATCTTCACCAACCCCCCCGGGTTCCTCTGGCCGACATTGGGTATACCCTCAACAAAGGGCGGAAGCACCACGAGTACCGGGTAGCCATCACTGCTTCGTCAATTGAAGAACTCGCGGAGGCGCTTGCCGAGGTCCGGTTGCAGCCGCACGGCACGCGAGGGGTGCGGAAAATTGCAAAAACACCTCCCGCGTTTGTCATGTTCTTTCCGCACGAGGTTTCGGCGCCTGCCGGTCTGGTCGGCACGTACGCGCAGTCAGATGCCGTGTTCCGGCAAACTGCGGAAGACTGTTACCGGCACGTGCAGGGCAAACCCGTTCCGGAAAACGTCCACACTTTCATCTTCCAGTACTGCTTGTTCAGGGCGCTTGAGCACAAAGGCCTGGCCTCCCGCACCCTGTCGGGGCAAGGCGTGGGCGAACTGGTGGTGTCAGTCATCCTGAAGGAAATATCCCTTGCGCAAGCCATGGTGAAGGCGTTGGATCCGCGGGCTCAGGCGGACGCTTCTTTTGCCGGCCGCCTGATGCAGTACGCGGAACGATTGAGTCAGCAAGGGAATACGGTGTTTCTGCACGTGGGGCACGGGCCGTTAGGGACCGCACTCAGTGAATGGCAGCAGGAGAACGCACACGACAAGAAGTTTCACTGGGTAGGAATCGGGGACAGCCGTGACGGCCGGGCGTTGCTCGTCAACCTGACCAGGGAACTTTACCTGCTGGGGCATCCCATCCAGTGGAACCAGTTCTACACGACCGGGAAACACCGGCGGGTGGAGTTGCCGACCTACCAGTTTGAGAAGGAAAGATGCTGGGTAAAGCCAGCCTTGAAACCGGACGTCGGGAAGTGGCTTTACGAACTGGTCTGGACCGAGGAGCCGTCTGCCGGACCGCTTCACCTGCCAAAAGACAAAGTGTTTTTGCTGTTCACGGGTGACAATGCAGTGGCCCCGGAGATCGGGAAGGTACTGCGTTCGGCAAACAATGAGTGCGTCACAGTAAGGCTGGCTGACCGGTTTAAAAAAGTCTCCTCCCGGGAATATTGGATCAATCTCGCTGCCGAGGCGGATTATTACAGCCTCAAAAATGCCTTGGCCGAAGACCGGGTGGTGGCGAACGGCATTATTCACCTGGGCAGCTATGCAAACGTGTTTGCTTCGGATGCAGCATCCATCGAAGAAGACCTGCAACCCTGCCTGTATTCCCAATTCTACACCGCAAAAGTATTCAGTGAACAACTCAGCCGGAAATCTTTCTTTTTGACGTTTGTTTCCGCGCATGGTCAATTCGTCGAGGGCGACCGTACCCTCGTACCGGTTCACCACTTGACGACCGGCTTTTTGAAGAGCTTGCTTTCGAGTTACCCGTTCCTGCGGGCGAACAGCATCGACCTGGAATACGGCGGCCACGATCCCGCCGCCCAGGCAGTAAGGGTGCTGACGGAAATGTTTTCGGAAGAGCTGGTTAAAGTAGTGGCTTACCGCGACCGGAAGCGGTTTACGCCGACCCTCAAGCCGCTGGTCATCCAAACGCAAGACCAGGAGCACCGTACGCGGGCTTTTGCAAACAACGGCACCTACATCATCACGGGAGGCGCAACCGGGATTGGCCTGGAAGTAGCCCGGTACATTGCTGCAAACTACCACGGGTGCCACCTGATCATTCTGGGAAGGCGCGTATTCGACTCCTCGTCGCCCGCGGCCGCGCCCGGGGGAAGCCTGCACGGCCTGGCAACGCTCATGCAATCGTGTCCCTCGCTGACGTATTACCCGGTTGACGTGGGCGACGCGGCGGCCATGGACCAGGTGTTCTTCCGCATCGCGCAACAGCATCCCAGGATCACCGGGGTGATTCACGCGGCCGGCTTGCCCGGCCGCTGGACACCGGTCGGCGACAGCAACCCGAACGACCTGCGGGAGACCTTACAACCGAAAGTGCACGGCAGCCTTGTATTAACCGCGTGCTGCCGGCGGTTTGCGCCCGAATACATCCTGTTGTTCTCCTCGCTCAACTCGGTTGTTCCCCAGAAAAACAGCGCTGCCTACGCGGTAGCCAACGCCTTTCTGGATGCATACAGCAGGGCCGCCAGTGCGGCCGGCCATACCCGGGTGATCGCCGTGAACTGGCCGGGATGGAAGGAAGCAGGGATGGGAGTTTCGCAGAATGCGAACTATTCCGATGAAGGACAGCCGCTCAAACTAATGAGCACGCCGAACGGTATGGCGGTGCTCGAAACAGTGCTCGCCGCGGGCAAGCCCAACGTGCTGGTCGCCGAAGTGGACACGAGCGGCTTTGTGATCAATCCGTTCTTCCGGATTGAACAGGATCAGCCGGCAGTACGCAGCGACGCGCCCACGGAGGTGGGTCCGGTGGCCCGCGCCCAAAACAAACGCGACGGCTTAAAGGCGCCGGCCGGTTCGGTTGAAGAAACGGTTGCCCGCATTTTTGCCTCCGTCCTGAAAGCGGAAGAGGTGCAGGCTACCGACGACTTCTTCGACCTGGGCGGCAACTCCCTGAACGGAACGCAGGTCATTTACAAAATCGAAAGCGAATTTGGCATCCAGGTAGAATTTGAGGACCTGCTCGAGAACGGAACACCCGCCCAGCTTACCAAATTCATAGCCGGAAAAGTGGACCTGGTCGCCCGGCCGCAGCGCAACCCCATCCCGGCCCTGGAAGAACAGGAGTACTATAACGTTTCTCATGCCCAGGCACGCTTATGGGTGCTGTACCAGTTCGACGAAAACGCCAGGATCGAGTACAACATCTCCGCCAGTTACCGGGTGCGCAACCTCCAGGCCGCAGCGTTTGAAACGGCGCTGAACGAGATCATCAAACGGCATGAAAGCCTGCGCACCGTGGTCATAACCGTGAACGGAGCGCCCAAGCAGCAGGTCAAGGACTACGCGTCCTGCCAGTTCAAGCTGGAGCGCATTGACCTGCGTGACCATCCCGACCAGGAAGCCGAAGCAGTTGCCATTGCCAGAAAAATGGCCACAACGCCTTTTGACCTGGAGAAGGGGCCCCTCTTCCAGGCGGCGTTAATTCAACTCAGCGGCAACCACTATCATTTCGTGTTCTGCGTGCACCACATCATCAGCGACGGGTTGTCCATAGAAATCATGGCCAACGAGCTGTATACCCTGTACCGCACCATCTGCGAGGGCCAAAGCAGCAATTTGCCGCCGCTTCCCATCCATTACAAAGACTACACGGCCTGGGTAGGCGCCGGGGCGGGCGACGAGGCGCCGCTTGCCCACGAGGAGTACTGGCTGAAACAACTGGCAAAGCCGGTACCGGTTTTGAACTTACCGGCCGACTTCCCGCGGCCACGAATCAAAACGTACCTGGGGGCATCCTACAAAGGGCAAATTGAGGAGAATCTGTCCAGGGGCATCAACGGCCTTGCCAAGGAACACGGCGCAACCCTGTTCATGGTGCTGCTGGCGTCCCTCAAAGCCCTGTTCTACAAATACACGGGGCAGGAAGACCTGATTCTCGGCACGCCGATAGCGGGCCGGAAGCACGAAGACCTGGAAATGCAGATTGGGCTCTACCTCAATACCCTCGCGCTGCGGACGCAATTTAAGGGAGACGAAAGCTTCGTGGAATTGTTGAAAAAGGTGAGAACGGGCGCCCTCGCCGCGTATCAGCACCAGGATCATCCGTTCGACCAACTGGTGGATAAACTTGGGCTGGAGCGGGACCTGTCGCGCTCCCCGCTCTTCGACGTCATGATCGTCCTGCTGAAGGAGGATCAGGCAAGCCCCGAGAACAAAAACGTCGTGGAAGAATTATCGTTC
Source organism: uncultured Cytophagales bacterium (assembly GCA_902805615.1). Classification (GTDB taxonomy): domain Bacteria; phylum Bacteroidota; class Bacteroidia; order Cytophagales; family 172606-1; genus CADCTQ01. Next base: position 82,448 of record CADCTQ010000208.1, read on the forward strand.
CAGCGGCTGGACGATGGGGTAACCTTCAGCCGGTACGACCTGACCTTCAATTTCATGGAAGTGCAGGAAAAAATATATTTCAGCATTGAATACAATACGGACCTGTTTACTGCCGCCCGGATCAGGAAGCTGGCCGATCACTTGCGGGAACTTTTGAGCAGCATCATCACCAATGCCCATTTGAACCTGGATGCGCTCAACTGCCTGCCGCGGGAGGAAGTGCGGCAAGTGGTCGGGCAACTGGCCGACACGGCGGCCGGTTACCCGACCGTAACCATTCACGAATTGTTTGAAGCCCAGGCGCAGAAAACACCCCGGAAAACGGCCGTAACCTATCGTGACGTTCAACTCACTTACCAGGCAGTCAATGAGCGGAGCAATCAACTGGCGTTTTACCTGAGGCGGCAGTACAACGTGCAGCCGGACGACCTGGTGGCGCTTGTCCTGGACCGGTCAGAGGCTTTGCCAATGGCCATCCTGGGGGTTCTCAAAGCGGGAGCGGGATACGTGCCAATCGACGCGGATCATCCCCTGGAACGCATCCGGTACGTGATCAGCAGTTGCCGGGTAAAATGCGCAATCGTTTCCGGCGACTTGCACGCCGGCACGCTGGGGGTCGAGGTGATCAACGTGGTGAGCGACGCAGCTACGTTGGGCAAACTGCCCGCCGCGGACCTGCCAACGATTGCGGGTGCGGGGAACGCAGCGTACGTAATGCATACCTCCGGCTCTTCCGGCCAACCCAAAGGCGTACTCATCGAGCACGGTTCCGTGGTGAATTTCCTGTGCAGCATGGCCAAATGGCCCGGCATTGAAGAGGCGGACAAGCTCCTGGCCGTAACCACGTACGGCTTTGATATTTCGGTGCTCGAATTGGTGTTGCCACTGGTGAATGGTGCGAGCCTATGCATCGCCGACCGTGAAACGGTGCGGTCGCCGGAAAAGCTGATCCGGTACATGGAGGATTGCCAGCCAACCATCATGCAGGCTACGCCAAGCTTGTGGCAGGTACTGATCGATCACCAATGGCAAGGACTCAAGTCGCTGAAGATGCTGTCGGGCGGCGAAAAATTGCCCGTGGAGTTGGGCAAAAAGCTTCTGCACAAAGGCGCCGCCCTCTGGAATATGTACGGCCCGACCGAAACAACGATATGGTCAACGGCCAAGCTCGTCAAAACCGCGGCCGACCTGCGCGGAATCGGGAAGCCCATTGACAATACCGCCATTTACGTTGTGGATGATGCGTTGCGCCTGCAACCGGCCGGCGTGCCGGGAGAAGTTTGCATAAGCGGGGCGGGAGTGGCGAGGGGCTACCTGAATCACGCCGGGCTGACGGGTGAGAAATTTCTCAACGACCCGTTCGTTGCCGGCCGCCGGTTGTACCGGACGGGTGATGTCGGATTCATGGACCCCGATGGACAACTGGTATACATCGGACGAAACGATGAACAGATCAAAATCCGCGGGCACCGCGTAGAACTGGCCGAGATCGAAAATGTGATGCGGACGCACCCGGGCATCAGCAATGCGGCCGCCGTAACCCACGCCAACGACGGGGACGGTAAGTACCTGACCGTGCATTATACGGCAAAGAACGGGGCTGACATTGACGACTTGTGGTCGTTTGCCGGTCAGCAACTGCCCGACTACATGATCCCCCAGTATTTTATCAGGGAAGAAACATTCCCGTTGACGCCAAACGGCAAAACGGACAAAAACCTGCTGAAAAAGAACGGCCAGTTGAAGCACCGCCAGCCCAAACAAGGCGTGTTGCCGCGGAATGAAACCGAGCAAAAGCTGACCGACATCTGGCAGTACGTATTGAACGTGGAGATAACCGACGTGACGGCTAATTTCTTCGAGCTAGGGGGCCATTCGCTGAGTGCCATGCAGATCGTTAACCAGGTGGACGCGGTTTTCAACGCGCAAATTCGCCTGAAGGCGGTATTCATGAACCCAACCATCGAAAAACTGAGTGCGGTAATCCTGGCAGCCACCTCGCCAACGTTGGTTGAGGCTGACAACGGGCGGGCACTTATTCACGTAAGGTAACCGCCATGAGCAAGGTAACGCTGTTTTGTCTGCTTTTGCCGGCGGAAACAAGTATTCCTTCCGGGAACGGGTTAGTAAATTTTCCGGAAACATTGTCCCTCAGCCCATTGAGTTGCCGGAAACAGGTGTGCATGCGAAAACGGAACCCTTCGACATTCCCCTGCTATTGATGCCTGGAGACCGTGAGTTCATATCCGACGAACAGGTCCTGGCCTGGCCGGAGGAGACCACGCATCCGGTAGAATTGAGGAAGTTGCCGGGGAATCACTTTTTTATCCGCGACCACCTCTGGGCGCTTGCCGAACTCATGTCCGGTAAGATCGGTACGCGTTTATCCGTTGTCCACGATCACCCCGGCAACGGCTGACGGCAGTGCCACGTGGATTGATTTGAGTAGCCACTTTAAAAATCATTCGTTATGGATTTTCTGAAAGTTCTCTTCATGAGATCGAAATATTTTTACGTGTTTCTGGTTTTTCTGGGAATAGTGAACGGCTTTCTGAACACCGCTTTGCTGATATTTATCAACAGCACGATCAACAAAGGAACCATGCCATTCGCCGCCCAATACAACTGGATGGTATTTCTCCTGCTGATGACCGTTTCATTGATCGTCACGAGAACCTTTCAATCTTACGTCATTCACCTGACTTCCGACATCAATTACGATTTCGAAACCACGATACTCACCCGGTTGAGACACGCCTCTTTGCAGGACTTTGAAAAACTTGGAAACGAAAAAGTATTTACGGCAATGGGAGACCTGCGGGTGCTCTCCAACCTTCCGGAAGTACTGATGAATGCCATTAACGCGTTTGTCATCATTCTGTGCTGCTTTTCCTACCTTTTTATCATTTCGGTTTGGGGCGCCCTCGCCGTTTTGTCGGTAATGCTCATGCTGCTCACGTTTTACATCGTCCGCAACAAGGGAGTGGAGGAGAAGCTCAATCAGTTGAGGACTCTGACGAACGATTATTACCGGTACCTGAATGACCTGCTGCACGGGTTCAAGCAGTTCAGGATAAGTACGGTGAGAAAAAACAATATTTATCAGTATTTTCTTGAAAAGACCCTCAAGCAAGGCAAAAGCCTCCGGTTAAGCACGAACATCAAGTACATGAACAACGAGCTGACGGGAAGTTACAGCTGGTATATTGTGCTGGGGTGCATCATGTTTGCCCTGCCGAAGATCTTTCACCTGGAAGGTACGGAAGTATCGGCTTTTCTGATCGCAATTCTGTTCCTGATGGGGCCGGTTGCCGTCCTGATCACCTTAATCCCTACCTATACCAACGTCAAAATCGCCGTGACGAGGCTCGATACGTTCAGCAAGACGATCCGTTCCCAGATCAGGGAAGAGGCCGGGGCACCCGTAGAGGCCGGGGCACCCGTGGTTGAAAGCGAAAGTACCTTTGCGTCATTCCTCGAATTGAGCTTTCATGACGTGTGTTACAAATATGCCAATCCGGCCAGCCAAAGTACGTTTGAACTGGGACCGGTGAACCTTAAGATTGGGCGCGGCGAAGTGGTGTTTGTTACGGGCGGCAATGGAAGTGGTAAGAGTACCTTTGTGAATCTGCTTGCCGGCTTGTACCGGCCTGCTTCAGGGTACCTGGCTCTGAACGGGGAACGGATCCACGAAGGAAATTACAGCCAGTATTGCGACCTGATTTCGGTGATCTTTACCGACCATTACCTGTGCAGCGAAAATTATAACGATTTCGTTTTGAGCGAGGAAAATGAGCAACTGCGCAGTTGCATTGAACTGATGCAGCTTGAACAAATTGTAAAATTTGACAAGGAAAGGAATACGTTGCAGCGGAATCTTTCCAAAGGGCAGCAGAAACGGGTGGCAATGATCTATACGTTGCTGGAGAACAAAGAAATACTGGTGTTGGATGAGTGGGCCGCCGAACAGGATCCGGCGTTCAGGTCGTATTTTTACCGGACCTTGTTGCCTTATTGCAAGGATCAGGGCAAAACCATTATCGTCATTACCCACGATGACGCTTACTTTGAATACGCTGACCGGATCATCAAATTCGACTACGGAAAGATTGCGTTCGATAAAAAAATTCTCGATGCATCCCTGGTAGGAGGTGGCTGACAAGGCGTCCGACCCGGTATACCCCCAGCGTGCCAGGCTGCGGATTCTTTTTGAACAGCTGAATCATATTCATCAGTAAATCCCATTCTCAATATGAAAGTTGTAACCCTGATCACAGACAGAAACAATACCGGGTACAAGAATTTGCTAAAACCTTCACTTGTTGCCAATAACTTGAATATTACCGTTTTGCAATCC
>CADCTQ010000208.1:86866-87192 GCA_902805615.1 uncultured Cytophagales bacterium
GGAGAAAAGAATGCGTTATTATTGGAATACCTGAATAACCTGACTTATGATGATGTGATATTTTTTACTGATGGATACGACACAACGTTCTTGGCGAATGAAGATGAAATACTGGCAAAGTACCTGACGTTCGGCAAAGAGCTGATTTTTGCGGCTGAAATGGTTTGCTGGCCTGACTCAGACCATATCGAAAAATATCCGAAGACGCACAGTTCCTTCAAGTTTCTCAATTCGGGCGGCTTTATAGGAAAAGCCGGGTACATCAAGGAACGCATCAGAGAAAACCTGAAAACCAAGTCCACTACCAAATACGCGTGGAGTAATCA
>CADCTQ010000209.1 GCA_902805615.1 uncultured Cytophagales bacterium
AGTTCTGGAAACCGTTCCTCCACGCCTTTCCCGACGTGGAGAACCAGCCCTACATCCTCATGGCCGGCACGTTCAAAGACCGGAACTGGGTGAGCCTGACGGGCAACTTCGTGGGCACGTTCGAGAACGAATGGCTGGGCATCCCGTCCACCCGGCAGGCCACGTGGATTCGCTACGGCACCTTCTACGAACTCGAGGGCGGCAAAATCATCCGGGCCTACACCATCCTCGACATGCTCGACGTGTTCCGGCAGGCCGGCTTCAACCTGTTCCCCAACCGGGCCCCCGAAATCACCATCAACGGGCCGATGACCTACGACGGCATCCTGACCCAACCGGCCGACCCGGCGGAGGGCGTCAAGTCGCTGCAACTCACCGAAGACATGATCCGGGCGCTGGGCAATTTTGACGGCAAAAACCTGAGCACGATGGGGATGGACCGGTACTGGCACCCCAACATGATGTGGTACGGCCCGGGCGGCACCGGCTCCACGCGGGGGCTGAAAGGCTTCCAGGACTACCACCAGAAACCCTTCCTGGTGGGCTTCCCCGACCGCAAGGGCGGCAACCACGTGGCGCGGTTCGGCGACGGGTTCTATTCGTGCTCCACGGGCTGGCCCAGCATTTACGCCACCCACGGCGGCGACGGCTGGATGGGCCTGGAGGCCACCCACAAAAAGATCACGATGCGCGTGATGGACTGGTGGCGGCGCGAAGGGGACGTGCTCAAGGAGAACTGGGTGTTCATTGATAAAATTGACCTGCTGGAACAGCTCGGCGTCAACGCATTCGAACTGCTGAAAAACCAATCCACCCCCGCATGGCCCCGATAGACTGGATCATCGCCGGTCTGTATTTCTTTGGCACGCTGGCCATCGGAATATGGCTCAACCGGAAAACGCACAACGCCAAGGAGTTCTTCTCGGGCGGGAAAGACTTTGCCTGGTGGGCCATTGCGGGCTCCGTCATCGCCACCCAGGTGAGCGCCGTCACGTTCGTGGGGGCGCCGGGCTGGGCGTACACCGACGGGCTGGCTCCCATCGTGCTCAGCCTCAACATCCCCATCGTGATGTGGTTCATCGGCGGCAACATCGTGCCGTTCTTCTACAACAGCGGCGTGGTTTCGATCTACGAGTACATGGAAGGGCGGTTCGGGTACGCGGCCCGGGCCACGATGGCGGCGGCGTTCATCGTCAAGCTGCTGGCCATCATGGGCGTGGTGATCTTCGCCCCCGCCCTGGTGCTGTCGCACGTAACGGGCCTCGACATCGTGGTGACCATCCTCATCATGACGGCGGCCATCTTCGTGACGTCGCTCGGCGGGCTCACGGCCGTCATCTGGATCGACGTCATCCAGATCGCCATCCTGTGGGTGGGCATCATCACCTCGTTCGTGATCGTGCTCTCCAAGCTCACCGTGTCGCCCTCCGAAGCCTACGACATCCTGAAGGGGGCGGGCAAGCTCAAAGCCCTCAGTTTCTCCACCGACCTTTCCACCCCCAACACCTTTTGGGCCGGCATGATGGGCGGCCTGGTGCTGCACGTATCGTACTTCGGCGCCAACCAGGCCCAGGTGCAACGCATGCTGGCGGCCCGGAGCATCCGGAATTTGAAATTGTCGTTGTGGGCGACGGGCATTGCCATCGTGGCGCAGATGATGTTTTTCCTGGTGCTGGGGCTGCTGCTCTTCGTGTTTTACAAGGGGCGGCATTTTCCCAAGGCCAACGACGTCTACATCACCTTCCTCGACAACGTGCCCACCGGTTTCCTGGGACTCATCATTGCGGCCGTGTTCGCGGCGGGCATCGGCAGCATGGTGGCCTCGCTCAACTCCATGGCAACGGTGTTCGTCAAGGACATCTACGAACGGTCCATCCGGCCGAACGCCACCGACCAGACCAAGCTTTGGGCGGCGCGGATTTCCACGGTGGTGTTCGGCACGTTCCTGGCCGGGGCGGCCATCCTCATGTCGAAGTACGAAAGCATGTCGGCGCTGGAAGCCATCAGCAAGTACGGTTCCTACATCGTGGGGTCCACGCTGGGCGTGTTCATCCTGGGCATCTACACGCAGCGCACCAACCAGGCCGGGGTCATTGCCGGCTTCATCGTGGGCGTGGTGGCGGTGGTTTTGTTCGCCCTGCTCACCGACGCCTTCTGGCTGTGGTACAATCTGGTGGGCTTCGTGGTCACCCTGGTGGTGGGCTACGGCGCCAGCTTCGTGCTGGGCGTCAGACCAAAGGGCATTGACATGTTCACGCTGCGGGGCCAGAAACAGCACTTCATCAACAACCGGCAGGAAGAGGCGGAGGGCAAGTACTACGTGATCCCGGGCAAGTTCGAACGGAACTCTTACCTGCTGATCGTCTATTTCTGCCTGGTCGTGGCCGCCCTGTACGCTTTAGGGCGGTAAAGCCGCCCAGTACTCATTTCATTTCACCAAGCGACTCAGAACCCCAAAGAACTATGGCCAGGAGAATCATCAAGGCCGGCATGAACGCGGAAGCAGCCGATGCCGGCCACCAGAAAGTAAAGGAAATCGTAAACGGCATCCTCGACGACGTGCGGCGCAACGGCGGGGCGGCCGTCCACCGGCTCTCGGAGCAGTTTGACCGCTGGAACCCCAAGTCGTTCCGGCTGTCGGCCGAACAGATCGAAGAGATCGTGGCGACCGTCTCGCCGCGCACCATGGACGACCTGCGGTGGGCGCAGGCGCAGGTGCGCCGGTTTGCCCAGATTCAGAAATCCACGCTGCGCGACGTGGAAATCGAAACCATTCCCGGCGTGGTGCTGGGCCACAAGAACATTCCCGTCAACAGCGTAGGCTGTTACATTCCCGGCGGGCGTTACCCGATGGTGGCCTCGGCCCACATGAGCGTGCTGACGGCCAAAGTGGCGGGCGTCAAACGCGTGGTGGCCTGCACCCCGCCCAACCCACACACGGGCCTGCCGCCCGCCGAAACGGTAGCCGCCATGTACCTGGCCGGCGCCGACGAGGTGTACATCCTGGGCGGCGTGCAGGCGATGGCGGCCATGGCCTACGGCACCGACGAAATCGCCCCGGTAGACATGATCGTGGGGCCGGGCAACCAGTACGTAGCCGAAGCCAAACGGCAACTGTTCGGCGTGGTAGGCATTGACCTGCTGGCCGGTCCCACCGAAGTGCTGGTGGTTGCCGACGATACCGTAGACGTGGAAATGGTGGCGACCGACCTGCTCGGGCAGGCCGAACACGGCCCCAACTCCCCGGCCATTCTGCTCACGACCAGCGAGGCGCTGGCCCACGGCCTGCAAACTGAAATCGAGCGGCAACTGCGCACCCTGCCCACGGCCGACGTGGCCGGCAAAGCCTGGGCCGACTACGGGGAGATCATCCTGGTGGACACCCGGGAAGAGCTGGTGCTGGTGGCCGATGAAATTGCCAGTGAACACGTGCAACTGAACGTGGCCGACCCCGACTACTTCCTGCGGCACATGACCAACTACGGGGCGCTGTTCCTGGGCAACCGCACCAACGTGGCCTACGGCGACAAAGCCATCGGCACCAACCACACGCTGCCGACCAAAAAGTCGGCCCGCTTTACCGGCGGCCTCTGGGTGGGCAAGTTCATCAAGACCTGTACCTACCAGCGCGTGCTCACCGACGAGGCCAGCGTGGAAGTGGGCGAATACTGCTCCCGCCTGTGCGAAATCGAAGGGTTCATGGCCCACAAGGCCCAGGCCGACCTGCGGGTAAAACGCTACCGCCACGCCCCCGAAACGGTCCCCGCCAAATGACCCCGGCGAAAGTAGCACTGGTCACCGGCGGCGGCGGGGGCATCGGCTCCGAGATTTGCCGCCACCTGGCCCGGGCCGGCTACCGGGTGGTGGTGAACTACCAGTCGAACCAGGCCAAGGCCCAAAGCACGCTGGAGAGCCTGGCGCACGAGGGCCACACCCTCTTCCAAGCCTCCGTGACCGACAGCGGCCCACTGGCGGCCATGGCCGAACACGTCGCCGGGCAGTACGGGCACCTGGACCTGCTGGTCAACAACGCGGGCGTAACTACCCCCGTGCCCCACGGCGACCTCGATGCGCTGAGCGACGAATGGATTGACCGCATCATGCAGGTGAATTTCCGGGGGGCATTTGCCACCATCCGGGCGTTCAAACCGCTCCTGCTGAAGGGCACCAACCCGGTGGTCGTCAACATCTCGTCGGTGGCCGGGCGGACGGGGGTGGGCAGCAACGTGGCGTACTGCGCTTCCAAGGCGGCGATGGATTCGATGACGCGTTCGCTGGGCCGCGCCCTGGCCCCGGCGATCCGGGTGGTTTCGCTTTCGCCCGGCTGGGTGCAGGGCGACTACGCCGGCAACTTCCCGCCGGAGTACATCGCGGAGCAGATCCGGCGGACGCCCCTCAACCGGCTGGCCCGGGCCGCCGACGTGGCCGCGGCGGTGCTGGCCATTGCCGAGTCGTTTGCGTTTTCCACGGGCTGCATTTTCCCGGTGGACGGCGGACGCGAGTTGTTGTGAGGTGGAGTAAAAGCCCTGGTTTTCCAATCCAAGGCTTTTTGTTTTGGCACCATCACGCACGGCTGTGGCAGTATCTTGAGAACGGCACCGCCTCCTTACGGCCGGGGGCAGTCTTTCAACTCGTATGACAGTAGCATTGCTGAGGCAAAGCAGAACGGGCTGGCGGGTTGTAGCGTGCTGGCGCGAAGCTGTGCTTCGTGCCTACTATGTTTTCCGCCTCTGGCGGAACGAAGGCAATTTCTTTCCACATAGCCGATGTCTAACCACCCTTGCCCAGGCAGTAGCCATGATGCACCGACCAGTCGTGCCAGGAGAAACACTTACCGGGCGTGAAACAATCTCCTTCCGCCAGAGGCGGAAAACATAGTCGGCACGAAGCACAGCTTCGCGCCAGCACGCTACAACCCGCCAGCCCGTTTTACTCGTTGGCAAGCGACACCGCATTCCTCCGATCACCCGGGCCCCGTACGAAATTGACCACTTTTGCGTAAACTCGGGGCTCTAAAAATTCCGCTGCTATGTCCTGGTCCGGTCCATTCCTTTTTACCCTGTTGGCCTCCTTCCTGCTCTCCGCCGGGCAGGGCTGCGGGGCAGTGCGTTTGCCCCGGTTCGTGGGCGACTCGATGGTGCTGCAACGCGACGCCCCCATCCGGCTGTGGGGCTGGGCCGACAAGGGGGAAAAGGTCACGGTCCGCTTTCTCAATCAATCGGCGAGCACCAAAGCCGGCCCGGACGGCAAGTGGCGGCTGACGTTGGCCCCGGTGGCGGCGGGCGGCCCCTATCCCCTCGAAATCAAAGGAAAAAATACGATTGTGCTCAACGACGTGCTGGTGGGCGACGTGTGGCTGTGCGGCGGGCAATCCAACATGGGCTGGCAACTCGCCTGGAGCGTGGACAATCACCTGGCCGAAATCGCGGCGGCGCAGTACCCGGCCATCCGGCTGTTCAAAGTAAAGGAAACCCTCAGCTACCAACCCCTGGATGACATCCGGACCGAGAAGGGCTGGCAGCCGTGCACGCCGCAGACCGTGGGCAGCTTTTCGGCCGTGGCCTACTTTTTCGGGCGGGAGTTGTACCGCAAATACGGCGTACCGGTCGGGCTGATCTCCTCCAACTGGGGCGGCACCCCGGCCGAAGCCTGGACCAGCGCCGCCACCCTCAAAACCCTGCCGGACTACCGCGCCGAGGCCCTGGCGCTGGAAAAGACCACCCCGGCGCAACTCCAGGCCCGCTTTACGGCCCGCCTGCGGGAATGGGAAACCAAGAATACGGAAAATGACGCCGGCTTCCGGCAGCCCGCGTGGTACCGGCCGGAATTCGTGCCGGAGGGCTGGAAAACCCTGTCGCTGCCCGGCATGTGGGAAAACTCGGTTTTGCCCGACTACGACGGCGTGCTCTGGCTGCGCAAGGAAGTGGACCTGCCGGCCGCGGCCGCCGGGCAGGACCTTACCCTGCGGCTGGGCCGGCCCGACGACCTGGACAGCACCTGGTTCAACGGCGTCAAGGTGGGCGGCCTCGACAACGGCCCGGCCCGGGAATACCGGGTGCCCGGCAACCTGGTCAAGGCCGGCCGCAACGTGATCACCGTCCGGCTCGTGGACTACGGCGGCGACGGCGGCATTGGCGGCAAGCCGGAAGAAATGCAATTGCGCCACGCCGGCGCTACGGTTCCCCTCGCCGGCGCGTGGGCGTACCAATCGGGCGACGGCGGCAAGTACACGGCCGGCTGGCCGCCCCAACCGCCGGAAGAGAATGCGGGTGAGCTGTCCGTGCTGTTCAACGCGATGATCAACCCCCTCATCCCGCTTTCCATGAAGGGCGTGATCTGGTACCAGGGCGAAGCCAACGTGCGGCGGGCCCCGGCGTACCACCCGTTGTTCTCCGCCCTCATCCGCGACTGGCGGGGGCGTCGGGGAGATGACTTTCCGTTCTTGTTCGTGCAACTGGCCAACTTCCTGCCGCCGGCCGCCCGGCCCGGCGAAAGCCAGTGGGCCGAACTGCGCGAAGCCCAGCGGCTTACGCTGGCCCTGCCCCGCACCGCCATGGCCGTCACCATTGACATCGGCAATGCCCGCGACGTGCACCCGCGCAACAAGCAGGACGTGGGCAAGCGGCTGGCCCTGGCCGCCCGGGGAGTCGCCTACGGGGAAGACGTGGTGTACTCGGGGCCGCAGTACGGGTCCATGCGGGTGGAGGGAAACAAGGTGCGCCTCTCGTTCAGCCACGTCGGGGGCGGCCTGGTCGCCAAAGACAAGTACGGCTACCTGCGGGGCTTCGCGGTGGCCGGCGCCGACCGGAAGTTCGTGTGGGCCCGGGCGACCATTGAGGGCGATGCCGTGGTGGTGTACAGCGACGAAGTGCCCCGGCCGGTGGCCGTCCGCTACGGCTGGGCCGACAACCCCGACGACGTGAATTTATACAATGCAGCCGGTTTGCCGGCTTCCCCGTTCCGCACGGATCAGTGATTACGTGAACCCGTAATGAAGCCCACGTACAGCTATTCCCGGTGTGGGAGAGCCTTTCCTTTTCAGCAGTACTTGAGTCTGACGTCTCCGGACGGGCCCGGGAAACGCATCTTGGCATCCTTGATCACTTCCAATCGCAGTTTCTGGCTGTCGTATACCATCTTCAGCAAAATCCGGTAATTGGGCCGCTGCTCATCCACCTGCACGTAAGCCCAGTTCGCCAGCGGGAGACAGGAATGGGTTGTCCGGATCGCCGTCTGCTTGCCCTCGTCCAGCCGGGTCACGAGCAGGGTAAACCGTTCGCTGTTCCAGCACAAGCTGAACATTCCCTGCCCCAGCGGAGCCTCTAAATAGACGACCTGCTGGTCGGCCAGCGTGAGCACATCCGGCCGGCCCTGGATTTCCTTCCAGGAGGTATTGGTCAAGTTTTCAGCGATTACGTTTTCAGGCATGATGAGAGCAGCGAATGGATAGGCCCACCGCACGGGGGCGATTCTGCGGCAAGTAAAGCTACCCAAATGGCGCCTAAGTAAACCAACGGCAACACTTTTATTCGGGCAGATGGAAGGGGTCCGGAGTTGAGCAGTCAGCGGGGAAAGGTTTAAGCCACCAGGGTACTAAGACACAAAGGGCACCAAGGCTTGCGCGTGAACGGATGTCTTCGTAACCGTACCCGAAGCCCGCACCGGCCGGTCGGCAACATTCGCGGGGAAGGACCGGTTAAAAGGATTCATCACCCTGCAACGGGCCGACCGACGGGTTCGGTCTGTACCGGAGCCACCCAACAGCCGCCTTATGAAAGCCATTGCCTTTAATGTTGAAACCTACGAAGAGCCCCTCCTGCGCGGGGCCAACCACGATCAGCACGCCTTAACCCTGCTCCCCGACCCGCTGGGGGAAGCGACCGCCGACCGGGCCGCCGGCTGCGAGGCCGTCGTAATCTCGGGCCAGGACGACGCCTCGGAAGCCGTGCTCAACAAGCTGGGCGAACTGGGCATCAAGCTCATCGTGACGCGTTCGGCGGGCACCGACCACATTGACGCCGGGGCGGCCGAAAGGCTGGGCATCACGGTGAAAAACATTCCCCGCTACTCGCCGGGCGCCATTGCCGAACACGCCGTGGCAATGATGCTGGCGCTGGGCCGGCACCTGATCGAGACCACGGACCGGATTCGCAAGTTCAACTTCACGCTGACCAACGAACTGGTTGGCTTTGAGCTGAACGGCAAAACCGCCGGCATCGTCGGGTACGGCAACATCGGGCAGGCGTTGGCCAAAATCCTGACTGGCTTCGGCTGCACCGTGCTGGCCTTCGACAACAAGCCGGACCAAGCCAGGCGGGAGTCGCCCGTACCCGTCGAGGTGGTCCCGCTGGACGCCCTGCTGGAACGCGCCGACGTGGTTTCGCTGCACCTGCCGCTGAGTGAAGAGACCAAGGGTTTGTTCAACGCCCGGACGTTTGCCCAAATGAAACCCGGCGCCATGCTCATCAACACCGGCCGGGGGGGCCTGGTCAACACCAAAGACGCCATCCAGGCCCTCAAGGACGGGCAACTGGGCTACCTGGGAATTGACGTGTACGAGCACGAACACGACCTGTTTTTTGCGGATCAGTCCCGGACGGGCCAGCGCGACCCGCTCATCGAGGAGTTGCTGCGGATGCCCAACGCGATGGTGACGGGGCACCAGGCGTTTCTCACGCAGGAGGCCCTGGAATCCATGAGCAAGCAGTCGGTTGACCTCCTGACGGAGTGGGAAAAATCTACCGGTCGTTGAATGGACCAGGGAAGTTGCAGCGGGAGATAAAATCTCTTATGGGTACAACGAAATGCGCGTTGCGGCACGGATGGGTACGGCTGTCGCGGGCGGCCCGTACCTGCCTGCTGCCCGGCCATTGACACCAGGCAATTGCCGCAACTGAGTTACCGGCAACTGCCCACTGGTCATGCGTAAGTCCTGACTATATTTACTGACAGGAATATTGGGATAAATAGGTATAATTTGATTGTTGCTGCTGCGGATTGGTGGTAGCTATATGTACCGCAGTGGGGTATCCTTGCTCATTGAATTCATATCCGTAGCTGTAAGTAGTTTTACTGCCGGCCACGTCGTTGATGTAGTAGAAAGCAGCCGCTTTTGTCATGTTTTTGCTCGGGGAAGGCCCGAGGAGATCGCCGGTAACCAGGTAAAAGGCCCGCAGCTTGTTTTCCTGCTCCTGGTTGTATTCATATTCCAGTACCCATCCTGCGGTAGAGTTGGCATCGTACGTGCTCCTGATCAAATTGCCGTCTTTGAACTCATGCGTAACCACACTTGTGCTCGTATTTATTTGTCCGGGGGTATTGTTGGTGGATACTTTCGTAACCTTGATGCGGTTGCCTTCCTGGTCGTATTCACAAGTAGATTCATACGCCATTTCCATTACACCCGGCCCTGGGCTCAAGCGGTATTGATGCAGTTGCCCGTAGGCATTATAGCTGAACGTATAGGTTCTCGTCTCGGTACCTGCACCATAGGCATTCGTGTTGGTTTGCAGGATGACCTGTCCCTTGTCATTATACTGGTACTCAACCACTTCAACCATTTTGCCCGAATCAGGGCCGGTGGTTTCCTTCCGGATCACGTTCCCCTTGGCATCGTAATGATATACGGTTCGGTTGGAGCCACCCCATTCATTAGCTGTCAGCCGGCAGCCTGGCTTTGCAGCAGGGTCAGGGTCTTCCCCGCCACAACTGCTTATTAAAGAAGATAAAAACGCGCAACAGACAGCTAACCAATGGGATGCTTTCAGAGAACCGGCTTTCATGGGATTTAACAGTTAAATTGAAACTGCTAAATAATGGCACGGCAAGCCGAATTTTTGCCAAATAACCCTACCTCTGCTACGTGGTAATGAAAGAAGCCGAGTAGCCGCACAGCAGTGCGCAGGTACACCCTCCCGGTGCCCGGTTCACCCTGCTCACTACCGGCTAGCACCTCCCCAGGCGGCAAGTGGGCAAAGCGCGGGCCGGGTGGTACAACGCGTGCCATTCAGGTGTATTTTGGGGTGTAACTTCCCCCGTATGTGCTATTCCTGACGCCTCCCTTGTTCCTCACGGGCGGCGGGGGCTGGTGCAGAGTACCGCCGTTTCTTACTTCGCTGGTCACAACCGGGCCGCCTTTTCCATTTAGGAGGATGAGACATCTTTTCGCCGTTCTCCTTTGGGTTTGTTACGGACAGCCCGCCGAGGCCATGAGCTTGCGGCTCCTGCTGCTGATCTCGTAACTCCGCCCCCCTCCCCTGCCCCGCCGCCGGTGCCCGAAACGGCTTATTTTGCGGGGCTGGTCATGCCGGTCTGAACCTTGATGGACTTGATGATCTGAACCTTGATGCGCTTGATGTAAGGATGACCAGGATAATCCTCGCCGCCGTCATCTCCTCAAAACTTCGTAGGGATAAGCAGTGCTCCACTAACCCTGCGGACGTTCCCCGGATAAGTGTCGGGAGTGCTTTCAGGCGTGGACACCGGTCTGAATTCAAACCGGGAATCGCTGCCCACGAAGATCATAGACTCTTTTTCGTTTGACAAACAGTAGGTTAGTAGAGTAACCACCCCCGGCCCCTCCTTGCAAAAAGGAGGGGAGCCGTGCCCATTGGCCTCGCTGACCGAAAAAGTAGGCCGTGACGTGCATTTGTTCTTGCCGTGCAGCCGTACCCGTCGGGTTCCCCTCCTTTTTGCAAGGAGGGGACAGGGGTGGTTGTCCGTCAGAACGGCACATCTTGTTGAAAGCCAGAGGCGAACAGGTCTATTGTTTAGTGAATGAACAGATATTCCGGAACCACCCCCCTCGCTGTCATTCCCTCGTATTTGATTAGCGCCACGGATCATGAATTATCAATGAATCAGCGCTGCGGCTAAGGGCTCTATTGGGGAACCGGGTAAGTACCGGTTCCCCAATATTCTGCCTGACCACACTGCCCTCGAACCTAATGCTAATCACGTACATTCCCTCCGGGAATGACAGTACACGGAGAGGCCGGTGGAATCCATAAAACGCAAATCATAAAACGCAGCTAAGGATGTCAAGACTGTCCTAAAAGCCCTGAGAGCCGTCACTGAGACACTGACGGCGACCCGCGGAATCTTCCCGGGGCGGGTTCCGTGCCGTAGTTAGTATCGTTGCTGCCGTGGTCAGCGTCTCACTGACCACTTCTGAGAAAGGCCTGAATGTTTTAGCTACAGGGAAGGTCAGGTTTGGGAACCTCACCCACGGAGAACGATTTGGTCTACTGTTTTCCGCCTTCTTCCTCAATCCGCTTTAATTCTTCCGCGAACTGGTCGAGTGTCATTCGAAAGATTGGGGCCAACGCGTAGGCTTCCCACAGGGAAAGTACTGCATTGGCTTTTGTGCGGAGGTAGGCCAACCGGTTACGGTCAATCCCACTTTTTTCTATCACGAAAGGCAAAGCAAAACCGTGCCGGTTTATCAATTCTCCCAATGCGGTAAACCCTGAAGCACGTATAGGCATGATGTATATTTTTTAAATTTAATTTATTTTTATACATCTTTAATTAATAATTACACAAATAGTAAGGTGTGTAAGTAGATAAACGTTTAATTTTCATAACCCTCTTACCCTAACCAACCCATGACAAACCACGCACACCCCCAGACACCGGCAAAATCCTCCAACTGCTGCACACGCACCGGGGCCTCAACCCGCTGCCATTGCTGGAACTGCTGGTGGAACAAACGCCGCCAACGCTGACCGGGCTATGCTTTTGCCATTCCTAACGGCAACCTGAACGGGTTCAGCGTTTGAAGTACACTTTGAAAGTGGAACCTTCCCCCAGCGTGCTTTCCACTTCGATGCGGCCGCCGGCATTGTCGAGAATGCGCTTGACCATGTAGAGGCCCACGCCGGAACCCTCCACGTGGTTGTGCAGGCGTTTGAACATGGCAAAGAGCTTTTCCCGCTTGTCGCCGCCGTCGCCCAGGTCGAGGCCCAGCCCGTTGTCGGCCACCGTCAGCACGTAGTAGTCGCCTTCGGGGGCGCAGTGCAGCCGTACCACCGGCGGCCGTTCGGGCGAACGGTACTTGATGGCGTTGCTGAGCAGGTTGTAGATGATGCTCCGGACGTTCTTCTCCGAAAACTGGATGGTGGGGCACGCGGCCACGTCCACCTCGATGCGGGCCCCGGCCGCTTCGATGGCCGGCTCCAGGTCCAGCCTCACTGCTTCCACCACCTGCGCCATCACCACGTCCACGGCCTGCGGGTTGCTCTCCTTTTGTAGTTTGCTGACCTCGGTCAGGTGGCTGATGGTGCGCTTGAAGCGTTCCACCGAGTCGGCGATCATGTGGGTGGTGTACACGACCCGTTCCTCGTTCAGGCTCTCGGCGGGCAGGCTCCTGACGAGCACCTTCATCAGCCCCTCGATGTTGTGGATGGGCGCCTTCAGGTCGTGCGAGGCCGTGTAGATGAAGTTGTCCAGGTCGGCGTTTACCCGCGTGAGGTGTTCGTTGGTGGCCTCCAGGCGGCTGTTGGTGGCGAGAATTTTTTCGTTGGCCCCGCTCAGTTCGGCGTTGGCGGCGGCCAGTTGCACGAACATGGACCGCAGCCGCTGCTCCCGCTCCTGAAGCGTGGACTGGAGCACCTTCTGGTCGTGAATGTCGGTGGCCGTGCCCACCCAGCCGGTCACTTCGCCAGCCCCGTTGCGGACGGGCACCGTCCGGTTGAGGTGCCAGCGGAAGACGCCGTCCGAAGCCCGCCGCACCCGCACTTCCAGTTCGAACACCCGTCCCAGGGGCAGGTGCCGGGCCCAGTGCTCGAGTTGGCGCTGCCCGTCGTCGGGGTGCAGGTACGCGGCCAGTTGGTCATTGGCCCGCTCCGGGTCGTCGAGGTCACTCCGGGAGCCGCCCGTGTAGTCGAGCCAGTGCTGGTTGAGGTAGGTGGGTACGCCCTGCGCGTTGGCCGTCCACACGATCTGGTGCATGCCGTCGAGGATGCGTTCCACCTGTTTGCGGGCCTCCACCTGCGCCGTCACGTCGTAGGCAAACACCATGATGCCGTCCACCTGCCCGTGTTCGTCGCGGCGGGCCTGGTAGATGAAGTTGTAGTAGTTGTTTTGCAGCGGCGCCCCGTCGTGCGGCGCCAGCGGAATGAGCACCTCTTCGCCGTACACGGTTTCGCCGGTCCGGTACACGTGCTGCACCATGTCCCACACGGGCGTACCGGCCAGTTCGGGCAGTCCTTCCAGCAGGGGCTTCCCCAGCAGTTGCCGCCCGGGAAACACCTGCTGGTAGCGCGGGTTGACTTTTTCGAACACCAGGTCGGGGCCCGAATGCACCACGATGATGGCGGGGGCCTGCATGATGAAGCGTTCGAGCCGGTCTTTCTCGGCCTGCACGGCGGCCAGGGCCTGGCTCTCTCCCTGCCGGGCCTGTTCCACCTGCCGCCGGGCGTGCACCTTTTCGGTCACGTTCACCACGTGGTGGATGTAGTACATGAGTGCGCCGTCGGGGGCGGGCATGGACGAATTGGTGATCTGCCAGTAGCGTTCCAGGGGGCTGTCGGTCTCTTCGGGATGGTTCAGGTCGTACCGCAGCACGTCCACCGTATGAGGCTGCCCGGTGGCGAGCACCTGCCGGAAGGATTCCACCAGGTCGGCGTATTCGCGGGCGCTGCGCGGGTCCTTGTCCATCGGAAAGACGTCGAACAGGTACTGGCCCATCATTGCTTCGCGCCGGGTGTGGGTCTCGCGCAGGTAGTGGTCGTTGACGGCCGCAATGTGCAACTCCGGCGTCAGGATCAGGAACATTCCCGGCAGGCATTGGAACAGTTGCTGGTAAGGCAGTGCTTCCGGTGAGGCTTGCTCCACAAGGCCCGCAGTAGGTATATTCATATGGGGTTGAATAACTGAATCGTTGATTGGTTGCGTCACGGAACGGCGGGGGCATCACATCCGGTGACCGTTACCCGCCCTTCCGGGTAACGTTGGTATACTGCTGTAACGTGTATTGGTTGTGGTCCGGTAAAAAAGTTACATCCCGTTCGGGCCGCTGTATTCAGGGGATGACGCTTTTTTCCCACGTACGTTTCGCGGACCGTTTATACCCTCTTGCCACCCTTTGCCTCCTGCTGCTGTCGCCCTTCGCCGGTTGTGACCGCGACAGGGGGTCCGGGCCGGCGCCGGGTCCCGCGTGCCGGATCACCAAACGGTACGGCCCGGCGGGTTCCGCCCCGGGTGAAATCTACCGGTACGACCCGCAGCGGCGGCTGGTGGAGGCGTACCAGGAAAAAGACGGCAACGCGTTCAACGTGAGGGCCTTTTCCTACGACGACGACAACCGGCTGCGCAACGCGACGTTTGCCGCCGCCCCCGGTGCGCCGGTGACCCAAACGACCACGTACCGCTACGACGCGCAGGGCCGCCTCACCGGATGGGTGACGATGGAGAACGGCCGCCACACGGAGGTGACCCGGGAACTGGACGCGGCGGGTACCTGCACCGGGCTCTCTTCGGTCGCCACGGACCTCAATAGCGGGGTAAGTTCCACGGCCCGTTTCGCCTACGAATACCAGGACGGCAACCTGGTACGCAACACGTCAGACCCCGGAACGGAATCCGAACGCCATTACACCTACACGTACTACCCCGACCGCGAGAACAAACTGGGTGCGTACGAAGCGGTAGTGGGTACGCTCCCCGGGCCTTCCCCCAGCCGCCACATGCGTAAGACCAGGACCCGGGTCGCCACGGCCGACGCCGGCGCGGAAACCTGGCAGTACACCTACGCCTGCAACGCCGAAGGTTTTCCTACCCGCATCACCGCCGTAGTCCGCTCCGCCTACGCCACCGACACGCTGACCACCGTACTCGAATACGACTGCCAGTAAGTGGGGAAAGCGTTTCACGCAAAGGCCGCAAAGCGTACGAGGCCGGCGAGCCGGGGATAGGGTTAGTGAGGGGTTGGTTGTGATGGGTGGTAACAGGATGGATGGAGATAGGATGGTGAATAATTGATGAAGCGTAAGTGGAGTTTGTTCTTTTTGGCATTGCCCCAAAAAGAACCAAAAAGGTCTAGGCCCAATGATGCTTCCCCCCGCCAATCAACCCGCCCCTCGCCATTGGGCCGGGCCCACGCGCCGCGACACCACCGGTGCCGAAACAACGATACCAGCGCGTAACGAACCGTGCCTGCCCATCTCAACGCCGCAAGAACGATGCGGGCGCGTAACGAAGGGGGGCTGCTCACTGCCTGGCTACTCAATGCCTGGCTACATACTGCGTATCTACACAGGAAGGCGCTAATCACATACGGGCTTTCTCCATTGGCCTGCGATCAAGACACTTGTGCAGAACAGCAAAACATCCTTGCGAGGCCATCCCGAGCCCTCAGTGGGACACTCAAGTACGTGAATAGCGCAGGCGCGTCTGGTTACAGTGTTTACTCCCCGTCTGGTTGGAGCCTGGACGCTTTGTCTTGTTGCGCATCTTGTTCGACAATGATTTATAAAAGGGCATTGGTCATTGGCAGACAAACCCTTTCCCGTTTCCCCGCCACATGATGAGCACTGTCATGCTGACGAAGGAAGCATCTGGCCCGTAACCCGGGAAGCATCTGCAAGCATCCCCCACAGAAGCCCGTACTGCTGGGATGGTCACACCGGTACTCCATTTGTGTGCAAGATGCTTCCTTCGTCAGCATGACAGTGCTCATCATGTGGCGGGGATGAACGGGAGAAGCCCAACCAATTAAACCATACTTCCCCTGCCTCAACACGCTGGCGCAGGCGTCCGCCGGTGCCTTCCGGACCCGAAGCGTCCGCTTGTTTCTTTGCATTAGGAAGCGTATCGCTTACCAGCCGGTAAGCTTACTCACGCTGCTTACGCGTGCCAACCGTGTTCAATGCATTCTTTGCCGAACCAGCAAGTGGGAAATTCGACGCGAGAAGCAAACAAGCGGACGCTTGGAAAAAAGAGGCACGGGCGAACGCCTGCGCCAGCAGGCCCAGGCAAGGGCGGTCATGCACCTGGTGAGCAGGTTCCCTTCCTTACGCGCTGGTATCGTTACGCGCTGGTATCGTTACGCGCTGGTATCGTTCTTTCCTTACGTGCTGGTATCGTTACGCGTTAGTATCGTTGTTTGGGCACCGGTGGTATCGCGGCGCGTGGGCCCGGCCCAATGGCGAGGGGCGGGTTGACTGGCGGGGGGAAGCATCATTGGGCCTAGACCTTTTTGGTTCTTTTTGGGGCAATGCCAAAAAGAACAAATCCCACTTACTGATCATAAACGAATCCCCATCCCCTCACAACCCACCCCTTACCACCAACCCCGCACTAACCCCACCCCTCACTAACCCTAAGCCCCTCAAATACGCCCATACGCCAATCACGTACGAAAGCCCGCTTTCTCCTGTCCAAAACAAAAAACCCTGCTGCAATGCAACAGGGTTTTTTGGTCGTAATCTCAAATCCTAACAAATAGCGAAGCAATGTGTTACCGGAATCCCGCATCGTAACAGATGCGTAGCTACAGGCTTGCTCTAAAACTACTGCAATATGCCTTCATTTCCTCCGCACGGGGATTGCCCGGGAACGTAATTGGTAATTTAGCACAAAAAAGCACAAAAAGCGCATTGTGAACAAAGGTTCACCATTTGTTAACCTGCGCATCCGGCAACACCCATGCCGCAAAGCCGTACCATCCCGGTCATCCTTTCATCAAGTCCATCAAGGTTCAGACCTATTCGTTCCGCAGCGACTTCACCGGGTTTGCCAGCGCGGCCTTTACCGAGTGCCAGGCGATGGGCGCCAGCGCAATCAGCACCGCCACCGTGCCCGCCAGCACGAACACCCCCGGCCCCACCGGCACCCGGTAGGGAAAGTGGTCCAGCCAGCGGCTCATGGCGTACCACGAAACCGGCGTGGCGATCAGGATGGCCAGGAGCACCAACCGGAGGAAGTCTTTCGAGAGGAGCGTTACGATGCTGCCCACCGAGGCCCCGAGGATCTTGCGGATGCTGATTTCTTTGGTGCGCTGCCCGGCCGTAAAGGTGGCAAGCCCGAACAGCCCCAGGCAGGCAATGAAGATGGCCAGGCCCGCAAACACGCTGAACAACTGCCCGAACCGGAGGTCGGCCTGGTACTGCCGGTTGAACGATTCGTCGAGGAAGGTGTGCACGAAGGGACGGTGGGGAACCAGTTGCCGCCACTGCTTTTCCAGGCCCGCCAGCGTGCCCTGCACGTTCCCGGTTTCCAGCCGCAGCGAGAGGCGGCCCGACGAACGGGGTTCCAGCCGCAGGCTCAGGGGTTCGACCCGGGTGTGGAGCGACCGGAAGTTAAAGTCCTTCACCACCCCGACCACGGTACCTTCCCGGCCCCACTGCGAAAACCGCTTGCCGATCACGTCGGCCGGGTTGGCGTAGCCGAACTGTTTGGCCGCCGCTTCGTTGAGCAGCAGCGCATTGGCCGTGTCGGCCGGGAATTCGCGGGAGAAGGCCCTTCCCGCCACCATCCCGATGCCCATGTGCGGGATAAAGTCAACGTCTACCTCGTAGAGGAGCGGGCTTTCGCCCCGCATGGCGCCCTCCGCCGACTGCACTTCGGTGTACGCGTTGGGAATGAAGTCGCCGGGTACGGAGCGCGAAGCGGAAGCCGACCGCACGGCCGGGTGTTCTTCGAAAACGGCTTTGATGGTTTCGAGCTTTTGCAGCACCTGCGGGTCGCCCCCGAAGTCAATCACCAGCATGTGCTCCTGCCGGAAGCCCAGGTCCCGCGTGCGCAGGTGGTCGAGTTGGGAAAAAACCACGGCCGTGCCGGCGATCAGCGCCATGGAGAGGCTGAACTGGAATACCACCAGGCCCTTGCGCAGGGCCACCCCCCGCGACGACGACCGGAACGTGCCTTTCAGCACCTGCACCGGGCGGAAGCGGGCCAGCACCCAGGCCGGGTAGCTGCCGGCCAGCAGGCCCACCACCAGCGCCGCCCCGAGCAGCAAAGGCGCTACTTCCCACGAAAAGAGCAACCCGGTCGCAAACTTTTTGCCCGACAGTTCCCCGAGGGCGGGCAGCACCGAGCAGGCCAGGCCAAACGCCAGCACGGCCGCCAGCAGCGAAAGCAGGACCGATTCGGTGAGGAACTGGCCGATGAGCCCCGCCTGCCGCGCGCCGATTGCCTTGCGGACGCCCACCTCCCGGGCCCGTTCCACCGAGCGGGCCGTCGAAAGGTTGGTGAAGTTGATGCAGGCGATCACCAGGATGAACACGGCGATGGAAGAAAAGATGTACACGTTGGACAGGCTCCCCGTGGCGCCCGGCTGGCGGCCCGCCCGGGAGTAGAGGTACGCGTCGGTCATCGGCTCGAAGGTGAGGGCGTACCCCTTGTTGCCCGGGTTGTGCCTGGCCAGGAAGGCCGGCACTTTGGCCTCCAGCGCCCGGATGTCGGTACCCGGCGGCACGACGAGGTAAGTGTAAAAGTCCACGTAGCCCCACCACCCGAAAATCTCCGACCGATAGTTCCGGAAGGTGCTCATGGAGATGAGCCCGGTGAAGGTGAAGTGCGAATTGGACGGCACGTCTTCCATCAGGCCGGTCACCGTAAACGTCTCCTGGTTTTCGACCCGCAGGGTTTGCCCCACGGGGTTGCGGTCGCCGAAGAACTTGCGGGCCGTGCTCCGGGTGAGCACAATGCTGTTGGGCGCCACCAGGGCCAGGCGCGGGTTGCCCGCCAGCATCTTCCAGCTGAACACCTCGAAGGCCGTCGAATCCATGAACAGCAGGTCTTCCTGCTGGAAACGCCGGTCGCCGTGCTGGAGCAGCAGGCTCTTGTGGCTGGTGAAGCGCACCATCTTGCGTACTTCCGGAAAGTCGGCGGCCAGGGCGGGGCCCACCGGGGCGTTGCCCCACACCTGGAACTCTTCCGGGGCCGGCCGCTGGCCCGGTACGGTTACGCCGTTCCGGAAAGCCTGCAACACCCGGTAGACCTGGCCGGCCTGCGCGTGGTAGCGGTCATAGGACAACTCGTGGCGGACGTAGAGGGTGATGAGCAGGCAGCAGGCCATGCCCACGGCGAGGCCCGCCACGTTGATGAAGGTGTAGCCTTTGTTGCGGAGGAGATTGCGCCAGGCAACGGTCAGGTAGTTTTGCAGCATGGGAAGATCAGGTGAGGAATGCCGGTTTGGACGGCCCGCCGGGCAATGGCGGTAGCGGGACAATCCCCGTGCCACTCCCGGGAAGCGGGCTTCGGGGCCCCTGCGCCCCCGCCGCCGCGTCCCGCACTGTCCACGGGCGGACACTTTTGCGCGGATGCGGTCACCCCGCCGCCCGGTACGGCGCCGCCCGGTACGGCCAAAGTTGCCGATTCCACAACTTCTCCCGCCGCTTCGCCCGTACAATGCGTAGAAAGGGTACACGGCAAAGACAACGGTATGAAAGTACGCAGCGGAAATACGGGTTCTTCCTTCACCCTCCAGTTCCTGACCGACACGGGTGAATATCCGGCCAATGCCACCAAAGTGCTGGCCGCGGCGTACGTGGAGTTGGGGCGCGACCAGGAATGCGCCGTTCGGTTCGGGGAGGATGCCCCCACGGTAAGCCGCAAGCACGCCGCCCTCGAAAGAAAGGGGCAAAAGGTGTACATCTACAACCTGTCGGCCACCAACCAGACGCTGGTGAACGGCCGGCCGGTGCACAAGGAGTGGCTCCTGCACGACGGCGACGAAATCCAGCTCTCGGCCGACGGCCCGCGGATGCGCTTTCTCGTGCCGTCCGACAGCACCGCCCCGCGGTTCACCAGCCGCATCAGGCTGTTTGCCGAACAGGCCGTGCGGCCCTACCGGCTCGTGCTGCTCGCCCTGCTGGTCATCTTCCTGGTGGGGGCCGCCGCGGTGGGCATCCAGTTTACGAAGGTGCGCAGCGGGCAGGCCCGGCTCACGGCCGTGGCCGAGTCGGTGACCGAACAGGTGGAACAGCAGCAGAAGGCGCTGGCGGCGGGCAACTCGGTGCTGGTGGCCGAACAAACCCGGCGGGCCGAAGCCCTGGCGGCGGTCAACCGGCGGAACGAGGCGTTCCAGGAGGCGCTTACGCGGCAGAGCAAAATCATCAAGGCCCTGGTGAAGACAGCCACGGCCCGGCCGCCCCGCCGCCCCCGCCGTTCCGAACCCGTGCGCAAGCCCGACGCCGAGGCCGTGGCCGTGGGCAACACGCAGGGACAGGTCTACGCCGTCCGCGTTTTCCTCACCGTGCGGAGCCAGACCGGCCAGCCGGTTGACCTCACCGACGGCAGCCGCAAGTCGGTGCGGCTGAAGGATTACTTCCTGGGCACGGGCACGGGCTTCGTGCTGGAAGATGGCCGGTTCGTGACCGCCCGGCGCTGGGTGAAGCCCTGGGCGTACCCGGAAGGGGAGAAGGACCTGCTGAGCCTGTTCGCCAACTTCGTGCACCACAACGGGGGCCGGGCCACGGTGAAGCTGGTTGCCACTGCGCCCGGCGGGCCGGAACTGACCCTCTCCGACGCGCAGTTCGCCGCCGACAGCACCCACGACCAGACGGTGACGGGCAACTTCGGCTTCGGGGAGGGGAAAATCGTGGTGGCCGGTCCCGACCACGCCCACGACTGGGCAGTGGCGAAAGTGCCCGTCACGGGCCTGCCTGCCGACGATACGGGGATGCTGCGGGCGGCCGGCAGCCCGGTTCACCTGCTGGGCTACGAAATTCCGGCCGGCGTGCAGGAAGGCCCGGTGGGGTCGCCCACCTATACCCGGCGCACGGCCGCCCCCGACGTCCCGGACGGGGGCACGGTGGCCCTCCGCGGCACGCCCTTCGAGGTGAGCACTTTCGGCGGCCCGGCCTACCTCGTCAGGGGCAACAAACCCGTGGTGGTCGGCCTGCTCACCGGCGGCAAAGACGGCAAAGGCGTCATCATTCCCATCAACCAACTGGCCCGGTAACGCCCCGGCATGGTCCACGCCTGTCGGTTGAATTTGTGCTTTGCGAATGTATGAGTAAACCAAGCGTGGACGCTTGGGGAAGGAGACTGGCGTACGCGGGGATGCGGGTACAGGCAAGAGGAAAGGTTCAAGCGTAGACGCTTGAACCAGTGGTGATCTTTGCGCTACGCGTCTGGAATCGAACCCTACCGCGATGCTTGGACCAGTAGGGTAGGGGAGCCCTCCCCCGGCACTGCGCGCTGGGGCAAGGAAATGGTACGTTCCCGTCAGTCATATACAGTTCCCTTGCGGCAGCACCGATGGGCACGCAGCACTACGTTCGGTACGTTCGGCTCACGCCTCCGTACCCTTGTGGGTTTGGTTTGCCCGTGGGCAAGCGAAGGGGGCAGGGGGATGACTCTCCAATCGTTTGTGGATGCCCATCCCCCAAGCAGTCATTCGTCATTCGTAATTAATTATTCGAGCTGTCCGGCTGCTGCACGGGAATGGGGCGTTCGGGGTCGTATTCCTTGGTGAGCAGTTGCTGGAGAGCGGGTTGCAGCTTCTCCAGGGGGGCCAGCGCCTCGTCAATGCCGCCCTTGCCCCGGTAGTCGCCCCGGATGAGGTTTTCCATCAGCAGCGGGTTGGGGTCATAGAGCAGTTCGAGTTCCGCGTTCCGGAAGTTCTTGGTGATGCGCATGAGTTCGGTGGCGTAGTTCTTGAGCTGGTTGCGCAACTCGTTGGACATGAGCACGTCGGAATTGTCCTCCACGGTTTTGTTGGCCGACACGAAAAAGTCAATGTGCTTGTTGAGCTTGGTGCTTACGGTGGGCAGTTGCGCCACGAGGGCCTTGTACTGCCGGGCTTTTTTCTTCACCCGGATGGCTACGGGAGCTACGTGGTTGGTGTAGTTGCGCTCCTTGTACTGCGGCGGGGCCTGCCGGAAAAGTTTCCGGTAATCCTGCTCAAAGGTGAGTTCGCGGTAGTACTGGTCCAGCACCGACTTCCAGTCCGGGCCCGAGATGGCCCCCCAGGCGCTGTCCCGTTCGAGGCTGCCTTCGCGGTAGAGCTGCACCTGCCAGAAGGCCGCGTCCGCCCGGGCCGGGTCCTCGGCCACCCGCCCGAAGTCCTCGGCGCTGAAGGCCGTGCCGTCGTCAATGTAGTAATGGGTTACCCGGGGCGGCGCCTGCTGCGCCCGCACGGCCGGTACCAGGCCGGCAAGCACCCACGAAAACGCCAGGCCGAAAATCAGTTTGTTCATCGTGAAAGGGGGCCGGAGACCGGGGGGAGGGAGACCGGCTGTCCGACTGTTAGGTTGGGTTTGATCTGCGTGGAGTGTGTTATTGTCAGGCATTTATGAGTATTATTTAACGGAGGGGCACCAGGTAAAAGGGCATTCTGCGGGCAATGAGGACCGGGCAATCGGGACCGGTCTCAGCCACGAAGGCACCAGGACACAAAGGGTCACCAAGGCTGGCGCGGGAACGGAAGTCTTCGTGTCCCTTGGTGTCTTGCTGCCTTCGTGGCTTAAAGTGGCACTTGGACACTTTTCTCGTTCATCCCTTCCTCATTTACCACCACCCCTCAACGATTCAATCAACTTGCATGGCCGCCCTCCGGCCTCCCTTTCTCCCGCTCCCGTTTACTCCCGCCGGACCACCGGCGCGGCCCGTTCCCGATCCCTCTTCCGGTCTGCCTTCCTCCCGTCTGCGGTCTCCTTTCCTCCTTTTTGGGGAGGAAGCCCGATATGGGCTTTGACCCGTTCGAGGTCCAGGCGGAGCTGTTCGGTCTGCTGCTGCTGCGTGGAGAGGTCGGCCTGCAACTTTTCGTTTTGGGCTTGCTGTGCATGAAACCGTTCGAGCAGGGCTTCCAGTTCCCGCGTCTTCGCTTCCAGTTGCCCGTCCTTCTGCCGCAACTGCTCGGTGCGTTCCACCAGCGCCTGGATGGCGGCAAAATTGATGCCATTAAAGTCCGTAGAGGTAATGGTCGTGTCCGTGCCGATCACCCCGACCCCGTCGTGGCCGAAGGCGGCGAAGAAGTCCTGGGCCATCGGGCCGTAGTGCCGGAACCGTTTGGGGTCCTGGCCCTTATAGTTCCAGGTGTGGAGGCGGAAACGGCCGATCTTGCGCAGCATCGCTTCGCCGTCCAGGGGTTTGAAGTTCTCCTTTTTGCGCACGTCCGAAGAGGCGCCGATGCCGTTCTGGCCCGGCTCGATGAAGATGCCCGGAGCCCCCGCGCCCGTATTGCCCGACGTGAAGAAGCGGTAGCCGTTGGCGAAACGGGCCGTGAACTGGTTGTCGTCGCTGGCAAACACGTAGCGGCTGGGGTCTTCGGGCGACCCCGGCAGGCCGCCGCCGTCGCCGCCCAGGCCGTCGGTGATGATGAAGCTGCCCCGGTAGCCATTGTTGCTGTTGAGCCCGGCCACCCGAAGGCGGTCGGCCTGGCGGTTTTGGGTCGTGGAAGCGTACGTACCGATCACCGTGGAGTAGTCCCCGACGGCGTACACGTGCGTGCCCGAGGAAAAGGCCCCGGTGCCGGTGGCAATGGACGCCCACCCGAGGGCCGTGGCGCCGTTGCCGCGGGCAAAGGCACTGTTGCCCAGGGCGCTGGCCCCCTGTTCCTGCGCCCGGCTGTTGCGGCCCATCGCCACCGAGCCCTGGCCCGAGGCCAGCGTGTTTTCGCCCATCGCTACCGAACTTTCGCCGATGTTGGCCGCGCTCCACTGGTCGCCCGTGACGAGGCCGGCCCGGAAGGCGCTGCGCCCCGGAATCCACATCAGGCGCGTGTTGCTGTTGACCTGGGCGAAGTCGTAGGCGCTGCTGCCCTGCACGAGCAGGCCGCTGCCCGCGTTGGTGATGGTGGAGTTCTGGATGGTTGTCCCGCCGCCGGCAACGCTGAAGCGCGGCACCACCCCGTTGGTGCCCGTAAAGGCGGCCCCGCCGGCCGCCGAGTTGATGGTGAAGTTGGGGTACGTGCCCGTGACGGTGGTGCCGCCCGTACCCGTCAGTCTGATGGGCTGGTCGGGGGCCGTGTTGATGATCGTGTTGGTGGCGTCAATGTCAATGCCCTCTCCCTCCTTGTAGGCCGGTCCGCCCCCGGTCCCCGCCGTTGACTCAATGATGAAGTTGGGGTACGTGCCCGTTACCGTGGTGGCGCCCCGGCCGGTGAGGGTAACCCGCAGGTCGGGGGCCGTGTTGTTGATGCGGTTGCCGGTGACCGTAATGAAGTCGCCGCCCGTGTACGCCGTGCCGCCACCCCCGCCGCCCGGACCCGCAGGGCCTTGCGGACCGGGGGGGCCGGCCGGACCTTGCGCACCGGCGGGACCGGGAGGACCAACCGCGCCGGCCGGTCCGGCGACCCCCGGCGCTCCCGCGGGACCGGCCGGTCCCGGATCACCTTTATCACCCTTGTCGCCTTTCGGCCCCGCCGGACCGGCAAGTCCTTGCGTGCCCGGTGTGCCCGCGGGCCCCGCCGGTCCCGGATCACCCTTATCGCCCTTCGGCCCGGCCGGACCCGCAGAACCCGCTGGTCCCGGGGGGCCGGCCGGTCCGCCCGGCCCGGCGGGACCCGCCAGCCCCGGATCGCCCTTGTCGCCTTTTGGCCCCGGATCGCCCTTCGGCCCGGCCGCACCGGGAGGACCAGCCGGTCCGGGCGTACCGGCACCGCCGCCGGCCGTGTTGGCGATGGTCACCACCGTGGTATCGTTGACCCGGCGCGTGGTGACGCTGATGCCCGTGCTGCCTTCGAGGCGCAGGTTGCCGGCGGCGTTGCCGGCCCGTTCGGCGTAGAGGGCATAGGGCACCGACAGCAGTTGCACGCGGCCCAGCAGCTCGAACTGCGAACCGCCCGCGGGGTCGGCTTCTACTTGCAGGAACTTCCGGCCCGTGGCCCAGTTCACGTTGCGGAAGTCGCTCCCCGTGCCGATGGCCAGCGTAAAGAGCCCGAACGGGTTGTTCATTTCCACGGTTTGCGTCTCGGTGTACACGGCCGGGCCGCTCTCCGATCCTTCCAGGATGGTGAACCGGACCGTCACGTTGCCCCGGGTGAGGGGATTGCCGTCTTTGTCGCGGATGACGCCCTGGTAGTTGAACCGCTGGGGCGCCTGGGCTGCCGCCGGCGCTTGCAGGAGCAGGAGCAACAACAGGGGCAAAAGGGTGCGGCCGGCTCGGGGATAGGCTCGTTTCATGGCTGGTTACTGCTTGATGATGAAAAACTTGTGCAACAATTTGCCCTTGCTGAAGGCGTTGACCAGGTACACGGCCCCGCTCAGCACGGACAGGTTCAGCGGCTTGCCGGTGTAGGGCGCCGTAAGCACCAGCCGGCCCGCCGCGTCGTAAAACTTGACCTGGTCCACCCGCCGGGCGTTCACCAGGGTCAGGTCCACCACCACCGGGTTGGGGTAGTAGTCGAAGGGACCTTCGTCGGGCAGGAGGTAGGGTTGCAGGTAGCCCTGGGTCAGGTAACGGTCCGGGCCGGTCAGGGTGGTCGTGGCAATTTCGCCGATCGAAAAGGAGTGGGAGTACGCCCCGTTGCTGATCGTGGTACCGGCCGCGTTCACCACGGCCTGGGCCCGGGCCCCGCCCGCCGCCAACCCGATGCCTGCCAGTAAAAAGAGGAGTTTGTGCGTCATTCCGAAAAGAGGTTAGCGGCTGCGTCCGTACTGCCGGAGCGTGCGCCGCGTTCTGCGTTCCCGTTTTTTCTGCCCTTGCTTGAGCTTTTTGTAGCTCAGCGAGCCGCTTTTCTTGCCGAATATCCCCGCCAGGCCTTCGCTGCCGCTGCGGGTGTAGGGATAGCGCCTTTTCTTGCCGTACGCGGCCCGCGTGCCGCCCGCCCCGGCGCCGGTCCGCCGCCCGCCCGGGTAGGGACCCCGGTAGCGGTCCCGCCCGCCGGCGCCGGCCGGGCGGTTGTACACCAGCGGGTTGCGGGCGGCCCCGGCCTGGGGCGTGAGGGTAAGCGTGAAGCGCACCGTTTCGGCCAGCGGGTGGTTCTGCTGCTGGGGCATCAGGTAGGCCACGTTGAGGCCCATGCCCCGGTAGTCGAAGCCCGCCCCGGCCGTGAAGTATTTGCGGTCGCCCTCCCCCGCCGACTCGCGGAAGTAGCCGCCCCGGAAGGTGAAATATTCGCCCGTGCGGACTTCCACGCCGGTGGACACGATGATCTCCCGCCATTCGCCGGCCAGCCCGTCGGGGGCGTCGGTGAAGGAGCCGAACACGCTGCTGAAGTAGTTGCGGTCGGGGCTTTTGCCGCCCGTTATGATCCACTGGCCGCCATCGGCCGACAGCTCGTACCGGGGCGGCGAGGGCACCATCAGCTTCTGGGCGTCGAGGGTCCAGGTAAACCGGCCGTGTTCGCCGAAGCGGTAGGTGATGCCCGTGCCCAGCCGCAGCGTGGTGGGCAGGAAGTACGCCCCGGCGCCGTAGTTCATCTTGGTGCCCAGGTTGGAGAGCGAAGCCCCCACGGCCACGTTGAACGGGCGGTTGCGGTACGCCTCGGGGTCGGTCTGGAAAAAGGCCCCCACGTCGCCGGCCACGCCGTGGCCCGGGTCGCCGGTGAGCCCGTTTTCCATGGCCCCGAACAGGTTGGAGTAGATGTAGCGGAGGTTGGCCGCCAGCGAAAACCGTTCGCTCAGCCGGCGGGCGTACGTGGTGGTAAAGGCCACTTCGCGGGGGGAAAAGCTGCCGGCCCCCTGGCCGGTGTTGTCTTTGAGGTAGAGGGTGCCCTGGTTGAAATACACCAGCGAGGCGCCCAGCGACTGCCGCCCGTCGGGCAGGGTGAAAAAGCCCGTCACCTGCGAAATCCACATGTTGGGCGCCATTTTTTGCAGCCACGGGGCGTACGAAAACGAGAGGCCCTTGCCGCCCGGGGCGAACACGAGTTTGGCCGGGTTCCAGTAGATCGAATGCACGTCGGCGGGCGAAGCCACCCCGGCGTCGCCCATGCCGGCGGCCCGGGCGTCGGGCGAGATGCGCAGGAAGGGCACGGCCGTCGTGACGCGGGGCTGCGATTCGCGCTGGGCGTAGGCGGCGGTTCCCCCGGGGAGAACGGCCACCACGGCCAGGCAAGTTAAAAAACGGGCGTAAATGTTTCGCATCGCATGTTTCCGGGGAAGCCGGTAGCGTATACGATGGGAAGTAGGCGTTGGGTTGGGGCGCTTCGGCCTTTATCGGTGTCCCTGGCGCACTACCCGGGCCGTCACCAGCAACTGGCCCACGTGCCGCTGGGTGTGTTCGGCGGCGTGAAAAAGCAGTCCGAGCACCGTGGAGGGCAGTTTGGCCCGGCCCACTTCCCGCGGCTGGGTCAGGATTTTTTCTTCCGTAACGCGCAGTTGCGCGACTGCTTTTTCTACCGCTTCCCGAAAAAGCTGCACCAGCGCCGCCGCTTCGCCGGGCTGGCCGGTCGGTTTGCCTTCGGCCGCCAGCGCCGCCAGTTGCCCGGGGGAGAGCGATTCGCCGCGGGCGTACGTAAAGAGCCGGTCGAGCACGCCGGCCAGGTGTTGCAGGTGAAAGCCCACCGACGCCACGCCGGCCGGCCGTTCCCAAAGCAGCTCCGCCGGGAAGTCGTGCAGGCAGGCGTCTACTTCTTCACGGGCCTGCAACAAGGCGTGGGCCACGGGTTGCAGCAGGGGCGGCACGCCGGGCAGCGGGCCGCGCAGCCATACTTCGGGGACGTTGGGAGATGCCATGGGAGGTACGGGTTTGGGAGGGTATTACCAGAAGGGGTAAATTTGGAGAAAAAGGATGGGATGCGCGGGAGCAGAAATAAATAACAGTTTGGCCTGCTTATATTGCTCTGCGGAGGCTCGTGTTGGGCAAAATGGTACAAATAGTTGTTTTTATGTTAAATAAAAAATGCTGAATAGGAGAGATTAGATATAGTAAATGTATTGCATTTTTATAATGGGTTGTCGCGCGTTTTCCTCAGGTGCAGGAATGACCAAGCGGACGCTTGGAAGGAAAAGCAAACGCCCGCGGCAGAGCACGTGAGCACGAAAAGCACGCGACGGCAGGCAATCGGGCACTTGGTAACTATCTTGAAGCTGTGGTAGTACAATGCACTCCTTACGGTAAAGCTCCTTTATTATTAAACATTAAAAGGCAGTTATTGGTAAACACACCCCGTGTTAGCCCGGCATGCTGGCGCAGGCGTCCGCCTGTGCCTTCTCTCTCCCAAGCGTCCGCTTGCTCATCCCCCAATCTATACCACTTGGAGCAAGTGCGTAGTTGTGAATTGCACCATCTCAAACGGTCAACGATCCGTCCAAACCTCTATCCGATTTAATCGGCTAAATAAGCGCCCCAAGATGGTGAATTATTGAAAACAATCGGATAAATGTATAAATTACCTAAACCCAAATTGTATTCCGTTAACTCATCATCGGTATGAACTCGGTTATGGTACAGTACGATGTTTTCTTTAGTTATCACCACGCAGATGCAAACATGGTTGAGCGTATTGCTGACGAAGTAAAAAAAAAAGCTAATCTAGAGATATGGTTCGATAAATGGGTAGCCATTCCCGGTCAGCCCTTCAGACAGGCTTTGGAAAAAGGGATTGATGAAGCTAGAACGTGCGCAGTCTTTGTTGGGTCGAAAACGCCGCCAGGATGGGTGGAAGAAGAAATCAGCCGAGCCATTGACAAACAAGTAAAAGACAACTCATTTAGGGTAATCCCGGTCTTGCTCCCAAACGCGAGTATGCAAAGCCTCAGGGGCTTTCTGGGATCTAGAACGTGTATACAGTTTACCAATGGAATTTCCGATCCGGATGCAGTTCACAGGTTGATTTGCGGCATACACGGCATTGCGCCCGGCAAAAAGCGGGCGGCTAGAAAAAAAGCCGATGCTGCCACGGTTGAAACCGCAGTAGTAGACATTGAAATCACAATCAACCGGGATTTCAAGTCATTCAGCGAAGCCGAGCAAAGTGATGTGTTGAAAGCCATCGGGCTACTGCTACAGGTTAAAAAGTCTGTTAACATCAAACACAAACGCGAGGGCAGTGTCATTCTTACGTTGGAACTCGAAGCTGCGCAGGCAAAACTCCTGGCGCAAGCGATTGAACGGGGAGACCTGGCGCATCTTATGGTGGTCAGTGCGCAAATAATCAAGCCGACTGAGAAACAAGGCGCTCCGCATCCGCAGGATAACAGTGTTGAAAATCCATGGCTTGTAAAAAGCGCTAAAGCCCTGGATGAACAGAAATATGAGCAGGCAAAGCAATTGCTTGAACAAGCTTTGCTTGTTAATCCTGATCAGTCTGACGTTTATAATAGTCTGGCCCTCCTACTGGAAGGGCACTTCGAGCAATATACGTGGGCCAGAGAGTATTATGTAAAGGCTTTGGCTGTTGATCCTCATAATGCAATTGCTCATAATAACCTGGCTCTTCTACTGGTAGAACACTTCCAAATGCATGAGCAAGCCAAAGTGCACTACGAACAGGCTTTGACGATTGATCCTGATTACGCTGCTGCTCATAATAACCTGGCTGTACTGTTGAGAAATCATTTTAACCAGCATGAGCAGGCGAAAGAGCATTACGAACACGCTCTAACTATTGACTATGATAGTCCTATTACTCATAATAACCTCGCTGTACTGTTGAAAAATCATTTTCAACAGCATAAGCAGGCCAGGGAGCACTATGAACGGGCTTTAACCATTGATCCCGCCTACGTGGCTGCTCATAATAATTTGGCCGTACTGCTGATGGAACATTTCGGCCAGTATGATCGGGCCAGGGAGCATTTTGAACGGGCTTTAGCCATTGATCCCAACCATGCGGCTGCTCATAACAATTTGGCCGTACTACTGATAAATCATTTCAGCCAGTATGCTCGGGCCAAGGAACATTATGAACGGGCTTTAGCCATTGATCCTAATCATACAACTGCCCGTTATAATCTAGCCGCACTGATGGAAGATATTTTCCAATCGCTTCAGAAAACCAAAATGCATGCTAGCAGGACTACCGAGATTATATCCAATGTGAAGTCAATTAACAGCTAATGTTTATTAGGTTATACTGTTAATTTCTTCTCGTCAGCTTAAAGGTCTGCAATTGGCGCTTACTTCACTGCCAAAAGTTGCACGTTGTCGTTACCAGCCAAAAGTAATCGTGCTGGTGTTGTAGCGACAACGGGAAAAGATATTCAAAGCGATGCTCGAACAGACCCTCGGCGACCCCTTTACCCCTTGGCACTGGAAGCGATACATTCCGTACAACCTAACCACAAAATAATGAAGCCATTTGCATGCGTATGCTGCCTGCTGGTCGCCGGACTGGCCCGGGGGCAGCACCAGGTTCCCGGCGCGTATTATCAACTGGCAAAAAAGGCCGACTCCCTCTACCAGGCCAAGGCCTACCGGCAGGCCACCGAGGCGTACACGCAGGCGTTCAGGGCCAACCGCTGGATGGGGTTCATGCCCGAAATGTTCGGCGCCGCCCGGGCCTGGGCCCGGGTGGGCAACGCCGACAGCGCGTTCCGGAAAATAGACCGGCTGATGACCTACGGCACGTACGCGGACAAGCAAAAGGTGCCCAACGAACCGGCTTTTGCGGCCCTGCGCAAAGACAAGCGGTGGAACGCCCCGGTGACCCGGCGCGCCGCCGAAGCGGAACGGCTCAACCACCTGTACGGGCCCCTGCGCACCCGGCTCGACTCCATCTGCCTCGCCGACCAGCAGTACCGCCTGATGGTGGACAGCCTGGGCAAAAAGCACGGATTTGAATCGGAGCAGGTAAAGCGCCTGTGGTCCAACATGGCGGCCGTGGATTCGGTCAACCTCATCAAGGTAAAGGACATCCTCGACCGGCACGGCTGGCTGGGCGTGCCGGAGGTGGGCTACCAGGGCAACACCACCTTGTTCCTGGTCATTCAGCACGCCGACTCGGCCACGCAGGTGCAGTACCTGCCGGTGATGCGGGAGGCCGTCAAAAAGGGCAAAGCGGAGGCAAACCAACTGGCCCTGCTCGAAGACCGGGTAGCGCTGAGGCAGGGCAAGAAACAGATTTACGGCAGCCAGATCTCCCGCGACCCGCACACCGGCGCGTATTCGGTGCAGCCCCTGGAAGACCCCGACAACGTGGACAAACGCCGGGCCGCCGTGGGCCTGCCGCCCCTGTCCGAATACGTGAAGCACTGGGGCATGACCTGGAACGTGGAAGAGCACAAAAAGCAGCAGGGCATGTAACCCGGCATGTAACCCGAATGCACCCTGCCTGCTTCGGCGACCCGGCTGGCCGGGCTTGCGGGACCCAGGCACGGACTTCATTGCCAGCAATATGAAAGCAATCTGCCCTGAACCCAACGCAGAAGTACCCGTGCAACCGGGGTGTTGGGGAATTTGAAATAGCAGTCGTTGCGGCAGCAGGATAAAAATGAGGATAAGGATTGATGGCAATGAAGAAGGCGCCGCCCGTCAGGAGTACCGAATACCTGGACAAGATCATTCGCGAAAGGTTCAGCGGGACTTTGATGAGCGACCGCAAATGGGTGAAGCTCCTGGGCCGGTTGGTTGACCACGCGCACTTGGTCAAAAAGTGCCGGGTAAAGCTGGTTTGGGAGGAGGATTCCGGGCGGGAGTTGTTCATACACCCACATCAGTCGTACCAATTCGACTACTACGCCTCCGCGATGGAAGGCATGGTCAGCGGCCCGCCCGGCGGCTGGTACGCCTACCGGGAAATCGAATGGATCGCCTTTCCCCGCCATACGGGTACCGGTTCGGGCGACCCGGTGCAGGACCTCCAGGCAATCCATCGTCTGCTGGAGCCGGTGGCGGAGCTGAGCGTAGAAATGGGGGAGGAGGCGTTGAAAATATACGGGTACAAGTGAAAGCGACCGAAAATTGATCCGGGCGTAAAAATTGAGAAAGAATGCGTAAGAAATGGCTTGTTGCGGGCTACACCACCGCCAACCTCTTGTTCATGCTGGTCGTTGCAGACCAATGGATTGAACTGCGTGAACTGCCCGGCGTAGTCAGCCAGTACGCCTCATCCCAAAAAAGCGGACACCCGGGCATTGATAAATACATGGTGCAGTGCCTCTTCTATGCGCTGGGCGCAGGACTGTCCCTGGCCGTACTGGCCGGCCTGTTCAGAAAACGGGGAGTAAACAAGGTTTTGCTCATTGCCTACGGAACGTACTTCCTGGTGTTCGTGACATTGGAGTTGCCGTTGTACAACGAACATTACGGGTGGGCAGAACCGCACCGCCATTCATTCTGGTACGGCCCGCACTTCCATTGAACGGAGCACAGAGGCGCAGCATGTAGAGGGGAGCCGGACGAAGTAGCTTTAGCCAACCATCCCACAGTTTGATGGTGCGTTTGGTTAACCCAAGGCTTCGTACATGATGAGCGGGTTATATGAAATGCGTCATTGCGAGGAGCAGGGTTGCCAAGCGGCAAGGGCGACGAAGCAATCTCACCCGGAGAACCGCCAGACGCCGTTACCGGTGGGGTCAGGTTCTTAAACCTGATCCTTAGGCGGGAGCCATCTGTGGCCTTTGGCGCCTCTCCGGGTGAGATTGCTTCGTCATGCCGACCCTAAAGGCCAGCCCCCTTTTCTCGCAATGACGCATCTCATACTGCCCGCTAAGCACATACACGGTTTCAACCGTGGGCTAACTAAACCACTCTTGGCGATTGGGCATACACGCTTCAACCGGTGGGCGGCACCTAATCCCCCAATACCCTAATCCCCCAATACCCCTCACCCTTTCCGCTTCACCCCGCGCACGGCTTCGGCCGTCCAGGGGTCTTCGGGCCAGGAGTGTTTGGGGTACCGCACGCGGAGTTCCTTGCGCACCACCTGGTAGGTGTTTTCCCAGAAGCTTTTCAGGTCCTGCGTCACCTGCACCGGCCGGTAGCCCGGCGAGAGCAGGTGCAGCAACACCCGCGTACGACCCTCGTTGACCGTCGGCGTGTGCAGCAGCCCGAACATCTCCTGGAGCCGCACGGCCAGCACCGGGTCGCCCCCCTCCGGGAAGTATTGCAGGCGGATGTGCGAGCCGCTGGGCACCTTGATGGCCGGCGGGGCCAGTTCGTCGAGGCGGCCCGCCAGCGGCCAGGGCAGCAGGCCCGGCAGGATATTGCCCAGGTTGAGCTTGCCGAAATCATCCCGGCGGCGCACGCCGGGGTCCAGGTACGGGCCGAGCCAGTCTTCCACCGTCGCCAGCAGGTGGGCATCGGAAACGTCGGGCCAGGGTTCGTCGGGGCGCCAGGTGCGCAGGCTCAGCACCCGCGCCTGCCATTCGGCCGTCCCTTCCGTCCAGGGCAGCACCTTCAGCCCTTCCGTGCGCACGGCCCGGCAGAGCACCGCCCGGCGCCGGTCGTCGTCCACCCGGGCCAGCGGCGTGCTTTCCACCAGGATGTCGCCGAGGCGCGTTTCGGTGCGGGCCACCAGCACCCCCTTCGCCGCGTCCCAGTCCACCACCTCGTGGCGGTCCATGCGGTCGCGCAGGTCGTCGGGGTTGAGCGGGGCGGCCAGGTAGATTTTGCCCTCGTTGGTGCCCGCGTCGAGGTGGGCCACCGCCAGCCAGGTTTCGTGCGCGAGGGGATCGTGGTCCTGCAGGCGCACCGGGCGGCCATTGGCGAGGCGGTATTGCATGAGGCTGCCTTCCCGTTTGCGGGCCACCCGTTCGGGGTAGGCGGCGGCCAGCAGCCGGCCCACCTGCGCCGGCGCCGGGTGCGCGTTGTCGGTGCGCAATTCCAGCATCCGGCGCCACGCCGACGCCAGCCGTTCGGCCCGTTCGAGCGACGTGCGGTCGCCGGCGCCCCGCCCGCCTTCCCGCCAGTTGCGCAGGGCCTCCACCCGCAGCGTCAGGTCGGCGCCGGCCTCGCGGGGCAGCGGGTCGCGTTCTTCGAGCAGGGCCGCGATGTCGGCGGCCAGGGCGGCCAGCTTCATCTGCCGGCCTTCGAGCAGCAGGTGGGCCAGGCGCGGGTGCGTGGGCAGGCGCAGCATGGCCCTGCCCCGCTCAGTAATGCGGTCGCCGTCCAGCGCGCCCAGCTGAACGAGCAGTTCGCGGGCCTGGGACACGGCCCCGGCGGGCGGCGGGGTGAGCCAGGCCAGGCTGCGCAAATCCTTCACGCCCCACTGCGCCAGTTCGAGCACCGTGGGAGCCAGGTCGGCCTCCAGGATTTCGGGCGTGCGGTGCGGCACCAGGTGCACCTGGGCCCCTTCGCGCCACAGCCGGTAGCACACCCCCGGCCCGAGCCGGCCGGCGCGGCCCGCCCGCTGGTCGGCGGCGTCGCCGGTCACCTGGAGGGTTTCGAGGCGGGTGAGGCCCGTGCGCGGGTCGAAGCGCGGCGACCGGGCAAAGCCGCTGTCGACCACCACCCGGATGCCCTCGATGGTGAGGCTGGTTTCGGCAATGGACGTGGCCAGCACCACCTTGCGCACGCCGGGCGGGCCGGGCAGGATGGCCTCCTGCTGCTGGCGCGGCGGCAGGTCGCCGTACAGCGGGTGGATGCGGACGTGGGCGGCGCTTTCCTCGAGCAACTGCTGCGTGCGCCCGATCTCGCCGGCGCCGGGCAGGAAGGCCAGGATGTCGCCCTCCTGTTCGCTGAGGGCCTTGCGCACGGCCCGGGCCACCCGCTGGGGCAGCGGCACGTCGTTTCCCTGGGGCAGGTACTGGAACCGGATGGGGTACTGGCGGCCCTGGCTGGTGAGCACCGGCGCCCCGCCCAGGAGCGGGGCCAGCTTTTCGCCGTCCAGCGTGGCCGACATCACCAGGATGCGCAGGTCGTCGCGCAGCACCTGCTGCACCTCACGGCACAGGGCCAGGGCCAGGTCGGCGTGCAGGCTGCGTTCGTGAAACTCGTCGAAGATCACCATCCCGACGCCCTCCAGCGTGTTGTCGCCCTGCAAGAGCCGGGTGAGGATGCCTTCGGTG
The DNA here is from genome assembly GCA_902805615.1 of uncultured Cytophagales bacterium. Lineage (GTDB taxonomy): Bacteria > Bacteroidota > Bacteroidia > Cytophagales > 172606-1 > CADCTQ01. Next base: position 34,785 of record CADCTQ010000209.1, read on the forward strand.
AGCACTTCGATGCGGGTTTTGCTGCTCACTTCGCGTTCGAAGCGCACCCGGTAGCCGGCCGTGGCCCCGAGGGGTTCGCCCAGCAGCGTTGCCAGGCGCGAAGCCACGGCCCGGGCCGCCAGCCGCCGCGGTTGCAGCATCAGGATCTTGCGCCCGGCCAGCCAGGGTTCGTCGAGCAGGTGAATCGGGAGCACGGTGCTCTTGCCGGCGCCGGGCGGGGCCTGCAAAATAACGGTGTTCTGCCGCCGCAGGGCGCCTTTCACGTCTTCCAGGATTTCCAGGATGGGAAGCGACATGTTAATGGAAAATGGGTAATGGACAATGGATAATGGGGCGGGGCGGTCCGGTCCGGCTTGGTTTGGTACGTACGGGTTGCGTGCCCCCGGGCGAGGGGCAAAGGTAGCAAACGGGGCAGTATGCGCGGGGAGGGGTGACTCGCTATTTGCTCCCGGCGTCCTTTTCCGCGTTCCACCGCTGCACGGCGTCCTTGAGCCACCGGGGCTTGTTTTCCATCGAAATCTTTGACAGGTCGTACTGCCGGGTGGCTTCGGCGGCAATCTCGTGGAGTTGGTGCAGCGGCGGCACGTCCCAGGCGGCCCTTTCGGCGTCGGTGGTGGCGGAGTCTACGTCCCAGAGCCGCAGCCGTTCCCCGTCGGGCACGTACTGGAGCCCGAACTTCTGGGGCTTGCCCTGGTACATAAGCCACCGGTCGTACGCTGCGGCGGCAAACCGCCGGGCGGGCAGGTGACCGAGTTGGACGCTTCTGAGGGCGTACGTATAGGCCGGCCAGAAATCGTCGGGACCGTCGCCGTGCAGGAAGATGATGCAGGCGTGGAAATAGTCCTCTCCCGAAAAGGATTGACCGGTTTGGAGGAGGGCCCGGACGCTTTCCCGCCGCTGCCGGTTCCGTTCCCGCAGTTCATAGTACGCCGGGGTATTGTCGGGCGGCTGGTGCCGGCAGTCGTGCTGGTCGGCGTCGAACAGGGTTTTGAGTTGCGGGTTCATTTTCGGGGATTGATGCTCGGTACTTCCGTGCTTCCGGCCGTTGCAATGGCGGTTAGTTTTTCGTGCAGTTCCCGGAGTTGATCGGCCGGCAGTCCCATTTTTCCCTCGCTGATGCTGATCAATGGTCCGATGGAATCGAAGCGTTCCAAGCGGGCAATTTCATCCGGCATCCCTTCTTTCCACATGACTTCGGTTTGCAGGTGTTCGAAAGGAACGACCCACCGGCGTACCGGGCTCACCAGCCAGATGTATTCAACCGTTACCTGCCTTTCCTGGTAGTTGATCTGGATTCGCTTAAGGGCTTTACGGCAGCCTGCGATGAGTGCGAAGACGCCCAGCACGGGAATGCAATCCAGTAAGCTGACGTGAACAGCATTCCACGACCGGATGAACAGCGCCAACAGCGCAGGAATAAGCATGAAGCCGCCGATAAGCAGGAGCACAGCCAGTGTGCATTCCAAATGGTACATCCGCAGCCTGGTCGTTGCGTTCCTGTACTCGACAATCGGCGTTGCTTCCATGGATGATTTTCCTTCAATATAACCAAGATTTTGATGCTTGGTACTTGCCTTTCGGGCTGTCCGGGGCAGGGGCAGTTTTTCCCCAGGCCCATCTTGTGATAATTACACTTTTTGATAAAAAAACCAGGTAAAGACCGGCTCTTGTTGTGAAATTTCGTTTTTTAGGGCATCTACAGAGAATCATTGCACCGAAGGGCAACCCGGCCAGTGGGGCACCAACCAGGGGAACAAACGACACTTAAACCATTTTTTCAATGCTCAGACACAGTTTAGTGCTCATGTACCGGAACTTCCGGCGGCACCGGGGTACATTTTTCATCAACCTGCTGGGCCTCTCCTCGGGCCTGGCCTGCACGCTGCTCATCTACCTGTGGGTGAACGACGAGTGGCAGATGGACAAATTCCACGAACGGGCGGGGCAACTCTACCAGGTGATGGAAAACTGGCAGGAAGGCGGCGGCATCACGACCAAAGGCGACACGCCGCACCAACTGGCCTACACCCTGGCGACTGAAATGCCCGAAGTCGAATACGCCGTGCCCATGACGCCGCCCGCCTTTTTCCCCAAGTTTACCCTCACCTACGGGGGCCGCAACATCCGGGCGACCGGGCGGTTTGCCGGCAAAGATTACTTCCACGCCTTTTCCTTCCCGCTCACGCAGGGGCATAAAGACCAGGTGCTGGCCGGGAAAAGCGCCATTGTGCTCTCGGAAGAACTGGCCGTCCGGCTGTTCAAATCCACCCGGAATGCCCTCGGCAAGTCGCTGGAATGGGAAACGATGGGGACCAAAAAACCGGTGATCGTGTCGGGCATTTTCAAGGGCGTGCCCCCCAACTCCTCGGAGGCGTTCGACTTCCTGCTGTCCTTCGACGCGTTTACCGAAGACGTGATGCACATGAACGTGGACTGGAGCCGGCCCGAACCTTTTCATACCTACGTGGCCCTCAAGCCCGGCACCCCCGCCGACGCCTTCAACCGGAAGCTGGCCGGCTTCCTGGCCCGCCGGAGCCCCAAAAATGCCCACCGCACGCTGCTTGCCACGCCGTACGCCGACCTGTACCTGTACGGCAAGTTCGAGAACGGCCGGCCCGTGGGCACGCGCATTGCGTACGTCAAGCTGTTTTCGGCCATTGCCTTGTTCATCCTGCTCATCGCCTGCATCAACTTCACCAACCTGTCCACGGCCAGAGCGTCGCGGCGCCTCAAGGAAGTGGGCATCAAGAAAGTGGTGGGCGCCGGGCGGCGTACGCTGGTGGCGCAGTACCTGGGCGAGTCGCTGCTGATGGCTTTTGCCGCGCTGGCGGTGGCCGTGGGGGTGGTGGCGCTGGTGTTGCCGCAGTTCAACCACCTCACCGGCAAGTCGCTGGGCCTGGGCGTGTCGGCCGGCGTCGTGCTGGCTTCCCTGGCGATTACGGCCTTCACGGGGCTGGCGGCGGGCAGCTACCCGGCCCTGTACCTGTCGGGCTTCAACCCGGCGCTGGTGCTGAAGGGCAAGTTCAACAGTGCCACCGGCGAAGGCTGGGCCCGCAAAGGGCTGGTGGTGTTCCAGTTCACCCTCTCGGTGGTGTTTACGGTGCTGGTGCTGGTGTTGTACCGGCAGGTCGCCTTCGTGCAGCACAAAAACCTGGGCTACGACAAAGACCAACTGATCGCTTTCGAGACTGAGGGCCGGGTCACCGCGCACCCGGATGCCTTCCTGGCGGAGATCAAAAAAATACCCGGGGTCGTCAATGCTTCCAGCAAGCTCGGGGAATTCATCAACGGCTTCGGCCAGACGGGTAACATGACCCTGGGGGAAAAGCAGGTAATGGTTCACCACATGCGGGTGAACTACGACATGATCGAAACGCTGGGCGTTCCCATGAAGGCGGGCCGTTCTTTCTCCCGCCAGTTTGGTTCGGACGTGAGAAAACACGTCGTCAATGAGGCCCTTGTAAAAGCCCTGGGCCTCCAAGACCCGGTGGGCAAGGTCATTGAGGGCAACAATGGGGCCCGCATCGAGATCATCGGGGTGATGCAGGACTTCCATTACCAGTCGCTGCACCAGCCCATTGAGCCCTTCGTGTTTACCCTGGAACCCGAGACGGCCACAATGGTGCTGGCTAAACTGCAGGCGGGCAGGGAGCGGGAAACGCTGCAAAAGCTCGGGCAGTTCTACAAGGCATTCAACCCCGGCTTTGCGTTCAACTACCAGTTCCTCGACGACGCCTACCAGGCGCAGTACGTGGCCGAGGGGCGGGTGGCGGTCCTGTCGCAGTACGCGGCCGGGCTGGCCGTGCTCATTTCCTGCCTGGGGCTGCTGGGCCTGGCGGCCTTCTCGGCCGAACGGCGGCGCAAGGAAATCGGCGTGCGGAAGGTGCTGGGCGCCACCGAGTCGGGCATCGTGTACCTGCTGACGGGTGAGTTTACCCGGCTCGTGGGGGTAGCCGTGGTGGTGGGCCTGCCGGTCGGGTTCTACATCGCCCGGCAGTGGTTGTCAGGCTTCGCCTACCGCATCGAACTGGAACCCTGGTACTTCGGGCTTGCCGGCGGCCTGGCCCTGCTGACCGCCCTGCTCACCGTAAGCACCCAGGCCCTCCGCGCCGCCCGCATCAACCCGGTGCATTGTTTGAAGGAGGAGTAGGGGAGGTGGGGGAATGTAGTAAGGTATTGGGGTATTGAGGAATTAAGGTATTAAGGCAGGAACCACCCCCGGCCCTCCTTGAAAAAGGCTACGATTAGGACACATTTTGGGATAAACTAAAAAGTGGTCAGTGAGGGTATGTGATGAGCGTATTGGAGGAGGACGGGGTTAGTGAGGGGTTGGTGATTGGTTGATGAAGCGTAAGTGGGGTTTGTTCTTTTTGGCATTGCCCCAAAAAGAACTAGGCCCAATGATGCTTCCCCCCACTGGGCTTACCCGCCCCTCGCCATTGGGCCGGGCCCACGCGCCGCGACTCCACCGGTGCCGAAACAACGATACGAACGCGTAGCGATATGGGCGCGTAAGGAACGGTGCCCGCCCATCTCAGCGCCGCAAGAACGATACTAGCGCGTAACGATACTGCGCGTAAGGAAGGGCGCCTGCCTACTGCGTTACTGCGTATTTATTTACACTGCGTGACCACAAGGGAGGGTGATAAGGACATACGACACTGACCACGGAGGCAGCGACACTGACCACGATGGCATTACCACGATAAAGATCCACGCGCCGCCGTCAGTGTCTTCACTGACGGCTCCGGACAGCCTTTTATGAATCTTCTGCAAAAGTGTTCTAATCGTAGCCTTGAAAAAGGAGGGGAGCCGTACCCATCGGCCCCGCTGACTGTTGTATGTGACGTACGTTTCTCCTTGCTGCGCAGCCGTATCCGTGGAGTTCCCCTCCTTTTTTCAAGGAGGGGGCAGGGGTGGTCCCTTCCCAATACCCTAATTCTTTAATACCCCAATACATTCATCCCCCTAACATCGAGCATCGCCCAATCCCCACTCCCTTTTCTCCGTGTCCTCCGCGCCCACTGCGGTTTAAAATTTTTCCCGCTGCGCCCTTTGCGTTCCTCCTTTGCGCCTTTGCGTGAAACCCCGTTTCTCCCTACATTTCCCCATCGAGCCCGAAAAAATATCCATTTCGATAATTCTCACTTCTCACTTCTCACTTCTATTTTTCCCATGACTTCCCCAGCCGTTGTAAACTATGCCCCCCGGAAGGGCTGCGTTGAAATCCGCGAGGTGCCCCGGCCCACCATCGGAGAGGAAGACGTGCTGCTCGAAGTCGCCAACGTCGGTGTGTGCGGCAGCGACCTGCACCAGTGGTCGGCCGACCACAGCTGGCCCGTCAACTACCCCGTGGTGCTCGGCCACGAGTTCGGCGGCCACGTGGTGGAGGTGGGGCGGCTCGTGG
>CADCTQ010000210.1 GCA_902805615.1 uncultured Cytophagales bacterium
CAGGGGGTGCGGTAAACCTGGGATAACGCTTCTCCTGGCGGTAAACCCACCCCCGGCCCCTCCGAGGAGGGGAGCCGCGACGCGACCACTACCCGCGACGCGACACTTTCCCGCGACGCGACCCCTTCCCGCCATGTGGCGCTTACCATTTGTTTTTCCCTACAAGATTAGCTCCGAGGAGGGGAGCCGCGATGCGACGCCTTCCCGCCATGCGCTCTTTTCGCTGCGCAAGCAAATAGGCCGTGCCCTTCCTCTCCTTGTTTCTTTGCGCCCTTTGCGTGCTGGTATTCCCCCTTGCGATCCGTGCGGTTCAGTTCTTCCCGTCTCCTTCCCCTCATCTCCTTTTTTCTCCGTGTCCTCCGTATTTTCTCCGTGTATCCGTCGTGAACAGGCCAGCGCAACGCCGGGAACTGGCTCGAAATGATGCGCAAGGAACTCTGCCATATTGGCGTGGTGGGCCGCATGATGCGCAATTGCGTCAAACTGCGGAGCAATGAACACGCGCAATTCAACCAGGCGCTGGGCGACATTGCCGGCCTTTACGCCTTTTTTGAGCGAGAAGCGCTGCAACGGCTCGACCGGTACGTGCAGCAAAAGCAGAAGCGGTGACTTTTTCGGCAGTCTGGTTCGGTATTTGTCGAACAAAGGGAACCAGTGCAATTCCGGCGGTGTTGCGGAAAGGTGATTCGGACGGGTGAGTTGTTGCTTGGGGCCCTCTTTTCGTGGCTTCGCTCCCCAAAATTCACCAGTGGGTTCATTCTTTTCCGCGGCAGACCTTACATGCATTATCTTTGTCCGGCACGCGGTTCCTGCCAATGAACGGGCATTTGACGGATTCCGCCCGCAAAGACGCAACCGCCGTACCGGCCCGGAAGGAGCCTGCATCGTGACGCGCTGGTTCGGTACGGACCGAGCCAATCGAACAATGTTTTTTATTGAAAGAGTACAATTCTCAAATAAACGCCAATACCGGATACCATCCTTTTTATCCTTTAACTGCGGTAATCAAGGTCAAGGATTACCGAACGAACCGACCACTTAAACCCCCCACCGTTATGTGCGACATTGGAACAGTGATTCTCGCCGAATCGAAGCGCAGCGGCATCAGCGCCGCCGACTTCGGGAAGTACCTCGCCCGGGGTGCGGCCCGCCCCGCCACCCGGACGGATTTTCCGGATGCCCGCTCCGTCACCAAACGTGAAAAAGCGAAGAGTTCGCTCCAGCATACGGGTCATCGCTGGGACGATGAATTGTATCCTTGTCCGTAACGAATGCCAGAATCTTGTAGTGCAACTTTTTCCATGATGCAGAACACCGGAAAGGCGGCTCCCGTTGGGGACCGCCTTTTTTTGGCGGAATAAGGGACGCTGCCCGCCGGATTAACACCGTTTTATTTACTTTATTCCATTTTAAATGTGATTAATTGTAGTTAATTTCGGGTAAGCCCGTTCTACTGCCAGGATGTTCCACCGTGGAGGGCCCGGAAAATTCTCAACCCCGCTACTAACCCCGCAACTGGCGCATGGACAAGTTTTACAAAGGCAAAACCGATCCGGAAGTGTGGCAAGCCTTTCAGGAGGGGGACAACGAGGCCATCTGCTGGATGATGCAGAAGTTTTACCCGTTGCTCTACCGGTACGGGGTGAAGGTGTCGGGCGACGCGGACCTGACCAAGGACTGCATCCAGGAGTTGTTCATCAAACTCTGGAACAACCGCGGCCAACTGGGGCAGGTAAAGGCCATCAAGCCCTATTTGCTTACGGCTTTTCGCCGGCGGCTGGTTGACGTGCTGGCCGCCCAGCAGCACTACGCCCGCACCCTGGTGCCCTCCGACCGGGAAGACCTTTTTCCGGCCGTAGCCATTTCTTTTTCGCCCGAAGAGTTCCTCATCCGCGCCCAGGACGACCTGAGCACCTCCCGGCAGTTGGCGCAGGCTTTGAATAAGCTGACCAACCGGCAGCGGGAGGCGATCTACCTGCGCTATTACGAAAACCTGGAGTACACCAACATTGCCGAAGTGATGTCGCTGAAGGAACGGTCGGTGTACAACCTGGTGCACGAAGGGCTCAACAAGCTGCGCCACGAATTCGGCATGGCCGTGAGCCTCCTCAGCGACGGGCTGGCGGCGCTGGCCCTGCTCACGTACCTGTTGCTGGCGGCTGCCTGAAGCACCTCCCGGCCGGCCTCAAAAAAAAATGCATTTTTCCCGAAAAAATCCGGTAAAAAAACGGGTACCTCCTGTCTTATTGGCAAAAGCCAGTTTGCTGCTGCTAAAAGCCAAAAGATGGACTACGCCCAATTCTCCGTTGCCGAATTTGCCGACGATCCCTTCTTCCGGAGTTGGGTAAACGGGACCAGCCGCGAAGCCGATGCGTTCTGGGAAAGCTGGCTCTCCCGGCATCCCGAAAAGCGGGCCGAGGTGCAGCAGGCCCGCCAGCTGGTAAGCATGCTGGACGCGTATCACCCCCCCCAGTTGTCCGCGTCGGAACTGGAGCAGGAAGTCGGGAAGTTTCGCCGGGCCACCGCGGGCCGGGCCATCCCCTTCGCGCCGGGCCGGGCGACGGCACCCGCCGGACAGCCGGGCCCGTGGCGCCACTGGCAGCGATGGGCGGCGGTGCTGGCGGGCCTGCTGATGCTGGCCGGCGCCGGTTACCTGCTCAACGACCGGTGGCTGCACCCTGCCCACACGGTGCGTACGCCGCTGGGCGGCCTGCGCGAACTCACCCTGCCCGATGGTTCCGTAGTGACCCTCAATGCCAACACCACCCTGACGTACGGCCGCGACTGGTCAGCCCCCGCCCCCCGGGAAGTGTGGCTGGAAGGAGAAGCCTTTTTTAAAGTAGTCAAAAAGAAAGCCGGCGGCGCAGGGGTAAAGTTCATCGTCCACACGGGCAACCTGCAAGTGGAAGTGCTGGGCACGCAGTTCAACGTGGCCCACCGCCGCGGGGCCACGCAGGTAGTGCTCAGCGAAGGAAAAGTGCAGCTCTCCAGTGCGCAGCTGGCCACGGCAGATACTTTGCTGATGCAGCCCGGCCAGTACGCCGCCCTCTCGGAGGAGGACACCGCCTTCCGGACCCGGCGGGTAGAACCGGCGCTGTACTCGTCGTGGCGGCAGAACAAGCTGATTTTCGAAGCCATGCCCTTGTCGCAGGTGGCCCAACTGCTGGAAGACAACTACGGCCTCCGGGTCACTTTCGGGGAGCCTGCCCTGGCCCGCGAGCAGTTTACCGCCACCATTCCCACCCGTGACCCCGACGTGCTGCTGTCGGCCCTGGCCGAGTCCTTCAACCTGGAGGTGCGCCGATCGGGCAACCAGGTACGCCTCACGCCCAACCCCTAGCAAAGAACATAACCCATACCCGTTACGCCCATGAAATACTGCTTCCCCTTTTCCCGCCCGTGGCTGCCGGCGGTACTGCTGGCTGCTTGCCTTGCCGAAACCCCGCTGCCCGCCCAAGACCTGGCTTCTAACCGGGGGGGGACACCCGCCGGACGCGCCGCCGCGTCCCGGCAGGCCACCTTTAAGCCCCTGCGGGAAGTGCTCCTGCAACTGGGGGCCGCGCACAAAGTCAATTTTGCCTTCAACGAAAAGCTCGTCGAGCACAAAAGCGTGGACGTGAACGGGATTGCCGGCAACAAGCTGGAAAAAACCCTCCAGGCCCTGCTCACGCCGTTGCAGTTGAAGTACAAGCGCATCAGCAAGGGCCTGTACGTCATCCAACCGGCCGCCGATGACGCCCCGGCCAACCCGCCCGGGCCGGAAGTTGGCCAGCCCCAGGGGGAAGCCGGGTCGGAAACCCGGCCGGTCACCGGCGCGGGCGGGTCGGGCACGGAAGCCACGGGCACACCGGGCAACCCGGTCCGCGACGTCAGCCTGAGCGGCACCGTGCGCACGGTGGCCGGCGAGGCGCTGCCGGGCGTGAACGTACTGCTGAAGGGCACCACGCTGGGCACGGTGACGGACGCGGGCGGCACGTACAGCCTCACCATTCCCGACGATGGCTCGGACGGCGTGCTGATCGTTTCCTACATTGGCTACGCAACGGCCGAAGTGCCCATCGGGGGCCGGACGACGATTGACGTAGCCCTCTCCCCGGACACCAAATCCCTCAACGAGGTGGTGGTGGTCGGGTACGGGACGCAGCAGCGCCGGGACGTAACGGGCTCCATTGCTTCGGTGTCCTCCAAAGAACTCAACCAGTTGCCGGTCACCAACCTGCAGGCCGCCTTGCAGGGGAGGGCCGCCGGCGTGAACGTGACCAACGACAGCGGGGAACCCGGCGCCGAAGTAAGGGTGCAGATCCGGGGCGTGGGCACGATCAACGGCACCGACCCCCTGTACGTGGTGGACGGCGTACCCATCGTGGGGGGTACCAACACCCTCAACACCCTCGACATCGAATCCATTGAAGTGCTCAAAGACGCTTCGGCGGCGGCCATTTACGGGTCGCGGGCGGCCAACGGCGTGGTGCTCATCACGACCAAAAAAGGCGTCAGCGGCAAGCCCCGGGTTGATTTCGACACCTACTACGGCGTGCAGTCCACCTGGCGCCGCATGGATTTGCTCAATGCCCGCCAGCTGGGCGAAAGGAGCAACGACGGCAACCGCAACGGCGGGCTGCCCAACGTGCCCCTCTACAACAACCTCGACTCCCTGGAGGCGGCCGTGGGAGAAGGCACCGACTGGCAGGACGAAATGTTCCGCAACGCCCCGATCCAGAACTACAACCTGTCCGTGTCGGGCGGCGGGGAAAAAAGCTCCTACCTGTTCTCGGGGGGCTACCAGCAGCAGGACGGCATCATGCGCGGCACCGGCTTTGAACGCCTGCTGTTCCGGGTGAACACTGAAGCCAGGCTGAACCGGTTTAAGATCGGCGAGAACCTTTCCCTGGGCCGCACCATCAAGCAGCTGCCGGCCTATGGCGGGGGCGGCAACGCCATCCAGAACGTGATCAAACAATCGCCGCACGTGCGGGTGTACAACCCGGCCAACGAAGGGGGATTCGGCGGCGCCGGCCCCACCGACAACCTCGATGCCGGCAACCCCGTGGGCCTGGAGGCGCTCATTGACGACGTGGACTACAACAACCGCTTGCTGGGCAACGTGTACGCTTCGCTGGAGATCGTGAAAGGACTCACGTTCAACACCAACGTAGGCGCCGACATCAGTTTCGGCCGTAGCAGCCGGTTTACGCCCACCTTTTTCATGGACAAGGGCATCGGCAACTTCTCCGACCGGGCCCGGGTGTACGCGTCCAACAGCACCAACTTCGGCATCACCACATCCAATACGCTCACGTACGCCCAGACCCTGGGCCGGCACCAGTTTTCGGCACTCGGCGGCGTGGAGCAGCAAAGCAGCACCTACGAGACGTTCGGCTCTTTCGGGGAGGGTTTTCCCAACAACAACACCGTGCAGATCAGCAATGGCGCCTCCCGCAGCGGCGACGGGGCCAAGTACGAACGGGCCATCCGGTCCTTTTTCGGCCGGGTCAACTACGAATTTGCCGGCAAGTACCTGCTGACGGCCAACATCCGCCGCGACGGTTCCTCCAACTTCGGCCGCAACTACCGGTACGGCACGTTCCCGTCGGCTTCCGTCGGCTGGCGCGTGAGCGAAGAGGCATTCATGACCGATATTCCGTTCGTGTCGGACCTCAAGCTGCGGGCCAGCTGGGGACAGTTGGGCAACCAGGAAGGCATTCCCAACTACGCCTACGCCACCAGCCTGACGGCTTCGGGGGCCACCGATTACGTGCTCAACAACGGCAGGGCGTCGGGGATCGCCCCCACGGGCCTGGCCAACCCCGACCTGCGCTGGGAAACCGTTACGCAAACCGACATCGGCCTGGACCTGGGGCTGTTCCAGAATTCGATCCTGCTGACGGCCGATTACTACCACCGGTTCACGGAAGACGTGCTGGTGACGGGCATTCCCATTCCGGCCACCTCGGGCGTAGCCACGGCCCCGCCTCTCAACGCCGGCGACGTGCGCAACACCGGGTTTGAACTCGGCCTCACCTACCAGCGGTCGGTGGGTGGCTTCGAGTACAGTGTGTCGGGCAACATCACCACCGTGCAGAACAAAGTACTGCGGCTGGGCAAAGGCGAACCCCTGACCTCGGGCGGGTATTTCGACAACCGGTTCATTACCCGTACCGAAGAGGGCGGCCCCGTCGGCGCCTTTTACGGCTACCAGGTAGAACGCATTTTCAACAGCCAGGAAGAGATCAACGGGCTCAACCGCGTGGACCCGGTGGGCGGCGATACGGCGTTCTACCAGTCGGGCGCCCAGGCCGGCGACATCAAATTCCGGGACCTGGACGGCAACGGCATCGTCAATTCGAAGGACCGCACGTACCTGGGCAGCCCGATCCCGGACTTCTTCTACGGGTTCAACGCCACGGCGGCCTACAAAGGGTTCGACTTCACGCTGTTCATCCAGGGCGTGCACGGCAACCAGATCTACAACGCCAACCGGCTCTGGCTGGAAGGGATGACGCGCAACTTCAACAGCGGCGCCGAGGTGCTCAACCGCTGGCGGTCCCCCGAGGAGCCGGGCAACGGCAAAGTGCCCCGCGCCGTCAGCACCGATCCCAACCAGAACAACCGCGAGTCGGACCGGTACCTGGAAAGCGGCTCTTACCTGCGCGTGAAGAACGTGCAACTGGGCTATTCGTTGCCGGCCGGCCTGCTCAAAGCCCTTGGCGGCCTGTCCACCTTCCGCGTGTACGCCAGTTCGCAGAACCTGCTGACGCTTACCAGGTACACGGGTTTTGATCCCGAAATCGGCGGGAGCAACCTTTCCCGCGGCATTGATACCGGCGTGTACCCGCAGGCCCGCACGTTCCTGCTGGGCCTCCAGGTCGGCTTCTAACCTACGTCTCTTTCCTTCCCACAACGTTTATGCAAATGAAAAAAGCCATTATACTGATGATGACCGCCCTGACCACGGGGCTTGTTTATACGGGTTGTAAAGAAGCGTTCCTGGAGAAGAACAACCCGAACACGGTGTCCGATGAGAGCTTCTACAAAACCGCCAACGACGCCGTACGGGCCGTGAACGCCGCGTACGGCGCCCTCCAGCTGTTTGGCACCTACGCCCGGGAGTACTACATGATGACCGACCTGGTTGCCGACGACATTGCCCCCGACCCCGGAGCGGATGACTGGGCCGAGCAGCGGCGCAACTTTCTCACCACATCCAGCAACGGCATGGCCTACAACATCTGGCGCGACATGTACGCGGGCGTCTTCCGGGCCAACACGGTGATCGAAAAAGTGCCGGGCATTCCCATGGAAGAAGGCACCCGGAACCGGATTCTGGGCGAAGCCCATTTTTTAAGGGCCTACTACTACTTTGACCTGGTGCGGCTGTGGGGCGAGGTGCCGGTGGTCACGGGCACTTCTTCGGATGACGCCAACCTGTTTCAGCCCAAGAAAACGGTTGCCGAGGTGTACGGCCAGATCGTGGCCGACCTGAGCACCGCCCTGGAACTGCTGCCCCCGAAGCAGGAATACGGCGCCGGGGACCTGGGCCGGGCCACGCAAGGCAGTGCCGCCGGCCTGCTGGGCAAGGTGTACGTGTACCGGAAAGAATACGCCCTGGCCGCGGACCTGCTCGGCAAACTCATCAACGGCACGTACGGGGCCTACCGCCTGGTGGAGAATTACGGGGACAATTTCAGGGAGGACACCGAAAACAACAGCGAATCGGTGTTCGAGGTGCAGTTCTCGTCCAAAGAAGCCACCGGCAACGTGTGGAGCGGCGGCGGCACCGAAGGCCACGTAAAGGGCGCCGAGTTCAGCATCTCCCGGGGCTTTGGCAATGCCTACGTTTCGCAGTACCTGCTCGATGCGTACGCCCCCGAAGACACCGAGCGGAAGGAAGCCACGGTGGTCGCCCTGCCCGGCAACCCCAAGGCGGTACACGGGTACGAAATCGCCAAGTACATTCGCCCCGGCTCCGAGTTCCAGGACCAGGTAAGCTCGGGCATCAACATCCGCGTGTTGCGCCTGGCCGACCTGCTCCTCCTGCACGCGGAAGCGCTGAACGAACTGGGGCAGACCGCCCAGGCGTACGGGCCGCTCAACCTGGTGCGGGGGCGGGCCGGGCTGGCGCCGCTGACGGCGGCCACGCTGCCGGAACCGGCGCAGTTTACGCCCGGCCTGGCGGGCTCGGATGAGCAGGCCCGCCTGCGCGACGCCATTGTGAAGGAACGGTTCGTGGAACTGGCCGTGGAGGAGAACCGCTGGTTTGACCTGGTCCGCTGGGGCATTGCCGAGCCCGTGATGAAGGCCCGGGGCCGCAGCAGCTTCGTCAGGGGCAAGGACGAATACCTGCCCATTCCCCAAATCGAGCTGGATGTGAACAAAAGGCTGGCCCAAAACCCGGCGTACCAGTAGGGAAATCGGGTCGTGGTAGATTTGTTTGCGCTTTACCGCGACTGAATCCTATCGTGCAACTTTTTACGTGATGCAGATACCAGGAGGGCGGCTCCCGTTGGGGACCGCCTTTTTTGTTGGTTCAATGCGCTGTTACGACCCCCTTTATAAAAACTATCTTACAGGAAGCAAGTATGAGTCTCCTGGTATTCCGTCCGTAAACGAATCAATTCGCATGGAAAAAATAGAGTTATACCGCAATGCGGTTAAGGCGACCTTAAATTATCTGCTTAAAGGTGGATACGGCGGCAAACAAAGCAATCTCAGGAACGTGCGGGTGTACGATGAAGCGGAAAACCGGTTTGCCGTGGTTACCCAGGGCTGGGATGGCGTGGAAGAAGAATACATCAATGAATTTGTGGCGCAAATTGATATTGTGGACGACAAAGTGTTGATCCAGATCAACCTTTCGGATGTTGATCTGCAGCAAGGGTTGGTCGCAAATGGTGTAAGCGCCGAAGATATCGAGGTGCCTTACCTTCAGGATGTTTAGCAGTAATCTGGCCCCGGCATTGGTTGCGATCAGTTTTCGAACGCTTTTCGTGGCCCGGATACCTTCTCCTTGAAGAGGAGCCACAGGAATACCGGACCGTAGTAAAGGTACCGTCGCCACAATCGTTTCGGTTCACCCAGCAAACGGCCCAACCACTCTAGTCCCAGGGAAATCATGAAGGGGGAAGGCCGCTTCACGTTACCCGCGTAAAAATCAAAAACGGCCCCGATGCAGCAGATCGCCCCCGCATTCAGTCGCTCTTTATGCGCATACGCCCATTTTTCCTGTTTAGGAGCCGTCATGCCGATAAACAGCACATCTGGGTTGAAGGCGTTGACCGCGGCAACCATCTCCGCACTTTCTGCCTCACTGAAATGAGCGGCGTAGCGGGGAGCGTAGGCACCAACTTGTACGGCCGGGTATTCAATTGCAATGCGTTCTTTTATTGTTTGCAGCGTTGCATCCGACGAGCCCAGGTAAAAGCAGCGGCCTCCGGCCTCGTTCAGCTTGCGGAGCAGGTGAAGGTGCAGATCCGTGCCGGCAAGTTTCTTTATGCTTTTCCCGTCCAGAAACCTGACCGCAGCCACGATCCCTATTCCATCGGGTAACAATACCTCCGAATGGAGCAGGGCTTCCTGAAACTGCGCATCTTCCTCTGCTACGCAGTAGCTATACTGGTTGAGGCAACTCACCAGGTACTTTTGGGAAGTTGGCAACTCATCAAGCTTGCCGGTGTACAAGGAATATTTCATGCAGCTCAAATAAGGATTACAGATTACGCCCAGCAGGAGAACGTACCAAGCTTACTCCTGGATACAGCGGTAAAAAGTTTATCCGCCACCCATAGAACATTTCACCAAAAAATATCCGGACACCCCCTTACCGGATGGTTACTTCGGCGTCCTGCGTGCGGATTTTGGCGGCTTCGGGCGTGGTCAGGCGCTTGCCGTGGTAGGTGAGATTTTCAATGGTGACGCCCGTGACGTTGTGCTCCTTGTCAAAGCCGTGGAACACCGAGAAGGGCAGTTGTCCGTCCACCACGTGAATGTCCTTGAACACGATATCGCTGACCCGGCCGCGGAACTGGCGGTGGTGCGCCTCCTTGCCGGCGGGAATTTTCTGCACGCCGTCCCAGGCCCCGTGCAGGTAGTTGGCTTTCACGAATGCCTCGTCGCGGATGCCGTCGGGGCCCCACTGCGAGAAGAAGATCGCCACGTCAATGAGTTTCTGGTCGGCGTCTTCGATGCGGATGTTCTCGAAGGTCACGTGGTGCACGTGGGACTGGCCGGCGTTGTGGATGCTCAGGGCCGCCCCGTCCTCCACGTGGATGATGTCAATGTTTTCGAAGCGGATGTTTTTCACTTCGGCCGAATAGAGTTCAAAGCCCACCTCCACGGCGTTGCCCCACAGGGAGTTCCAGAACGTGCAGTTTTTGACCAGGATGTTGTCGGTCGGGTGGTCGGCCGGGTACTTGCCGCCCGACTTGATGGCGATGCAGTCGTCTTTGGTGTGGGCGAACACGCCGTCCACGGTCACGTTGGTGCACCGGAAAATGTCCATGCCGTCGTCGCCGCCGGCTTCGCTCACGATGCGGGCATTGGTAATGCTCATGCGGTTGCAGTGGAACATGGCAATCTGCCAGGTGGTGCCGTTGTGCAGGATGATGTCGCGGACCGAACCGTTCTCGCAGTCCCGCAGGTCAATGAAGCGCACCTTGTTGCCCACCTGCTCCCGGTTGAGGGAGCCGTCGAGGATGCCCCGCCCCCGGATTGTGACGTTCTTCTTGTTGTTGGCAAACAAGTAGCCCTGCACCACCGCGCCGCCTTCGATGTACACCGTCTGGTTGTCCTGGAGTTCCAGCCTGACGTCCTTGTAGAGCTTGCCCGACTCGAACCAGACCACGTTCTTGTCGGTCCGCGCCGGCTTGTCCTTTTCGGGAGCGTTGGAAAACAGGAACAGGGGTTGCTGCCGGATGCGGCCGTTCAGTTCCACGCTCAGGTTGCCGGGCTGGTCGAGGGCGAGGGAGAACGAATGGTCGCCGGTGTAGACCGGTTTGAGGTTGTGCCGCAGCGGCCGCACGTCTACCCACCGCACGTCGAACATCGTGGTCACTTCCACGGTCACCTTGCCCGTAAAGTCAAACACGGCGTACGAAGCAATGGGCGTATCGTACACCGGCACCGGGGTCCCGTTGACCTTTACCTGGTAGTATTTGGCAGAGGCAAAACCTTCGGGGCCCTGCCAGGTGACCACCTGGGCCCGGCCCAACGTGCTCAGGAGGAGAAAAGCCAGGGGGAGGGAGAGCAAAGCGGGTACGCGGTGCGGAAACAAGCTCATGGGCGTGGGTGGGGAGAGGGGTGTCTGCCCGCAAAGCTATCAAATTGCCCCTGCCGTAAAAGCGGTCCCGCCGCGAAAAAGCGCCGAATGATCCCGGACGCGCGACGGCAAACGCCCCGGCGGGCGGTTTCCAAAACGGTGAACCGGCAGGAGCGTTTTTAGTGAATCCGCGTCACTTTTGCGGCCCGCGTAATATATGCCCCGTATTGCTTTAGTGCAACTGCCAAACCACCCACTGAAAAACCGGTTGCGGCCTTTTCAGCCCGGTGGTGCCTGGAATCTTACAGTGTTTTGCCGAAATCGTTTTATTTTTCGCCTTCGCAACCTTCAATCAACGGGCGGGCCGGTTCCGCAGGCCACGTAAGGTTTTGGCAGGAATCGTCACGTTCTTCACTAAAAAAACTGGTTTTTGTACCAGCTTACTCCTCATTCTCATTTCGGGCGCGGAAAAATTTCTGTCTTCCCGGCCTGGCGTACCCTTCCACGGCCATTTTTTGTGGGGTTTAGAATAAGCTTCTGTAAGTCAGCTACATACGGATGCCTCGCCGCATTTTTTGCCGGCTTTGCCAGCGATTCACGAATTGGTGAATCGTCTGATTCTGCCGACGCAAACGGCCTGACCGCGCCGACGCCGGGCCGTAACGTGCTTTTTGGGGGATGGTTGCATCCTTTGGTGAACGAACCGCGGCCTAACTTAGTGGTGCCGCAACTTTGGCCCACCTACCACCTTTAAAAAATGCAAGCATGAAACAGTAGTTCCACCTTCCTTTTTTCCCCTTCCAGACCTTCGTACCCCGGAACCGCTTACCGCCTATCGCCGATGCTGCGGGAAATTGCCCTATGCTTCCGCCCGTTGGGGCCCCTTTAAGTAGTTAATAACCAGCATTAATGGAAAGAAAATTAAAATTAACGGCAGCCTTCTGCTGCCGCCTGGCATTGCTTTGCCTGTTGAGTATCCCTTCCCTTGCCCTTCCCCCCAGTGCCCCGGTACCCGAACTGTTAACCCGGAAGGATGCAAAAGCTGCCCCCGCGCCGCTCGCCCCGTCCGCCTACGCCCCCCTGGCCGTCAAAGGCCCCCTGCGGGTTTCGGCCAACGGCCGCTACCTCACCTACACCGACGGGTCGCCCTTCTTCTACCTGGGCGACACCGGCTGGATGATCTTCAAGCGCCTCTACCGTTCGGAGGTGGACCTGTACATGGCCGACCGGGCCGCGAAAGGCTTTACGGTCATCATGGCGCCGATCATGCCCTGGCAGGCGCGGGGCGTGACGGAACCGAACGTGTACGGCCACACGCCGCTCCACAACAACGACCCCACCCGGCCCAACGAGTCGTACTTCCAGCACGTGGATTATGTCATCAACAAGGCTGAGTCGCTGGGCATGTACTTTGGCCTGCTGCCCGCCTGGGGCGACAAGGTGAACGGGTACACGAGCATGGACCTTGAAATATTTACGACCGAAACGGCCCGGCGCTACGGCGCGTGGCTCGCCAACCGGTACCGCTACAAGCCCATCATCTGGATTCTGGGCGGCGACCAGGTTCCCGAAGAATATAAGCACTACGCCATCTTCCGGGCCATGGCCGAGGGCATCCGCAGCGTGGTGGGCACCAGCCAGCTCATTACCTACCATCCGAAGGGCAAAACCACGTCGTCTACGTACTTCCACGGCGATACCTGGCTGAATTTCAACATGTACCAGTCGGGGCACTACGCGTTCAACCAGACCTCGTCGGCCACCATCGCCCAGGCCGACTACCGCCGCTACCCGGCCAAGCCGGTCATCAACGGGGAGGCGTGCTACGAAGACCACCCCGTGAACTGGAATGCGGCCAACGGCTGGTTCAATGACTACGACGTGCGGCAGTCGGCGTACTGGTCGCTGTTCAGCGGGGCGTTCGGGTACGTGTACGGCAACAACAACATCTTCCAGTTCTACGACCCCACGCGCAACAACCGGGTGGAGAACACGCCCCGTACGCCCTGGAAAACGGCCCTCGGCCACCCGGGCGCCGGGCAGATGAAACACCTGCGCCGCCTGATGGAGTCGCGCCGGATGCTGGGCATCGTGCCCGACCAAGGCATCATTGCCGCCGGCCAGGGCAGCGGGGCCGACTACATGACCGCGTGCCGGGGCGGCGATTTTGCGTTCGTCTACGCGTCCACCGGGCAGTCGTTCACGGCCAACCTGGGCAAATGTTCGGGCACTGCCGTCAACGGCTGGTGGTTCGACCCGCGCACCGGGAAGGCCACTTACATCGGGAAGTTTGGCAACAGCGGCACCCGGTCCTTCGACCCGCCGGGCACCAAGGGGCGCGGCAACGACTGGATTCTGATCCTGGACGACGCCTCCAAAAACTACACCGCCCCCGACGGGACGGTGGCCGGCCTGGTGACGGGCACGATCCGCCGGGAACTGTGGACCAACATTTCGGGCACTTCCATTTCGGGCATTCCCCTCTCCCAGTCGCCTTCCCTCACCAGCCAGCCGACGCTGTTTGAAGCACCGTCCAACCGGGGCGACAACTACGGCACGCGGATGCGGGGCTACGTGCACCCGCCGGTGACGGGCTACTACACGTTCTGGATTGCCGGCGACGACAATACCGAACTGTGGTTGTCTGCCAGCAACAGCGCCACGGGCAAAGTACGGATTGCCCATTCGGGCTGGACGTACGCGCGGCAGTGGACCAAGTACGCCAGTCAGAAGTCGGTCGCCATCCGCCTGGAGGCCGGCAAGAAGTACTACATCGAAGCCCTGCACAAGGAGGCCGCGGGCGGCGACAACCTGGCCGTGGGCTGGCAATTGCCCGGCGGCGCCCTCGAACGGCCCATTCCCGGCAACCGCCTCTCGCCGTTCGTACCCGGGGCCGCCCGCGAAGCCGCCGAACCGGAACCCGAGGTCCTTGCAGCGGAAGCCTTCCGGCTGTTCCCCAACCCGGCCGATGACCAGGTGACCCTCACCTTTGCCACCGACCGCCGCGGCCCGGTGGACGTGGTGATCCACAACGGCCTGGCCCGCGAAGTAAAACGCTTCCGGGTGGAAGTGCAGCCCGGTGCCAACGAAGTCCGGGTGCCCGTGGCCGACCTGGCCCCCGGCGTCTACTTCCTCACCTGCGGCACCCGTGCCGTGCAAAAGCTGGTGGTCAACCGGTAAAGGCGGGTTTTAAGGGTTTCAAGGGTTTCACGCGAAGATCGCCAGGGAGGCGCAAAGGAGGTACTGCACTGGTAGTGCCGCAGTGCGGTGACTTCGCAGCAAGGAGCGCATTGCGGGAATGGGTCGCATTGCGCCTCCCCTCCTCCATCAAGGCTACGATTAGGACACTTTTGCAGAAGAGTCATAAAAGGCGATCCCGAGCCGTCAGTGAGACACTGACGGCGGCGGACACTGACGGCGGCGTGCGGATCTTTATGGAGGTAGTTCCGTGCCGTTGTCAGTGTCTCTTGCTGCCGCGGTCAGTGTCTCACTGACCGCTTTTCGCGCTACTTCAAAAATGTGTCCTAATCGTAGCCTTGATGGAGGAGGGGAGCCGTACATGGCGGCCTTGCTGATGGGCATTCGTAACCTGCATTTATCCTTGTCACGCAGCCGGTTGTTACGGTTCCCCTCCTTTTTTCAAGGAGGGGACAGGGGTGGTTTCTTTTTTACCTCCTTTCTCTATGTGCCCTCTGCGTCCTCTGCGGTTCAAATCCCTCCTTTGCGTCCTTTGCGCCTTTGCGTGAAACCCGCCTTTGCGTGAAACCCGAACCTACCCCCATCTCCCGTAGGGCCGGCTGACCAGGGGCGAGAAGGGCCACGGAATGGACAGCAGCAGCAACAACAAGGCAATGGTAAACCAGATGGCAACCGTTTTGAATTTGGCCGCTGGTTCGGTTTTGCGTTTGGCCAGCGCCGAACCAATCGAGATCAGCACAATGGCCGTCAGCATCAGCGAGGGGTGTTCCAGCCCGAAGAACCGGATTTCCCGCTGGCGCAGGGCCGCCCGGGCGTTGTCGTAGAAATAGTTGGTCAGCGGGCTGGCGTAGTACAGGCCCAGGCCGATCAGCAACTGGACGTGGGCAATGGTGGCGGCCACGTGCCGCACCGTGTCGTCGAAGGCCGAAAACGCGGCCCGGGTAAGCCAGCCCCGGTACGCCCGCAGCAGCGCAAAAAGCAACCCGGCCAGCACGGCCCACCGGAACAGGGAATGAATGGTCAGGAGCAAGGGGTACATGTTCCCAAATAACGCACTTTTTTGCTCCCGCCCCGCATTCCGGACCGGCACTTCCCCCCTGCCCGGCCGGCATCCTGCCTTCATGATTGAAAAACAGGCGCGGCTTTTCGCGAGAAAAATTGGCGATTGGGAAATGCGTTTTACGATAATTCGATTTAAATTGGAATAATTATCATATTTTTAATAATTGGCTTGTTTATCAAACACCGGCTGCGGGACGGCTCCTTCGGATTGCCCCGGGGGTTTGCCACGCAGGCGGGACGACACCACCCTTTTTCCTCTTTTCCCCTCCCCTAACCCTTTTTACGCATGAGAAAACTTAGACTCCTGGCCCTCCTGGTACTGTTGTACGCCGCGGCCGTGCCCCGCCTCTGGGCCACCCGGCTGGCGGAAGTCCGCGTACTCGACCGCGACTACGTAATGGTCATTTTCAAGGACGGCGACGTAACGTTCGTGAATGATGCCCAGCAGGTGGTCCGCTACGGCACGGCCCTCAATACCACCAGCGCCGGGCTGCCGGCCAACTGGTCGCTGGCTTCGAGCGACGACCCCAACTACGGCGCGGGCCGCAACCCCACGAGCTGCCACCGCAAATCGAAGCTCAACGGCATGGCGCAGATGGAGTGGTTAACCACCGTCAACGACTTCCGCTACGAGCACACGACCGAGCACGTGGTGTTCCTCAAGCTGCCCTTTTCGATGGTACAGGGCAAAACCTACACCCTCACCATCAACGGCAACACCAACACCGACGCCACCAGCCGCACGTTCACCTACGACATTTTCAACAGCCGCTCCGAGGCCGTGCACGTGAACGTGGTGGGCTACTACCCGTCCACAGGCATCAAGGCGGCCGACCTGTACGCCTGGCTGGGCGACGGCGGCGCCCGGGACTACACGGCGCTCCAGG
>CADCTQ010000211.1 GCA_902805615.1 uncultured Cytophagales bacterium
GGTCAATGCCGTCACCGACGAAGCGCGGACCGCCCTCACGGAGGCCGCCCGGGAAGGACGGGGCCCGGTAGTGGCGTTTCTGCTGACCAATGGCGCCGAGGTGAACAAGGCCGACGGCAAAGGGAGAATGGCCCTGCACGCGGCCAGCGCCGAAGGCCGTACGCAAGTGGTGCAGCAGCTCCTTGCGGCCGGGGCCAACGTAGCGGCGGTTGCCTCCGCCGAGTGGACGAACATGAATTTCTACAACGATTTCGGGCACGGCTTCCGCATCACGCTGGCGAACTGGACCCCGCTCCTGTTCGCGGTTTCGGAAAAACGCGTGGAAACGGCAAAAGTGCTGCTGGCGGCTGGCGCCGACGTGAACGCCCGGGGGGGTAAAACGGTGCAGCCCGTGGAGGTGCAGGGCCGCAACACCCAACCGGTTGCCAAAGGCACGCTCCTGGTGGCGACGGGCTGGACGCCCCTGATGGAAGCCGCCGAAAGGGAAAGTGTCCCCCTGGTGCAGTTGCTCCTGGCCGGCGGCGCCGACAAGAACGCCCGGACCGAAGAAGGCATTACGGCCGCCAGCGTCGCCGGGAAAACCGGCAACCGCGAAATCATCGAACTGCTCAAGTAGGCGCACGCCGGGCCGTGGCCGGCGGATTTCGCCCGTGAGGATACCGGTTCCGGTGAAGGGTTTGGCCCGTTACGGACGTCTTTCGGGCCGGTTTCTTACCCGGGCCGCCGCCGGGAAATGCCTGGGAGCCACGGGACTGCGTTCACTTTCCGGCGGGCTGAGGTACTTACTGCATTCTCACCGATGTCGTTTTACCAAAGAATCAGCTCGTATGAAAAAATTAAGTGCATGGGTCCTGTTTTGCTTCCTGCCCCTGCTGACTGCGCTGGGCCAGGAGAAAAACGTTTCGCAACGGGAGTTGCCGGCGGCCGTGGTGCAGTCTTTACAGCGCAATTTTCAGAATTATACCATCGGCCAGGTCGTACGGCTGGGCGGCGGCACGGGCACCGGGTTCCGCATCCGCATCCAACGCGGCGACGGCACCTTCGACGTGGAAGTGGATACCCGCGGACAGGTCCGGGAACGGGTGGTGGTGGTGGAGCGCCGCGAGGAGGAGCACCACGAACACAAGCATAAACACAAGCACAAAGACAAAGACCATTGCCACCACGACAAGCACGAACACCACTGCCGCGAGCACCGCGACCACGACGACGATGAGTGTGAGCACGGCGACGATTAGACCGGTGCGATGCGGGTAATTGAACGAACCGCCGGATTTTTTTACGAAGGGCATTGCCGGCGTGGCAATGCCCTTCGCTTTTTGGGTTCCGCTGCTTTTTGATTTTTTCCCGCTTCAAAATTTCTTCAAAAAGTACGCTTACCTTGGCGGACATGATGAAGGTGCTCATTATCGAGGACAACCCCGACCTGTCGCGGAGCATGCAGGAGTACCTGCAAGGCGAAGGGTACCTCTGCGAACTAAGCTACACGTACGGGCAGGCCGAAGACAAACTGGTCGCCTACCCCTACGACTGCATCGTGCTCGACATCATGCTGCCCGACGGCGACGGGCTGAACCTGCTCGGGCTGATCCGGTCGGGGAAGATCGAAAGCACCGTGCTCATCATTTCGGCCAAAAACGCCCTCGACGACAAGGTGCGCGGCCTCGACCTGGGCGCCGACGACTACCTGACCAAGCCCTTCCACCTGCCCGAACTGCACGCCCGGCTGAAGGCCCTCTACCGGCGCAAAAACCTGCGCGGCGACAACACGGTGGCTTTCAACGAAATCAGTGTCAATACCGACACCCTCGAAGCCCGGGTGCACGGCGCCCCGCTCGACCTGACCCGCAAGGAGTTCGACCTGCTGCTCTACTTCCTCATCAACAAGAACCGGGTGCTCACCCGCCAGTCCATCGCCGAACACCTGTGGGGCGACTACACCGACAACCTGGCCAACTTCGACTTTGTGTACCAGCACGTCAAGAACCTGCGCAAGAAGATCACGGCGGCCGGCGGGCACGACTACATCGGCACGGTCTACGGATTGGGGTACCGGTTTAACCCGGGCCAGCCATGAAGCGGTTCAGGCTCATTGACCAGTTTACGCTGTGGTTCCTGGCCGTGACCGTGCCCGTGCTGCTGGGCGGCGGCATCCTGGTGTTTTTCATCGTGCAGCGCGAAATCATCCGGGAGGACTCCCGCCGGCTCCGCGACACGGTGGAGCTGCTGGCGAAAAACCTGCGCGAAGGCACCCGCCTCGACCAGCTCGACGGCTACCAGGTCCACATCGAGGAACGCAGCTACGCGGCGCCGCCCGTGCCGCTGCGCGTGACCGACACCAGCGTCTGGTTTCCGCCGCACGGGCACTACGAACGGGAGTTGCGGGCCGCCGCTTCCTACAAGATGCACGGCAAGCACTACCACATTTCCGCCTCCAACCTGGTGGCCGAGCCCGACGAAATTGCCGAGGGCGTCATCGAGTCGCTGGGCTGGACGTTCGGGCTGCTGCTGGGCGTGGTGGGCCTGCTGAGCCGGTTCCTGTCGCGGCGGCTCCTGGTGCCATTCAACCAGACCCTGCGGGCCATCGGGGCCTTTTCGGTGACGCGTCCCGAGCCGCTGCGCCTTGCCCCCACCCGCACCCAAGAGTTCACGCAGTTGCACCGGTTCCTGGAGCAGATGACCACCAAAGCCGCCTCCGATTACCGGTCCCTGAAGGAATTTACCGAAAACGCGTCCCACGAACTGCAAACGCCCCTGGCCGTCATCCGGGGCAAGCTCGAACTGCTGATGGAGTCGGAGATCAGCGAAAAGCAGGCCGGGTTGATCCTGGCGGCGCACAACGCCGTGGAGAAACTTTCCAAAACCAGCCAGGCCCTCTCCCTGCTCACCAGGCTGGAAAACCAGGAATACCGGGCCACCGAACCCGTGGACCTGAGCACCCTCCTGCACCACGCCCTCGATGCCTTCCACGAACTGTTCGTCATGAAAGGGCTTACCCTCGAAAAGCAGATCGCCGAACCCGTGCCGGTGCAGCTGAACCCGGTGCTGGCCGACATCTTGCTCAACAACCTGCTGGGCAACGCCATCCGCCACAACCACCCGGACGGCTGCGTGTCGGTCACGCTTACGGCCGCGGCGTTCCGCATCCGCAATACCGGCGCGCCGCCCCCGGTGCCCACCGAAACGTTGTTTGAGCGGTTCCGCAAGAGCAACCAGAGCAGCGACTCCAGCGGGCTGGGGCTCGCCATCGTGAAGCAGATCTGCACCTTGAACGGGTGGGACGTGCGCTACGGGTACCACCAGGGCTGGCACCAGCTGGAGGTCCGGTTTGCGCCCCCGCCGCCGGCCAAAGACTGCCCGCCGCCCAACGGACAACCCATCCCCAACAATCATTGACCAACCCCTCCCTCCCCAACCCAACGCCCATGGATCAGCGCATTATCAACCTGTTTGACGAGTACACCCACAAGCCCCTTACGCGGGAAGACTTTCTGAAGCGGCTGGCCCGGCTGACCGGCAGCGTGGGGGCGGCCCTGGCGGTGCTGCCCCTGCTGGAAGTAAACTACGCCCAGGCTGCCACCGTGGGGGAAGACGACA